>DASYBX010000064.1:0-22492 GCA_036500495.1 Caulobacteraceae bacterium
TGTCGCCGTGCGCCAGAGCCTGGTGATCGCCCAGTTCGCGATCCTGATCGGCCTGATCGTGATGACCGCGACCATCTATCGGCAGACCCGGTTCGTCCTCAACGACGCCTTGAGGGTGGACATCGACCAGGTGATCCGCACGTCGGGCCCCTGCAATTCGGCCTTCGAGCGGGGGGCCAGGAGCGTTGCCGGCGTGAAGGCCGTCGCCTGCGCCGGCGGCTCCGCCCTGGCGCTCGGCACGTCCCAGACCCAGTCCCTGGCGGCCGATCGTTCGGTGCGCACGCTGTACACGGGGACCGTCGGTGTGGGCTTCCTCGAACTGCACGGCCTCAAGCCCGTCGCCGGTCGGTTCTTCTCCAGGACCCGGGGCGAGGACGTCGTGCTGGACCGCCCGGATCCCGCGCCAGACCTGCGGCCGAGCATCGTCCTCAACGAAAGCGCCGTGCGCTTCCTGGGCCTGTCCAGTCCGGCCGCCGCCATCGGCCAGACCATCTTCTGGCAGCACTATTCGGTCCGGTTGGGGCCCAATCAGGTCCCGACGAACCATCCATCGCGGGTGATCGGCGTGGTCCCGGACTTCACCCTCGGCACGGTGCGCGGAGCGGTCAATCCGACGATCTATTACGTCGACCCGATCGTGAGCCCCTATCTGGTCATGAAGCTCGATCGGCAGCGTATCCCCGAGGCGCTGGACGGTCTGCGCGCGCTGTGGCGGCGCACGGGCCACCAGGGTCCGCCCAATGTCGTGTTCGAGACCCAGGCGATCCAGGCCCTCTATCAGGACGTGATCATCCAGGGGGTCTGCCTCGGCATCTGTTCGGGCCTGGCGATCCTGGTCGCCTGCCTCGGCCTGTTCGCCCTGGCCGCCTTCGTGACCGAGCGGCGCACCAAGGAGATCGGCGTGCGCAAGGCCATGGGGGCGTCGTCCGCCGACGTGGTGGCGCTGCTGCTGTGGCAGTTCACCCAGCCGGTGCTGTGGGCCAACCTGGTGGCTTGGCCCATCGCCTTCTTTGCCATGGACTACTGGCTGCACGGCTTCGCCTACCGGGTCAGCCAGCCGGCCTGGCTGTTCCTGGGCGCGGCCGTCGCGGCGGCCCTGATCGCCTGGATCACCGTCTCCTTCCAGTCCTGGATGGTCGCCCGGGCCAAGCCCGCGGCCGCCTTGCGCTACGAATAGGAGGCGAGGGGTCCGATGCTGCGCAACTACCTGTCGGCCGCCCTCGGCAACCTCGGCCGCAACGGTCCCTACGCCGGGATCACCATCCTCGGCCTGGCGATCAGCTTCGCCGCGGCGATCCTGATCGGCCTCTACGTCCGCGACGAGTTCAGCTTCGACCGCTTCATTCCGGGCCACGAGCGCGTCTACCGGATGCAGGACGACCTGCTGCTGCCCGGCCAGAAGCCTCGGCCCACCGACGTGGTGCAGTCGACCGCCGCCGCCAACCTGAAACTGGACTTCCCCGAGGTCGAGCGCGTGGCCCGGCTGGCCAACGCCGCCAGCCAGTTGAAGCTCGGCGACCGGGTGACGGGCGAGCCGATCGACTGGGTCGACCCGGACTTCTTCAAGGTGATGCCGTTCCCGGTGCTGGCGGGCGACCTCAACGCCGCCGTAGCCGAGCCGGACGGCCTGGTGCTGACCCGCGAGGCGGCGCGCAAATACTTCGGCCAGGATGCACCGATCGGCCGGGTGCTGCTGGTCGACTCGGGCCTGGAGGGCCGGCTGGGCCTGCCGCCGGCCGAGATGAAGCGGGTGTCCGGCTTCCATCCCATGAAGGTCATGGCCGTGCTCGCCGACCTTCCGGCCTCGAGCCACCTCGACGAAAAGGTGTTCGCCGCGGGCCTGGCCCCGTTCTCGCCGATCGCGGTGGAGGACCGGCATCCCACGCCCACGACCGAGGACCTGGCGGTCTATGTGAAGCTGAAGTCCGGCGCCTCGCCGGCCGGCTGGGAAGCCCGCTTCAGCGCGTTCGCCCAACGCCACTACCGGGCGCCCGGCGGCGGGCAGGTGATGAACCGCTACTGGCTGGCGCGGCTCGACGAGCTGCACTTCACCCCCTCGGAGGGCGAGGCGGTGGGCGATCGCCGGGTGGATTTCGCCATCGCCGCCGTCGGCGCCCTGATCGTGTCGATCGCCGCCATCAACTTCGTGACCCTGATGACGGCCCGGGCCACACGCCGGGCCGTCGAGGTCGGGGTGCGCAAGGCCGTGGGGGCCCGCCGCCGCGACCTGGTCTCCCAGTTCATGGGCGAGGCCCTGATCTACATGGTCATCGCGATGGTGATCGCCGTGGTCGCCGCCGAACTCGTCCTGCCATCGGTCGACGCCTTCCTCGGGCGCGCGTTGCGGTTCGACTACCTGGCCGACCCGGCCCTGGCCGGCGCGCTGATCGGCGCTGCCCTGCTGACCACGGCGCTCGCCGGGCTCTATCCGGCTGTGGTGCTGTCGGCCTTCCGTCCCGTGGCGGCGCTGAAGGGCGGGGCCGGCCAGTCGACCGGCTCGGTCGCCCTGCGCCACGCCCTGGTGATCGCCCAGTTCTCCATCCTCATCGGCCTGATCGTGATGACCGCCACGATCTACCGCCAGACCCGGTTCGTGCTCAACGACGCGCTGCGGGTGAACACCGACCAGGTGGCGCGCATCTTCACCCCCTGCGGCTCGGCCTTCGGGAAGGAGGCCCGCCGCCTGCCGGGGGTCCAGGCCGCGGCCTGCGCCAGCAGCAAGGCGATGATGCAGTTCGACACCGGCGCCACCGGGGTGCAGATGGCCGACGGGTCGCTGCGGATCATCTACGTCGCCCAGCTGGGCCCCGGCTTCTTCGAGGTGCACGGCCTGAAGCCGGCCGCGGGTCGGTTCTTCTCCCGGGCGCATGGCGAGGACATGGTGCTCGACCGGCCCGATCCTCCTATCGAGGCCCAGCCGAGCGTGGTGCTGAACGAGACCGCCGCGCGCTTCCTGGGCTACGCCGATCCGCACGCGGCCGTCGGCAAGACAGTGATCTGGGCCCGCTGGTCCCCGGCGCTGGCCGACGACCGGCCCCCGCCCAACCGCCCCTCCCAGATCGTCGGCGTGGTTCCGGACTTCACCCTGGGCACCGCGCGCACGGCGATCCGGCCGACGCTGTTCTTCGTCGATCCGAACCTGTCGACGTTCCTGGTGCTGAAGCTCGACCACGGGCGCATCCCCGAGACCCTGGAGGCCCTTCGTCGGCTGTGGCGCCAGACCGGCCATGACCGCCCCGCGAGCATCGTCTTCGAGGCCCAGTCGATCCAGGCGCTCTATAAGGACGTGATCACCCAGGGCGTGGCCCTCGCCGTGTGCGCCGGGCTGGCCATCGTCATCGCCTGCCTCGGCCTGTTCGCCCTGGCCGCTTTCGTCACCGAGCGGCGGACCAAGGAGATCGGGGTGCGCAAGGCCATGGGCGCGTCGTCGGTGGACGTGGCGCGGCTGCTGCTTTGGCAGTTCACCCAGCCGGTGCTGTGGGCCAACCTGGTCGCCTGGCCCGCCGCCTTCCTGGCCATGAGCTACTGGCTGGACGGCTTCGCCTACCGGGTCGGCCAGCCGGTGTGGCTGTTCATGGGAGCGACCGCGGCGGCGGCCGTGATCGCCTGGATCACCGTCTCGTTCCAGTCGTGGATGGCGGCCCGCGCCAACCCGGCCTCGGCGCTGCGTTGTGAGTAGAGAGGAAGCCGCCATGAGCGGACCGAAGATCGCCCCCTTGGCCTTGGCCCGCTTCGCCCTGGCGGCGGCCGTCCTAGCGGCCCTGGCCGCCTGCGCGGTGGGGCCGGACTACAGGCCGCCGGCCGCGATGCCGAGCGCCGCCGCCACGCCCAAGGCCTTCAAGGAGGCGGAGGGGTGGGCCCAGGCCGCGCCGTCCGACGCGGTGTCGCGCCAGGACTGTTGGAAGGTGTTCGGCGACCCGGTGCTCGATGGGCTCGAGGCCAAGGTGCTGGTGTCCAACCAGAACCTCGCCCAGGCCGAAGCCGCCTGGCGCCAGGCCAAGGCCGTTCTCGATCAGCAGCGCGCCGCCCTGTTCCCCACGGTCAGCCTGGCCGGATCGGCCACCCGCTCGCAGAGCCCCACCGGCTTCACGGGCGCCCAGGGCGCCCTGTCGAGCGGGGCCAAGCCGATCGACATCTATTCCACCGGCATCGGCCTGACCTGGGACGTCGACGTCTGGGGCCGCATCCGCCGGCAGATCGAGTCCGCCCACGCCAACGCCCAGGCCTCGGCCGGCGACCTGGCCAACGCGACCCTGGCCGCACAGGCCCTGCTGGCGGCCGACTACTTCCAGCTGCGCGAGGCCGACGAGGAGAAGCGGCTGATCGACCAGACGGTGACGGGCTACGCCGACAGCCTGAGGATCGCCGAGGCCCGCTTCAAGTCCGGCGTCGGCGCCCAGACCGACCAGCTGTCGGCCCAGGTCCAGCTGAAGACCGCCCAGGCCCAGGCCGAGGACCTGGCCCGCACCCGCGCCCAGTTGGAGCACGCCATCGCCGTGCTGGCGGGTCAGGCGCCGGCCGACCTGACCCTGGCGGCCAAGACCTGGAGCCCCGAGGTCCCCGCCGTGCCCGTGACCCTGCCCGCCGCGCTGCTGCAGCGGCGGCCCGACATCGCCGCAGCCGAGCGGCGCATGCAGGCCGCCAACGCCCAGATCGGGGTCAATGTGGCCGGCTACTTCCCCGACGTGCAGGTCAGCGGCCAGTACGGCTTCACCGCCATCGTGCTGAGCCAGCTGCTGAACGCGGGCAACAACGCCTGGTCGATCGGAGCCAGCGGGGCGGAGACCCTGTTCAACGCCGGAGCCACCTCGGCCAGGGTGCGCCAGGCCCGCGCCGCCTATGACGCGGCGGTCGCCAACTATCGCCAGACGGTGCTGATCGCGTTCCAGCAGGTGGAGGACAACATCACCGCCCTGCGCGTGCTGCAGTCCGAATACGACCTCGATCAGGCCGCTTCGGAAGAGGCCGACCGGGCCGAGCAGTTGACCAACAAGCAGTATTCGGCCGGCCAGGTCGACTTCACCGCGGTGGTGGTGGCGCAGAACACCGCGCTCGGCGCCCGCCGCACCGCCCTGCAGGCCGCCCGCAGCCGGCTCGTGGCCATGGTCGACCTGGTCCAGGCCTTCGGCGGCGGCTGGTCGGCCACCCAGCTGGCGCAGAAGTAGGAGTCAGGCAGCCGCCTGTTCCTCGACCTCGCGCCGATCGGCGGTTTGCCGTGGCAGGCGGCTGCGGAAGTAGAAGCCCGCGGCGACGATGAGCACCAGGCCGGCGATGGCGGCCGAATAGGAGATCAGCGTCAGGAACTCCACCCAAGACAGCTTCACGCCGGTCACGTCGCGCAGCACCAGCAGGGCCACCGAGCTGACGTAACCGGCGGCGTCGGCCACATAGATCAGGAAGCCCGCGTTGCCGGTGCGGCCGCTGGCGGCGATGAAACGGTCGAACAGCAGGGCGTTGAACGGCGTGTAAGCCAGGTAGAGACCGGCGCCGAGCGCCACCATCCAGGTGATCGGTCCGATCCAGTGCATTTGGAAAGCGAACGACGACAGCCCGGCCAACAGCAGGCCCACCGCCACCAGCAGCAGGTTGGCGAGGAAGGCCTTGCGGTTGTCGCGGACGAACATCACCAGCGACATGGTCACCAGGACGATGGCCGCCACCGGCAGTTCGGACAGGGTGAAGATCTGGGCGTCATCCTTGAAGCCGAGCCCGTTCCAGATCTCGACCGCGAAGTTGTCGCGGAAGTCGCGCAGCGCGGTCAGGCCCACGTAGATGATCACCAGGCCGATCAGGCCGGGGGCGTAGGCGGCGAACATGCGGGCGCGGGCGGCGCCGTCCATCGGCGCGCGGGCGACGCGCAGCCGCTGGTCCTCGGCGCTCGGCGGCGGCAGGACCGACAGACCCAGCACGCAGACCAGCAGCAGGGGGACGAACAGGAGACCTGTAAGAGCCGGCATCCAGTATTCGTTGGCGAGTCCCTTCAGCATGGTCATCTCGCCCACCGACTTCACCACGCCGGAGGAGACGATGAAGGCGGCGCACAGCATGGCGCCCAGCACTTCGGACAGGCGCCGCCCCTCCAGGAAGCCGAACACCAGGCCCCAGATCATGCCGAGCATCAGGCCGTTGACGAACAGGCAGGCGATGTTCCAGGGCGCGGGGATCAGGGCGAAGGCGACCAGGGCCAGTTCGGCGACGCCGATCAGGCCAAGGATGGCCAGGGCCCGGCGGTGGGGCGGGGTTTCGGAGATGACCTTGACCCCGGCGACCTTGCTGAGCGCGTAGCCCAGCACCTGGATGATCACGAGGGCGATCTTGTAGTTCACCCCCAGCACGGGCGCGGCCGCGGCGAAGCTGGCCACGGTGAACGGCTTCCTGAAGGCGTACATCGCGAAATAGGCGCCGAAGGCCATCAACCCGCCGTAGAGGGCGAACACCGGGGCGGGCGCGCGCGCCAGCCAGCGCTTGGGGCGTTCCAGCAGGCCCCAGACCGGACCGGTCGCGACGGCGTCGGCGACGCTCACGACGCGCCGCCGATCCGGCGGGCGATGTCGCGCACGATGGAGGGCAGCTGCGAGATGTCGTCGATGACGTAGTCGGCGCCGGCGGTTTCCAGCTCCTTGGCCGAGCGGGCGATGCGCTGGCGACGCTCGGGTTCGGACAGGGCATGGAAGGCGTCGAGGTCGAGGCCCACCCCGTTGCCGGAGGCCGCCAGGCCCACGGCCCAACAGCCCGCGCTCTTGCCCTCCTGAATCCCGACCGCCGCATCGTCGACCTTGATGCAGGCGTTGGCGGGCCAGCAGTCCATGGCGATCAGGGCCTGCCAGGTCATGAACGGCGCGGGCCGGCCGCTCGGCGTCTCGCCGGCGCACACCACCAGTTCGGGCGCATAGCCCTGGGCGGCGGCGTTGCTGAGGATCGGCGCCATCATCTCGCGCGTGTAGCCGGTGCCCGAGCCGATGCGGATGCCCAGGGCTTTCAGCGCGTCGACAGCCTCGACGGCGCCGGGGATCAGGCGCGAGGCCTTGGCGGCGGCGGCCTGCATGGCGGGGACCAGGCGCGTATAGAGGCGTTCGACGTCGGCCTCGGCAGGCGGGGCGCCCTTGGCGGCCGCCCAGCGCTCCGCCACCGGGGGGGCGGCGAGGATCGCGCGCAAGTGGTCGATCTTGGCCTTGCCCATGTCGGCGCGGGCCTCCGCGTCGGTGAGGGCGAAGCCGTCTTCGCCGAACACCTCGATCAGCGCGCGCACCGGGGCCATGCAGCCGAAATCGACCATGGTGCCGGCCCAATCGAGCACGATCGCCTTCACAGGGAAGCTCATCCCGCCGTCTCCGTCTCGAGGTCCAGAAGGTCTGCGATCACCCGCTCGGCGATGCCGAAGCCGGTCGAGGCGCCCGTGCCGCTGGTCACGATCACCAGCCGCACGCCGGGCTCGGGCGCATCGATCAGGTAGGTGCGGTCGTCGGCCGTGGCGTAGACGCCGGTCCAGCGCTCCAGCACCGGCGGCGGGGCGCGGCCGGTGGCGCGCTCATATTCGTCCAGGATCTCGCGCTCGGCCTCGGTCGGGGCGAAGGGGCCGGGCAGGGGGTCGTAGTGGTGGCTGTCGCCGACGATCAAGGCGCCGTCCGCGCCCTGGGCCACGATCAGATGGACGCCGTTGTCGAAGGCGGCCGGATGCTCGGCGCGCAGCCTGGCTTCCAGGGCCCGCGCCTCGGGCAGGGCCGAGTAGCCGCGGTAGCGGGTCAGGCCCAGGTCCGACATCAAGGCGCCGGGCAGCCGCAAGCCGGGGTCGGCCAGCTTCAGCATCGACAGGCGGCACTTCTTCAGGCCGAAGCGGGCGATGGGGTCGGGATAGAGCGTCACGAAGTCGTCGCCCGGGCATACCACCACGGCGGCCGCGTCGATCGGCCCGCGCGAGGTGGCAAGCCGCGGCGGGGCGGCGTCGAAGGCCACGGTCTCGTTGAAGAAGGTGACGCCCAGGGCGCCTTCCAGCCAGGCGGCGAGGGCGGGGATGGCGGTGCGCGACTCCACGCGCAGATCGATCGCGCTGTGCAGAGCGCACTCGAGGTCCGGGCCGCCGAGGCCCGCGCAGCGCTCGCGGAAGGCGGCCGGCGTCATCAGGCTGCAGCCCTCGCCCATCTCGGTTTGCAGGAAGGCCTCGATCACCGCCATCGCCTCGGCCGAGCGGGCGGTGAGGTAGAGCCCCTGCTGCTCAATGGGGATGCCCGCCAGGGGCGCCACCTCGGCCCAGACGTCACGGGTGCGGCGCGCCAGGCTCCAGCTGTCGCCGCGCTCCTGGCCGGTCACGGTGATGAAGCCGAAGTTGCGGATCGAGGCGCCGTTGGCCCGGGCGTCCTTCTCGATCACCGCCACCTTGAGGCCCGCCTTGGCCGCCCAATAGGCGTGGGCCAGGCCGATCACCCCGCCGCCGATCACCGCCAGGTCGAAACCGCCAAGAACGCTCGGACTCGTCATGCCACTAGTCCCGATAGGTGGTCAGGGCGTCGCCGAGCGCGGCCTTCAGCGGCTCCAGCCAGGGCTCGTAGGTCTTCCAGCTGTCCAGGCCGTCGCGGAAGATCGGCTGGCGCACCTGTTCGGAGCTCGGGGTGCGCACGGCCCGCTTGTTCGTGTGGAACTCGATGCAGCCCGGCTCGAACGGCAGGCCGCAATAGTCGAGGATGCGGCGCACGCTGCCGCCCAAGTCGTCGATGATGTCCTCGTGCTGCACGCGCAGCACCCGGCCCGGCAGCGCCTCGTCCCAGTGGCGCATCAGCTCGACATAGGTGCGGTAGTAGCGGGCGATGTCCTCGATCGAGTAGGTGAACTCCTGGCCCTGGGCGTAGAGCTGCTTCAGGTTCGAGAAGCAGCACGACATCGGATCACGCCGGGCGTCGATGACCTTGGCGTTCGGCAGCATCAGGTGGATCAGGCCGATGTGCCGGAAATTGTTCGGCATCTTGTCGATGAAGACCGGCTTGTCGGTGCGATAGGCCAAGGTATCGGCCAGGTAGCGCTCGCCCATGGCCGCGAAGGCCTCGGGCGGCAGCTCGGCCAGGGCGTCGGGATAGCGGGGCCGCTCGTCCTTGGGGCCCTGGCCCTGGATGTCGAGCACCGCGCGCTGCACATCCGACAGCTCCAGCGTGCCCTCGACCTGGGAGTGCGAGGCCAGGATCTGCTCGATCAGGGTCGAGCCGGCCCGCGGCAGGCCCACCACGAAGATCGGGTCGGCGCGCGCATCGCCCCAGCCGGTCCGCTCGGCGAAGAAGGCGGCCGTGCACACCCGCTTCTGCCCCTCGGTATTGGCCTCGGTGATCTCGGGGACGTACTTGCTCTCGGCCCGCTTCAGGGCGTTGCCGCGCTGGTAGAAGGCCCAGGATTGCGCGTGCTCGCCGCGATCCTCCAGCGCCTTGCCGAGGGCGAAGCACAGGTGGAAGCGGTCGACCGGGACGGTGGTCGACGCGTCCTCCTCGGCCCGCATCCGGGCGATCTCGTCGTCCGTGAAGCGGTAGGTCTTGAGGTTGGCCAAGCTCCAGTAGGCGTCGCCGAAATTGGAGCGGGCGGCGGCGGCGGCGCGGTAGGATCGGATCGCTTCCGGAACCTGGCCGATGGTCTTCTGGGCGTGGCCCATCCACAGCGGCACGTCCCACGAGGCGGGCCGCAGGCGCAGCATCTCGGTGTAGATGTCCAGCGCCCGCTCGCTCTGGCCGAGGCCGACCTCGGCGTTGGCCGCCAGGGTCAGGTACTCGCCGTTGGTCGGGTCGACCGCCAGCAGCTTTTGCACCTCGGCGCGGGCCTCGATGTGCTTCTGGCGCTTGATCAGGGTCTGGACGTAGTCGTAGCGCGCCGCGTGATAGTTCGGCAGGCGCTCCAGCACCGCTTGCAGCAGGGTCTCGGCGTCGTTCAGCACCTCGAGCTCGATCCCGATCCGGGCGAGCAGCCGCATGGCCTCCGGATCGTCGCCCACGCGCAGCAGGTAAGGGCGGATGATCTGTTCGGCGAGGCCGATGTCGCCGTCCGAGAAGTGCGAGGTGGCGGTCACCACCTCGGGCGCCAGGGCCTTGAGGGTCTGCACGTGAGCGGCGGCGGTAGCGGCGTTCTCGGCATCGCCGGTCATGCGGTAGAGGCCCTCCAGCATGGTCCAGCTGGCGGGCAGGGCAGGGTTGATGTTGACCGAGATCAGCAGGTGGTGGATCGCGTTCGGCGCATCCCGGCGGGCCACGAAGCCCATGCCGCGTTCCTGGTGCAGGCGGCTGAAGCGCGGATGCAGCCGCTCCAGCCGGTCCAGGGTCGCCATCGCCGCGTCGACCTGGCCGAGACACCGCTGGCTGGCGGCGGCGATCAGCAGGAGGTCGCGGTTCTCCGGCAATTCGGCCAGCAGCGGCAAGGCGCCGGCCAGGGCCTCGTCGTGACGGCCGGCCTGCTGCAGCCCGCGCAGGCGGCCGACGTCCCGTTCCACGGAAGATTTGACGGGCGCGGCCATGGGCTCCGGGGAGGAGGGGCGGACGCTGGCGACCGCCCCTGGATGCTCGATCAGGTCCAAGTCGCCAAGCCTAGAAGTGCATGGAGACCTTGAGGTTGACCACCCGCGGACGGAGCGGAACCTCGGCCTTGATGAACTGTCCCGATGACGCCAGCGTGATGGCGTGGGAATCGAGCAGGTTCTGGCCGATCAGCGAGACCGTCCACCGGTCCCTGACGAAGCCGATCGAGCCGTCGACCGTGCCGTAGCCGGGGATCTTGTAGCGCAGGTAGGTGGTGGTCGGCACGATCTGCGAAGGCTGGTCGCCGGGGATGTAGTTCTCCGGCTCGTTGAACTGCTGGCTGGTGTAGTTGGCGTTGAGGCTGACGAACGGCTTGTATTCGTTCATCGTCCATTCGTAGCGGCCGCCGATGTTGGCCTGCCACATCGGCGAGAAGGCCGACATGCCGCCCTCGACGCCGAACGGGTTCGGATAGGGCGCGCCCTTCACCTGGGTGATGCACTTGCCCAGTGTCGGGGACCCCACGGCGTTGCTGACCAGGCAGGGCGAATTGGTCTGCTTGTTCTCGTTGTAGCTGGCCGAGCCCTGCACGGTGAGGCCTTCCAGCACGCGCACGATGAACTGCCCCTCGACCCCGTCGATGCTGTAGCTGGCGCCGTTGGTGGTGAAGGTGGAGTTGCCCAGGCAGCACGGCTGGTAGAGCGCGATCTGGCTGTTGGTCCACTCCATGTGGTAGCCGGTCAGGTTCAGCTGGAGGCGGTGGTCGAGCAGTTCCGACTTCACCCCGGCTTCGTAGTTCTTGAGGCTGTCGGGCGCATAGGCCACCGGCTTGGTGAACTGGTTGTCGCTGCCGCCGGCCGTGAACGGCCCCTTGGTCTCGGGATAGCGGTTGAAGCCGCCGGGACGGTAGCCCTCCGAATAGACCGCATAGAACATCAGGTCCTTGGTCGGCTTGTACTGCAGACCGAAGTGGCTCTTGAAGCCGGTGTAGGTCACCGACAGGTTTTCCGCGTCGATGTTGGCCTTGGGCCCGCAGACCAGGGTGTTCGTGCAGCTCGAGGGCGTGTGGTAGATCGAGCCCTTCTCGAACTCGTTGTAGTCGTAGTAGCGGGTGCCCGCGGTGACCGTCAGCATCTTGGGGATGATGTCGAAGTCGACCTGGACGAAGGCGGCGGTCTGGTCGTAGCCGCGCGTGGTGTCGTCGCCGTAGCCGACCATGTCGCCCTTGACGCCCGGCTGGTTCTGGGTCGAGCCGGGGGCCGGCGCATCGTTGCCGACGCAGGTCGCGCCGCCCGCCAGCGCGGCGGCCAGGTTGTTGCCTTCGTCGCAGGAGGGGATGGTCTTGTAGTTGAAGTCCATCACGTCGTTGATGCGGAACTGCTCGTAATAGACTCCGGCGATGCCGCGGATACGCAAATCGGACGGGGTGCTGACCCGCGCCTCGTGGCTCATGTGCGTGTTATGCACCTTGTCGTGCCAGAAGGTGACCGGCGAATAGCACTTGGCCGGGACGACCGGCCCGCTGGACTTGCCGGCGCCGAAGCCCGAGTTGTTGCCGCCGGTGCACTCGTAATACTGGCCATACAGGGTGCGCGAGTAGTTGGTGTAGTCGTTCTGCTGGGTGATGTGCCGGTCGGTATAGGAGCCGGTGTAGAGCGCGCTGAAGCCGTTGAACTTGCCGTTCAGGGTCCAGGCCGTGCTCTCGAAGTTGTCTTTGTTGTAAGTCGGCACGAAGGCGGTCACCTGCAGGGCCTGCAGCTTCTGGAAGTCCGACCCGACCGGGTATTGGGTCGACAGGCCCTCGGCGTCGAGGTTCTGCACGCTCTGCGAGATCAGCAGGTCCCAGTCCGGGTTGATCTGCCACAGCAACTCGCCCCGCGCGCCCTGGTTGGTGACCGGGTTCTGGTCCTTGCCGGCGACGGAGAAGTTGTTGGCCTGGGGCGAATTCGCCGGCAGGCAGAAGCCGGTGTTCGGGTTGGGCTTGCCGCTGTCCGGGCAAAGGCCGCCGGTCGGCTTCACGCCGATATAGGTGTTGTTGTCGAGCTGTTCGTTGCGGGTGAACGTGCTCGGCACGTTGTCGATATAGCCGCCCTGGCGGTCGTTGTAGACCACCACGCGGGCGGCCAGCTTGTCCTGCACCAGCGGCAGGTTGACCACGCCGCTGAAGGCGTAGTTGCTGTCGCCGTGCCAGGTGATGCCGTACGTGCCGTCGACGTTGCCTTCGAAGATGTTCATCCGCGGCTTGTTGGTGATGTAGCGGATCGCGCCGGCCTCGGCGCCGCCGCCGAACAGGGTGCCTTGCGGGCCTTCCAGCACTTCGACCCGCTGCATGTCGGAGAGGTAGATGTCCGGGGTGCGGCCCGGGAACTGCATGGACTGCTCGTCCAGATAGATCGCGACGTTGGGGAAGTTGCCGACGGTGGCGTAGGACTGCTCGCCGGCCCGGCCGGTGGAGAGGCCGCGCATCGAGATCTGGCCCTGGCCTGCGCCGGGCGCCGAATAGACCACGTTGGGCGTGAAGCGCAGGATCTGCTCGACGTCGGTGATGTTCAGCTTGGCGATGGACTCGCTGGAGAGGGCCTGAACGGTCATCGACACGTTCTGGACGGTTTCGTCCCGCCGCTGGGCGGTGACCACCACCTCCTGGATGCCGGTCGCGCCGGCGGTATCGGTGACGGTGGCGTCCGCGGCGAAAGCCGCGCCGGCCGCCAGGCCGCTGAGAAGCGCGCCCGCGGCGCAGGAAACCATGAAGCCCGATTTCATTTGTCTATCCCCCAGAGGTCGGCCTGGCCGCGTGCGCGGGGGGAATGCTTGGGAGCCCCCGCGGGCGGTCCTAAGACGAGGCCTGGGAAACTGGCGGACATCTGCCGCAGGGGCCAATATTTAAAAGCAAATACCCCGATAGGTGAAACCTATACACGGCGTTTCTGTCACAAAACCGCAATTGAATTTGAATAAGTCTGTAAATATTCGCGCGGGAGCGCGTTCAACATTAGATATAAAGTTTGACCGTCAACCATCAGCATCTGCGCGCTTTTCACGCGATCGCCACCGAGGGAAGCTTCAGCCGGGCGGCCCGGCGGCTCAACGTGGCGCAACCCACCTTGTCCCAGCAGATCAAGGCGTTGGAGAACCGTCATAGTGCGGTGCTGTTCGAGGGCCGCCGGCCGCCGCTGAGGCTGACCCCCGTCGGGCGCGAGCTGTTCGCGCTCACGCGCCGCATGTTCGCCACCTCCGAGGAGATCGACGAGTTGCTGGGCGACAGCGTCGACGCGGCCGCGGTCTCGATCCGCATCGGCGCCGACTCGCCGATCTACGCCGTGCGCCTGGCCCAGGCGCTGATGTCGGCCCAGCCCGACGCGGCGGTCGAGGTGCGCATCGACAACGCCCGCGAGGCGCTCGGCCGCCTGCAGGACGCCCAGGTCGACGTGGCCATCCTCTCGGACCCGCCGATGGACGGTCAGTTCTTCTACGAGCCGCTGTTCGCCGACTATCTGGCGGTCGCCGTGCCGATCGCCCATCCCCTGGCCGGCGCCGAGGTGTTCCCGCTGGAGGCCCTGGCGCACGAGCGGCTGCTGATGCGCGAGCCGGCGTCCAAGACCCGGGCGGCGATCGAGACCATGCTGGCCGCCGCCCAGGTCAGTCCCGAGCGGGTGATCGAGCTGCACGGGCGCGAGGCGATCCGCGAGGCCATCGCCCTGGGCATGGGGGTCAGCCTGTTCTTCTCCGCCGAGTGCCCGCCCGATCCGCGTATCGCCTGCCTGCGCCCCGACCGGCAGCCCGGCCGGGCCCATCTCACCGGCTATGTGGTGTGCCGGGTCGAGCGGCGGCGGACGCCGATGATGCGCGCCGCCCTGGCGGCGGCCGAGACGCTCAAGGCCCTGAGCCCCTTGCCGCTGCACAATCTGGAGCCGGCCGTTCGCAGCTGGGCCTGAGCGGGCGTCGTACGAGCCGCTCCCTGCTCAGCCGGGCTCGACGCGCACCATCAGGAACGAGAGGTTGTCCGGGCCGCCCCGCTCGAGACAGGCATCGACCAGGCGATCGGCGGATTCCTCCAGATCGTCGGCCTGCAGCGCCGCGAGCAACTCCGCTTCGTCCATCAGGCGGGTGACGCCGTCGCTGGCCAGCAGGAACAGGTCCCCCGGCCGCGCCTCGCCGCGCACCTCGTCGAGCTCAAGCCGGGCCTCGACCCCGACGGCCCGGGTGACGATGTTGGCGTTGGGGTGGCCCTGGGCTTCCGAGGACTGGATTTCGCCCACCTCGACCAGCAGCTGCACCAGGGTGTGGTCGCGGGTCAGTTGGGCCAGGGCGCCGGCGCGGGCGTGGTAGATGCGGCTGTCCCCCGCCCACAAGCCATGGAAGGCGCCGCCGTCGTCGGCGAGCAGCACCGCGACCGTGCTCCCGATCGTCCTGGGCTCGGCCCCGGCCCCGGCCATGGCCACCAGGCGGGCGTTGGCCTCGGCCAGGAGCCGCTGCGCCTCCAGGCTGCGCGCCGGGGCCCGCCCCCCGGCCGCGATCCCCTCGAGGGCCTCGACCACCATCGCGCTGGCGACGTCGCCGGCATGGTGGCCGCCCATGCCGTCGGCCACGGCCCACAGGCCGAGGTCGGGCCGGGCGAGCATGGCGTCCTCGTTGATCTTGCGGCGGCGGCCGACATGGGTGCGGGCGACCGTCAGGAATCCCATCGAGCGGCTTCCATCTGAGGTTGAGCGGGCAAGTATTGGCAACAACCCTGGCTGCGCGATAGCTTATGTGGCAACCCTTTTTCCAGGGGCAGCCGGGGTCTCGTCGTTGAACGCGCCTTATTCAAACAAGGCCCTGCCCAAGGGCGTCATTCTTCGTGAATGGCGCCTGGAAGAGGTCCTGGGCGTCGGCGGCTTCGGCATCGTCTATCGCGGGCGCGGCACCTATTTCGACGAGATGGTCGCCATCAAGGAGTACTTTCCGAGCGCCATCAGCGATCGCCTCGAGGATGAAACGGTCAAGCCGACGGATTCCTCGTCCGAGGAGCTCTATGCGCTGGGGCTGAGGAAGTTCGTCGAGGAGGCCAAGATCCTCTGGCAACTGTCGCAGCCCGAGCGCCATCCGAACATCGTCAGCGTGCGCAGCCTGTTCGAGTTTCACGGCACCGCCTACATGGTCATGGACTTCGAGAGCGGTGTCTCGCTGTCGCAGATGCTGCGCGACGGGCGGCGCTTCGACGAGCAGAGCCTAATGGCCGTGCTGCGCCCCATTGCCGAGGGCCTCGACCGCGCGCACCGGGCCGGCGTCCTCCACCGGGATATCAAGCCGCCCAACATCCTGGTCGACGACCAGGGCCGGCCGGTCCTGATCGACTTCGGATCGGCCCGCTTCGATGCGGGAGACGCCACCAGCACCAAGGTCACCTTCTACACCCCGCCCTACGCCGCCCTGGAGCAGTACGTCAAAACCTACGCCCAGGGACCCTGGACCGACATCTACGCCCTGGCGGTGGTCGCCTATCAGTGCGTCACTGGCGAAAAGCCGCCGGAGGTGCTCGAACGGCTGCACGGCGGCGTCGGCCAGCCGCTGTCATCGCGTGACTGGCCGGGCTTCAGCCCCAACTTCACCAAGGCGGTCGACATCGGCATGGGCATCCGCCCAGGCGAGCGTCCGCAATCGATTGCCGACTGGCTGCGGCTGTTCGATGGGGCGGGGCCTGAGGACGATCTCACGCGGATCAGCATCGCCTCCCTGCCCGTCATGGAGCCGCCGCCGACGGCCCCCGCAGCGACCCCAGCCCCGTCCATGGCGGCCGAACCCAAGGCGGTCGCCGCCGAACCGGCAAAGGCGAAGCCCGCCTCTGCGGCGAAGCGGAAAGTCTCCGTCCGCGACCTGGGCGCCGTCGCGGCCGGGGTGGTGCTGCTGGCTGTCGGCGTGGGCTTCGGCGTGAACGCCCTCATGCCCAAGCATCGCGTCGCCCCGGCCGCGCCCGCCGGCCCGGCGCCGGGACTGGTCATCACCCCGGCGCCAGCCGCGCCGGCGGCGGGCCAGCAGGCCTCGACGGAGGCCCAGGGTCTGGTGCAGGACGCCCGCGCCGCCGGCCGGCCGGCGGCGGAGATTGCCACCCTGTCCGACGCCGCCCAGAAGATCGCCGCCTCGACCGGCCAGCCGGGCGGCCAGGCCGACAGCGAGGCCAAGGGGATGGCTGCTCACGAGGCCGCCGCGCTCGACCGCGCCGTCCAGTCGCAGGCGCGGGAGGTCGAACGTGTGCTCGGCAAGACGGCCGACAACCCCGACGCCGTGCGCGCCCTGGCCGCCGTGCGCGACGCCCGCGCCAAGCTCGCGGCGGAGGCGGCCGGCGCGCCCAAGGCCGCCGATGGCGCCGCGGCGCTGCAGGGCGCCCGCCGGACCCTGGCGGCCTACCCCGATTTCGCCGGCGCCTACGCCGCGGCCCAGGCGCAGTACCTGCCCGTCGAGCGCAGCCAGTTCACCGCCCTGGTCGCGCGCCTTCGGACGACCGAGGATTCGGTCACGGCGCTGGGGGCCGGGCCCAAGCCGGGGCTGTTCGCGTCCGCGGCCCACAAGCGGGCCTACCAGACCCTGAAGGCCAATGCGGATCAGGCGCGGGCCAGGCAGGCGCAGATCGAGACTCTGTCCTCCACCGTGGCCGCGGCCACCGACGTCCGGGCCATCGACGGCGCGACGAAGGAGGCCCAGGGCGTCGGCCAGGCGCTCGATGCGCTCTACGCTTCCTCCAGCGAGGCCGCTCAGCAGGCCAAGTGAGGCGCGGCTTCACCCATCCGTCGCGATGGTCACGGTCACGCGGTTGACGGGCCGTCCGCCCGGATCGACGAACGCGCTCCACAGGTCGCTGGCCGGCGCATGGTCGTAAAGGGTCGAGGCCGAGAACCGCCGCACCGCCCGCACGCCCAGCCCGCCGACCTGGGCCGTCTCGAGGGCGGCGAACGGCGGCGGTTCAGGCGCGGAAAAGGGATCGAACGGGCGCCCGTCGTCCTCGATCGCGAGGCGGATGACCCCGGGCCGGGGACCGAGCACGACCAGGATCGAACCGCCGAGGCCAGCTGCGAAGCCGTGGCGGACCACGTTGGCGATCAATTCCTCGAACACCACCTCCAGGCGGTTCGCCGCGCGTGGGCCGAGCCCGGGATCGAGGCGGCCGGCCATGCAGGCCCGCCCCTCCTCGATCGCCGCCAGGTCGCCGCCCAGCACCATGACCAGGTCGTCGCCGACCATGCGGAACGACCGCAGGCCCCCGGCGGCCGAGCGGGCGGCCATGGTCATGCCTGAAGAAGGGCGATCGCCTCGGGCTCCGATCGCGTCAGCGGAACGATCTCGTCGAAGCCCATCGCGTCGATGGTGTCGGACACCGCCGGGTTGGCCCCGTACATGACCATCCGGCCGCCTTTGGTCGACAGCGCCCGCGCGGTGCTGATCAGCATGCGCACGCCGAGGGAAGCGAGGAACTCGACCTCGGTCAGGTCCAGAAGGGTGCTCTGGCCGCCGGCCACCACGCCGGCCGAGAACTGCGCCTCGATCTGGCCCACGCCCGCGGTGTCGAGGCGGCCCACCATGGTGACCTTCTTGAAGTTCTCGATCTTGTCGAAACTGATCTGCATCCGCGCCCCGCTCGCGCCGCTCAGTCGAAGGTCAGGTGGACGATCGAGAAATCGTCATCCACGCCGTCCGCCCGAGCCGCGCTCATCACCCCGTCGAACAATCGCCTGCACTCGCTCCGCCCCTCGACAGGGGGTTCGAGCAGGAGCGGCAGGAAATTGTCCAGCCGCCATTGATGCCCGTCGACTGTGACAATTTCAAAA
This sequence comes from Caulobacteraceae bacterium, assembly GCA_036500495.1. Taxonomy (GTDB): domain Bacteria; phylum Pseudomonadota; class Alphaproteobacteria; order Caulobacterales; family Caulobacteraceae; genus BOG-938. Next base: position 18,284 of record DASYBX010000064.1, read on the forward strand.
ACCCCGTCGCTGAAGACGTAGAGCGTGGCGTCGGGCGGCAGGGTGAGGCGGTCGGCCTTGTAGGACACGCCGGGCATGGCCCCGATCATCGGGTTGCGGGTGCGCAAGGGGACGGTTTCGCGGCGGTCCGCCAAGATCAGATAGGCGGGATGGTGGCCGGCGCTGGCATACTCCAGGGTGCGCGTGGCCGGATCGAAGACGCCGTACCACATGGTGAAGTACATGTCGGCGTGGCTGTCCATTGGGAACATGCCGTTCAGCGCCTTCAGCACCTGTCCCGGGTCCGACAGGTCGGCGCCCGGCAGCGCGTTCTGGCGCACGACGTTCATCACCGTGACGCTGTGCATCGCCGCCCCGGCCCCATGGCCGGAGACGTCGATCAGATAGATCGCGAAGCGGCCGTCCGGCAGGGTGCGATAGCCGAAGGCGTCGCCGCCGAGCTTGGCGGACGGATGGTAGAACCAGTCGGCCCGGATCGGGCCCTGGGCGATGCGCGGCGGCAGGAGCGCATGGACGTAGGCGCTGGCCGTGTCCAGGTCGCGACTGAGTTCGTCCGACCGTCGCCACTCGCGGCGCGTGCTCCACGCGTGCTTCAGATTCTGGCGGCCCACCTGCAGGACGGCGCCGGGCGGCACGATCGCCTCCCCCTGCACGCGGGCGCCGTCGACGAAGGTGCCGTTGGTCGAGCCCAGGTCGGCGACCCACAGCTCCTCGCCGCGCACCGCCAGCCGGCAATGGGCGCGGGAGATCTCGGAATCCGCCAGGACGATGTCCGCCGGCGCCTTCCGGCCGATCACCGAGCCGTTCGGATCGATCAGATGGCGCTGGCCCAGGGCGTGATCATCCACCGCCTCCAGCAGGTGCACGCGCTCGTCCAGCGACGCCAGCATCAGCGCCGAGACGGTCATGATGCGGGTGGTGTCTTCCTCCACTTCGGGTCGCTCCGCTGTTCCAGCGGCGCCATTAGACCCGGACGCGGCCAGGTATCAATCGCGGCGCCCTCGAGAGCGCGGCGTAGCGCGCCTCGGGCGGCGTTTCTCAGCTTTACGGCCATGGGCGGGCCGCCAAGGCAGAGTTGGCCCCACATGCGCTGCGCCATGGACGGGAGCGGCGGATCGCGCGACACCTTGGCCGGCGCCGGGCCGCAATGCGCCGACATTTATGCGCAACATGAGCCTGAGATGACCACGCAACAAACAAATTCGGGAGGAGGCCGCTGATGAGCGCAACACCCACACGGCGATATCGAGGCTTGGTCTTTGCGATGGTGGCGACCCTCGCCGCTGGCGGCGCCGTCGGCGCCCATGCGCAGGGCATCAACGGCCGGCCCGCGCCGCCTCGGCCCAAGACCCTGTACAACGATCCTGATCCGACCCTGGCCCTGACGCCGGGCTTCGGCGGAGCCAATGCGCCGCTGAAGCCGCGTCCGGGCGCGCCGCCCAATCCCGATCCCAAGAATTTCGAGGGCGTGTGGTGGTTGCGCGGCTATGAATTCATGCTCGGGCCGGAGCCCGGCGTGCCGGGGCCGCTGAAGCCGCAGTACGTCGAGATCCTCAAGCGCCGCATCCGCGCCAAGAACGCGGGCAAGCCGGAGACCGACACCTCGACCGCCTGCTTCCCGCACGGCATGCCGCGCCTGATGGAAAGCCCCTATCCGATCGAGATCGTGCAGACGCCCGGCCGCGTCACCTTCCTGCACGAGGTGGCTCACGAAGTGCGCCGCATCTACCTCGACCAGAAGCACCCGGCCAACCTGAAGGACACTTTCCTCGGCCACTCCGTGGGCCATTGGGAAGGCGACACCCTGGTGGTCGACACCATCGGCATCAACGACAAGAGCTTCATCGACGACGAGGGCGAGGCCCACTCCAACAAGGAGCACCTCACCGAGCGCTACCGCAAGATCGACGGCGGTCGCCAGATCGAGCTGGTGATGACGGTCGACGACCCGGTCACGATGGAGCACCCCTACAGCTACACGCGCTACTACGAGTGGCGTCCGGACGTGCGCCCGTCCGAGTACATCTGCGAGGAAAACAACAGGAACGCGCCCGTCAACGGCGTCACGGTGGCCAAATAAATGAAAAAGACCCTTTCCCTCATCGCCGCCGGCGCCGCTCTGGCGACCCTCCCGGCGCTCGCCCACGCCCAGGCTCATCCGGACTTCACCGGCGCCTGGCAGGTGGCGACCTACAGCCCCTCGCTGAAGCCGGTCGACGGCAAGCCGGTGCCCCTGAAGCCCGAAGCCAGGAAGGTCTATGACCAGCACGTGGCCGCCGCCGCCAAGGGCGACCGCAAGTGGGACGAGACCTCGATCTGCCTGCCCGAGGGCCTGCCGCGCATCGAGACGATCAAGGAACCGTTCGAGATCATGCAGCGGGACAAGGCGATGTACTTCGTCGCCCAGAACCGCCTGCCCTGGCGCGCCTATTTCGGCGAGAAGCTGCCGGACGATCCGGATCCCATGTACCTCGGCTACCACGTGGCCAAGTGGGAAGGCGCCAAGCTGGTGATCGACTCCTCCGGCTTCCGCGACTCGACGGTGCTGGACGACAGCGGCATCCCTCATTCGGAGAAGCTGCACCTGACGGCGACCTATGAGCTGGGCGCCGACAACAAGACCATGAACGTCACCTACCGCATCGAGGACCCGGACACCTTCACCGCGCCCTGGACCGCCCGCGCCTCCTTCAAGCGCGTGCAGGCGGGCTTCCAGTTCCCCGAAGAGGTCTGCGCCGAAAAGCTGCAGTCCACCGCGCCCAAGCGCTGATTAATCAGCCCCGTCGGTGATCTCGATCCCGGCGGGCCCGTCCTTCAGGCGGCCCACCACCGCCGACCTCGCGAAGCCGCGTTGGCGCAACAGCTCCAGCGCGGCTTTTGCATTGTCCGGATCGACGGCTGCCAGCAGGCCGCCGCTGGTCTGCGGGTCGCACAGCAGATCGCGCTTCCACGCCTCCAGGCGCTCGGCTCCGCGCACCGCCGCGCCATAGCTCGCCCAGTTGCGGCCGCTCGCACCCGTGCGCACGCCCGCCTTGGCCAGGGCTTCGGCGCCCGGCAGCACCGCCGGCCCATCCGCGAAGATCTCCGCCGTCAGCCCCGCGCCGCGCGCCATCTCCAGGGCATGGCCGAGCAGGCCGAAGCCGGTGACGTCGGTCATGGCGTGCACGCCGGGGAGGGCCGCGAGCTCCGGTCCCGCGACGTTGAGCTGGGTGGTCGTGGCGATCAGGGCCTCATAGCCGGCGGCGTCCAGCTTCTCCTGTTTGAAGGCGGCGCTCAGCACGCCGACGCCGAGCGCCTTGCCCAGGATCAGCACGTCGCCGGCCCGCCCGGTGCGATTGGCGACGATCCGGTCCGGATGGCCGACGCCGATGGCGACCAGGCCGTAGATCGGCTCGACGCTGTCGATGGAGTGGCCGCCGGCCACCGGGACGCCGGCCTTGGCGCACACCGAGGCGCCGCCCGCCAGGATCGCGCCGATGGTGTCCGCCGACAGGACGTTGACCGGCATGCCGACGATGGCCAGGGCGAACAGCGGCGTCGCGCCCATGGCGTAGACGTCCGACAGGGCGTTGGTGGCGGCGATGCGGCCGAAGTCGAACGGGTCGTCGACCACGGGCATGAAGAAGTCGGTGGTGGCGACGATGGCCTGCTCGTCGTTGAGGCGCCACACGGCGGCGTCGTCTGAGGTCTCGGTCCCCACCAACAGGTCGGGGAACACCGCTGCGGCGGGGGTCTTGGCGAGGATTTCCTGCAGCACGGCCGGCGCGATCTTGCAGCCGCAGCCGCCGCCGTGGGCGAGGGAAGTCAGCCGGACGGGCTTCGATTGGGCGCTGGCGTCGTCCATGGAGGCTCCTTCGAAATTGCGTGCAGGGGATATATAGCAGGCCGCTGATGAGACGAGTCCGGACCAGACATGGCTGACGTGAAGGTGGCCGAGGACGCGGGGGCCGCCACTCTGGCGGGCTTCGACGTGATCGTCGATGCGCGCAGCCCCAGCGAGTTCGCCGAGGACCATGTGCCCGGTGCGATCAGCCTGCCGGTGCTGACCGACGCCGAGCGGCGCGAGGTGGGCACGATCTACGTCCAGGAGTCGCGGTTCAAGGCCCGGCGTGTGGGCGGCGCCTATGTGGCCCGCAACGTCTCCCGCTATCTCGACACGGTGATGAGCGACTGGCCGGCGGCGTTCCAGCCCCTGGTCTACTGCTGGCG
>DASYBX010000065.1:0-2419 GCA_036500495.1 Caulobacteraceae bacterium
CTGGCCGGGGCGGAGCGGCTGGCGCTGGGGATTTCCGACCCGCTCGACGCAGCCGCAAGGCCCCGCTGGCCGTTGGACGAGGCGGCGGCCAACGCCAACCCGACCCACGTCCCCGGCCGCAAGGGCGCGAAAGCATGACGAAGAAGGCCGGAGTCATTGGCGGCGGCGCCTGGGGAACCGCGCTCGCGCAGGTCTGCGCGCGGGCGGGCCTGCAGACGACGCTGTGGGCGCGGGAGGCCGACGTCGTCGCGTCGATCAACACCAGCCACGAGAACACCAGCTTCCTGCCCGGCGTCACGCTCGATCCGTCGATCGTCTCGACAGCCGATCTTGTGGACCTGGCCGGCTGCGACGTGGTGCTGGCGGTGACGCCGGCGCAGCATCTGCGGGCCGCCATGACCGCCTTTGCGCCGCACGCCCGCGACGGCCTGCCGATCCTGCTCTGCGCCAAGGGGATCGAGCAGGGCTCGCTGAAGCTGATGACGCAGGTGCTGGCCGAGACCGTGCCGCAGGCCGCGCCGGCCGTGCTGTCCGGCCCCAGTTTCGCCGGCGAGGTGGCGCGTGGCCTGCCGACCGCCGTGACGCTCGCCTGCCCCGATCCCGGCTGCGCCGAGGATCTCGCCGAGCTGATCGCCACTCCGACCTTCCGGCCCTACTTCGCCACCGACATGATCGGCGCCGAGGCCGGCGGGGCGGTGAAGAACGTGCTGGCCATCGCCTGCGGCATCGTCGAGGGCCGGGGCCTGGGCCGCAGCGCCCACGCCGCCCTGATCACCCGCGGCTTCTCGGAACTGACCCGCATCGCCGTCGCGCTGGGCGGCCAGGCGGAGACCGTGGCCGGGCTCTGCGGCCTGGGCGACCTGGTGCTCACCTGCTCCAGCCCGCAGTCGCGCAACATGAGCGTCGGCCTGGCGCTCGGCCGCGGCCAGACGCTGCAAGGCGCGCTGGAAGGCAAGCTGTCGGTGGCCGAGGGCGTGGCCTCGGCGCCCGCCGTGCGCCAGCTGGCCCGCAAGCTCGGGCTCGACCTGCCGATCTGCGAGGCCACCGCCGCCATCCTGGCCGGCGAGGCGGGCGTCGACGACGCCATCGCCGGCCTGCTCTCCCGTCCCCTCCGTGAGGAATAGATCATGCCGCTGTTCGTGCTGACCTGCATCGACAAGCCCAAGTCCCTGGACGTGCGGATGGCCGCCCGCGAGGCGCACCTGGCCTGGGTGCGCGGCCGGATCGGCGAGATGAAGCTCGGCGGCCCGTTCCTCGACGACGCCGGCGACATGGCCGGCTCGCTGATGATCCTCGAGGAGCCGGACCTGGCCGCCGCCAAGGCCTTCAACGCGCAGGACCCCTATACCAAGGCCGGCCTGTGGCAGAGCGTCGACGTACGCCCCTTCCGGGTCACCCTTGGATCGCTCTAGCGACAATCCGGCCCGGCCGGCGGCGGGCGTGCGGCTCTGCGCGCTGGAGGACATCGCCGACCCCGGCTCGAAGGGCTTCCGCTTCCGCGTCGATAGCCGGCTGTTCGCGGGCTTCGTGGTGCGGGCCGGCGACCTCCTGGCCGGCTATGTCGACCAGTGCCCGCACGCGGGTTGGCCCTTGGGTTTTGACGATAGGTATCTGACCCGCGCCGGCGACCACATCCTCTGCGCCGGCCACGGCGCGCTGTTCAGCCTGGCCGGCGAGGGCGTCACCACGCCGTGCCTCGGCGAGCGGCTGACCGCCTGGCCGGTGGAGCTGCGCGGCGGCGAGGTCTGGACGGCGTGACCCTGTCCCTACCCCGGCATCGCCTCGTTGCTGAAGGCGGCCACGTCATCCATCAGGCCCTTCACCGCCGTCGCCACCAGTTCGCCGCCCTTGTCGGGGGTGGCCTGGCCGGGGTCGGAGCCCATGCGGCCGTCGGGGTAGCGGGCGCGGAAGTCGAGCGCCTCGCGGATCGGACCGGTGGGCGCGATCTGCGGCGCATAGTTGGCCGACTTGATGGCGTCGGGATAGCCCCACTGGGTGACCGCGATCTCCGACGGGGTCGCGTGGCTACCGTGGCCCGTGGGGAACTGGCGGTTGGCGAGGCTGAGCACGCCCGGCAGTTCCCACCAGTTCTTCTGCTTGAGCGCGAAGCCGCGGTTGCGCTGGCTGTAGGTGGCCTCCGCGTAGAGTTCGGAGAAGGCCGCGTCGATGGTGGCGACATTGCCGCCGTGGCCGTTCAGGAAATAGAGCTTCTAGAACCCGGCGAGGCCCAGGCTCCTGCACCAGTCGCCGATAGCGGCCATGAAGGTCGAGGGGCGCAGCGCGATGGTGCCCGGAAAGCCCAGGTGATGCTGCGCCATGCCGATGTTGAAGGTCGGCGCGACCAAGAGCTCCGGATGCTGCCGCTGCGCCTCGTGGGCGATGATCTCCGGGCAGAGCCAGTCGGTGCCGAGCAGGCCCG
>DASYBX010000066.1:0-4789 GCA_036500495.1 Caulobacteraceae bacterium
TCGGCGAAGGCGACCGCGGTCTGATGGCGGATCTCCTCCGTCACCGAGGGATCGTCGAGGGCGAAACCGTTGGCGGCCGCCCAGAAGTAGTGGGTCGAGGTCTCGGTTTCGGGGGTCAGGGCCTGGACGGTGTGGAACACCAGGGCCTCGGGCGGCCGCGCCCCTTCCAGCGCGCCCATGCCGGCGGGCGCCGAGCCGAAGTCCATCGACAGGACGTTGCCGGCCAGGCGGAAGTCGTAGATCTGCCAGCGGTCGGCCAGGCCCTCGAACTTGGCCAGGCGCTTCAGATAGGCCGCCAGCGGCGTGGCGCGGTAGAGGCGGGAGATGCGCAGGCCCCAGTCGAACCGTTCGATCTGCGCCTTGATCTCGGCGCTCACCCGCCCGCCGCCCAGGGTGTTCTCGTGCACGAAGCCCAGGTGCGAGAAGTCGAGCAGGTTGTCGATGATCAGCAGGTAGTTGGACTTGTCGTAGTAGAGGTAGCCGGGCTTGGCGCGCCACTGCGGGTGGTCCAGCCAGTGGGCGTCGGGGATCAGGGCCGGGTCGGCCAGGGCCTCCTCGCCCATCCAGATCCACACCAGCCGGTCGCACTGCGCGGTGGGATAGGTCTTCACCTTCAGGTTCGGGCTGATGTGGTCCTGCGCGGGCACCTCGACGCAGCGGCCGGCGCCGTCGAACAGCAGGCCGTGATACATGCAGCGCAGTTGGCCGTCCTCGACGCGTCCGGCCGACAAGGGCGCCAGGCGGTGCGGGCAGCGGTCGACCTGGGCCACCGGAGCGCCGTCGGCGCTGCGCCAGAACACCAGGGCCTCGTCCAGGATTCGGCGGCCGAGGACCTTGCCGGGCTGCAGCTCGTCCGCCCACGCCGCGACGTACCAGGTGTTCCGCAGAGCCTTCATTGGCGCGCCTCCGGGTTTTCCGCCACCATAGCAAGAGACGGCGGAAGGCGACGCCGAATTTACCTGGACGGGCTGGCCGCCCTCGGCGCACCTGTATACAGTTGCCGGACTGAAGTATCGGCGCCTCGCCAGGCACAAGGGTGGGCGCCATGGAGGATCGAATGGACGACGGCGACCCCCAGTTCAAGATCACCGAGATCCCGGTGCCGAACACCGCCATGATCAAGCGCTTCGGCGTTGAGGGCACCTATGTCGGCGCCTCGGAGAAGGACTCGCCCTGGGTGCCGTTCGGCGACACCGCCTTCATCCGCCACTTGGCGTTCGACGTGCGCAACAACAGCTACTGCAACATCCTGTGGGTGAAGGGCGGCGGCTGGCTCGGCACCCATCGCCACCACGGCCAAGTATCGGCCATGGTGCTGGAAGGCTCGGTCCGCTACCTCGAATACGACTGGGTGGCCACGCCGGGCGACTTCGTCACCGAGACCCCCGGCACCGCGCACACCCTGGTGTCCGACAACCCCGACTACCCTGAGGGCATGAAGGCGATCTTCTGGCTGCAGGGGGCGCTGGAGTTCTACGACCAGGAGGGCAAGTGGACCGAGACGCTCGACGTCTTCTGGTTCATCAACCACTACGTCAGCTACTGCGAAGCCCACGGCATCCCGATCAACAAGCAGCTGTTCATCTAAGGGGATGGCGGTCCTCGATCAGTTCGATATCCGAGGCCGCTCGGGCCTCGTGACGGGAGCGGCCTCCGGCATCGGCCTGGCCTATGCCGAGATGCTGGCCGAGGCGGGGGCCATGGTCACCCTCACCGACATCGACGCCGAGGGCGCGGAGCGGGAGGCCGAGCGGCTGCGCGGCGAAGGCTACGAGGCCCGCGCCGCCCAGCTCGACGTCACCGACCGGGTGCGGATGGAAGAGGTGTTCGACACGCACGCGGCCGCCTGGGGCGGTCTCGACATCTGCTTCGCCAACGCCGGCATCGACCCGGGGCCGGGCTTCTGGAACCCCAAGGGCCACCGTAACGACGACGGTCAGATCGACACCGCTCCGCCCGAGCGCTGGGACCGCACCATCGCCATCAACCTGACCGGGGTCTACGACACCATCCGCAACGCCGCCCGGTTGATGAAGCCGGCGCGCCGGGGCTCGATCGTGGCCACCTCGTCCAACGCCGCGGTGCTCAACGAGCCGATCGTCGGCATGCCCTACATGCCGGCCAAGGCGGGGGTGATGCACATGGTGCGCCACGTGGCCCTGGAACTGGCCGAATACGGCGTGCGGGTGAACGCCATCGCGCCTGGCCCCTTCGTCACCAATATCGGCGGCGGCTGGCTGCGCGACCCGGCGGTGAAGGCGGCCTGGGACTCCAGCGTGCCGCTCGGCAAGATCGCCGTCACCGACCAGATCAAGCCGCTGGCGCTCTACCTGGCCTCCGACGCCTCGTCCTACATGACCGGTTCGCACGTGGTGATCGACGGCGGGGCCATGATCGGCATGCTCACGCCCCGGGCGCAGGCTTTGGCGGCCCAAGCCCTATGAAGGCGGCGGTCTTCCACGGGATCGGCCAGAAGCTGTGCGTAGAGGTCATGCCCGACCCGACGCCGGGCCCTGGGGAGGTGGTGGTCAAGGTCGGGCGCTGCGGCATCTGCGGGTCCGACCTGCACATGACCGAGGACCCGATGTTCGGCGTGCCCGCGGGCGCGGTGCTCGGCCACGAGTTCGCCGGCGAGATCGCCGCGGTGGGCCGGGGCGTCGAGGGCCTGAAGATCGGCGACCGGGTGTCGGTGCCGCCGGTGAAGGGCTGCGGCCATTGCCCCAGTTGCCTGGCCGGAGAGCCGGCCTGGTGCGTGCAGATGGCCCTGATCGGCGGGGGCTATGGCGAATACGCCCTGGCGCTCGAACGCCAGATCGTGCGCCTGCCCAGCTCCGCCAGCCTCGCGGACGGCGCCCTGGTCGAGCCGCTGGCCGTGGCCCTGCACGGCATTCGCCGATCCAGCATCGAGACCGGCGACAAGGTGGTGATCCTGGGCGCCGGCCCGATCGGCCTCGCCACCGCCTTCTGGGCGCGGCGCATGGGCGCCAGGCAGATCGTGGTCACCGACCTCAACCGCTTCCAGGAGGAGCGGGCCATGACCATGGGCGCCACCCACTTCGTCTGCGGCGAGGAGGACCACGTGGCCCAGACCGACCGCATCCTCGGCGGCAAGGCCGACATCGTGTTCGAATGCGTCGGCGTGCCCGGCATGATCGCCCAGGCGGTGGAGCACATCCGCATCCACGGCGAGGTGCTGGTCCAGGGCCTGTGCACCCGGCCCGACAGCTTCATCCCGTTCAAGGCCCTGTCCAAGGAGTGCCGCATCCAGTTCGCGGCCTTCTTCAAGACCCAGGAATACGAGGCCTCGCTCGACGTCCTGAGCTCGGGCGCCGCGGAGCCCCGCGCCCTGATCACCGAAACCATCGGGCTGGACCAATTGCCCGACACCTTCGAGGCCCTGCGCAAGCGGACCCACCAGTGCAAGGTGCTCGTCGCGCCTTAGGACCCATCATCATCGAGAACCATCGAGGCGGCGAAGATCGCCTGGCGGGAGGAAAACGGGACATGCAGAAGAATAGCGCCCAATACCAGATCACCCTGGTGCTGCTGCTCAGCATCAATTTCGGGGTGCTGTTCTTCGACCGTCAGGCGCTCAACTTCCTGATGCCGTTCGTGAAGCCGGACCTGAAGCTGAGCGACACCCAGCAGGGGATGCTGTCCTCGGCCCTGTCCCTGACCTGGGCCCTGTCGGGTATCTTCATCGGCGCCTGGTCGGACCGGGTCGGCAAGAAGAAGATCTTCATCGTCATGGCCGGCATCGCCTTCTCAATGTGCTCGGTGCTCTCGGGCCTGGCGACCGGGTTCATGATGCTCCTCGGCGCGCGCCTTCTGATGGGGGCGACGGAGGGCGCGGTCATGCCGATCTGCCATTCGCTGGTGGCCGAAGAGGTCTCGCCCGAACACCGCGGCCTGGCCATGGGCGTGAACCAGAACCTCGGCTCGAACTTCCTGGGCTCGGCCGTGGCGCCGGTGCTGCTGGCGGCCCTGGCCGCCGCCGTCGGCTGGCGCTCGTCCTTCTTCCTGGCCGGCGCGCCGGGCCTGCTGTTCGCCATCCTGATCTGGTTCTTCGTCAAGGAGCCGGAGAAGAAGCCCCAGGCTGCGGGCGACCGCCTGACGATGGCCCAGGCCCTGAAGCACAAGAACATGGTCCTGTGCGTCCTGATCTCGATCCTGATGGTGTCCTATCTCGTCGTGACCTGGGCCTTCATGCCCACCTACCTGACCCTGACCAAGGGCATGTCCACCACCGCCGGGGGCTGGCTTATGGCCTCGCTCGGCATTTCCGCCACCATCGGCGCCTTCGTCACCCCGGCCATTTCCGACAAGGTCGGCCGCCGGCCGGTGATGATCCTGATCCCGTTCCTGGGCCTCTTGATCCCCTTTTCGGTCATGTACCTGACCGGCTCGACCTGGATGTTCGTGCCGTTCTTCTTCTTCGGCTGGGCGCTCAACGGCATCTTCCCGATGTTCATGGCCACCATCCCGTCCGAGACCCTGCCGGCCCGCTATGTGGCCACGGCCACGGGCATCACCATGGGCCTTGGCGAGGTGATCGGCGGGGTGTTCAGCCCCACCGTCGCGGGCTGGGCCAACGACCATTTCCACACGCCCAACGCCTCGCTGTGGATCCTGGCGGGCCTGTCGGTCGCCGCCGGTTTCCTCGGCATGGGCCTGGACGAAACCGCGCCGGGCAAGCGCAAGACCCCGGCTCCGGACGCCGCGGAACTGCAGGCCGCCACGGCCTAGCGTTTGGCCGCCGACCAGGTCTTGCCCTGCCGCCCGACGATCT
>DASYBX010000067.1:0-5538 GCA_036500495.1 Caulobacteraceae bacterium
AGGGTGGAGAGGATGGTCAGCGGGTGGATGTAGCTCTCGTAGAGCACGCCCAGCACGATGTAGACCGTCACGATCGCCGCCAGGATCAGCCACAGCTCGTTCGACAGCGAAGCCTGGAAGGCGTTGGCCGCGCCGAGGAAGGCCGTGGTCAGGGCGGCCGGAACGTTGAGCTCCTTTTCCGCCGCCTTGATCGACGACACCGCCTCGCCCAGCGACACGCCGGGAGCGGTGTCGAACGAGATGTTGGCGGCGGGGAACTGCGACACGCGGTTGATCTGCAGGGGCGCCAGTTGCTGCTTCAGGTTGGCGAAGGAGGCCAGGGGCGTGGCTCCCCCGCTCGCCGAGCGCAGGTACAGGTGGCTGAGCCCTTCGGGGCTGTTGATCAGCTTGGGGTCGGCCTCGAGGATCACCCGGTACTGGTTGGACTCGGTGAAGATAGTTGAGATGATGCGCTGGCCGAAAGCGTCGTAGAGGGCGTCGTCCACCGTCGAGGCGGCCACGCCGAGGCGCGCGGCGGTGTCGCGGTCGATGTTGACGAAGGTCGACAGGCCCTCGGCCTGCACGTCCGCGCCGACGTTGCGCACCTTGGGGTCCTTGCTCAACCGGTCGACGATCTTGGCCGCCCACTGGTTGACCGTGGCCTGGTCGGAGCCCTGCAGCGAGAACTGATACTGGGTGCGGCTGACGTTGGCGTCGATGGTCAGGTCCTGCACCGGCTGCAGGAACAGCTGCATCCCCGCCACGCTCTTGGCCCGCTCGCGCAGGCGATCCAGCACCTGGTCCTGCGTACCCGAGCGCTGGCCGCGGTCCTTCAGCTTGATCATCAGGCGGCCGATGTTGGCCGTGGTGTTGGAGCCGTCGACGCCGATGTAGGAGGTCAGGTTCTCCACGTCGGGGTCCTGCAAGACCACCTTGGCCATCTGCTGCTGCAGTCCGGCCATGCGCGCGTAGGAGACCGACTGCCCGGCTTCGGTGTAGCCCTGCACCAGGCCGGTGTCCTGGGTCGGGAACAGGCCCTTGGGGATGATGACGTAGAGGATGGCGGTGAGGATCACGGTGGCGGTGGCCACCAGCAGGGTCGCCTTCTGCCGCTCCAGCACCCACTGGAGGGCCCGATCGTAGCCCGAGATCATCCGGTCGAACTGGACCGTGGTCCAGTGACCGAAGCGGCTCTCCTTCTGTTCGCCGTGCGGCTTCAGCCACAGGGCCGAGAGCGAGGGCACCAGGGTCAGGGACACGATGGCCGAGATGACGATGGTCACCGCCAGGGTCACGGCGAACTCGCGGAACAGCCGGCCCACCACGTCGCCCATGAACAGCAGGGGGATCAGCACCGCGATCAGCGACACGGTCAGGCTGATGATGGTGAAGCCGATCTCGCCGGCGCCCTTCAGCGCGGCCTGCAGCGGCTTTTCGCCTTCCTCCAGATAGCGGGCGATGTTCTCGATCATCACGATGGCGTCGTCGACGACGAAGCCGGTCGAGATGGTCAGGGCCATCAGCGTCAGGTTATTCAGGCTGAAGTTCAGCATGTGCATCACGGCGAAGGTGCCGACCAGGGAGATCGGCGCCGCCACCGAGGCGATGAAGGTGGCCTGCAGGTTGTGCAGGAACAGGTAGATCACGCCGACCACCAGCAGCACGGCCAGGATCAGCTCGAACTCCACGTCCAGCACCGAGGCGCGGATGCCGACGGTGCGGTCGGTCATGGTCTGCAGCTTGACCGACTCCGGCAGCCCGGCCGTCAGCTCGGGAATGACCTGCTTGATCTGGTCCACCGTCTCGATGACGTTGGCGCCAGGCTGGCGCATGACGTTCAGCACGATGCCCTGGGTGACGTTGCGGCCTTCGCTGATCCAGGCGCCGAGACGCGAGTTCTCGGGCCCTTCCACCGCGGTCGCCACGTCCTTGAGCCTGACCGGCGCGCCGTTCTTGAAGGCGACGATCTGCTCCATGTACTCGGCCGCCGTGGCGAGCTGGTCGTTGGCGTTGATGGTGTAGGCGCGCGTCGGGCCGTCGAAGGTGCCCTTGGCCTGGTTGGCGTTGGCGGTGCCGATGGCGGTGCGCAAGTCCTCCAGCGTCATGCCGTAGGAGGCCAGCGCCTGGGTGTTGGCCTGGATGCGCACGGCCGGCCGCTGGCCGCCGGCGATGACCACGAGACCGACGCCCTTGACCTGTGAGATCTTCTGCCCGAGCCGCTGGTCCGCCAGGTCCTGCAGCTGGGTCAGCGGCATGGTGTTGGAGGTCAGGGCCAGGGTGATGATCGGCGCGTCGGCCGGGTTCACCTTGGCGTAGACCGGCGGGGCCGGCAGGTCGGTCGGCAGCAGGTTGGAGCCCGCGTTGATCGCCGCCTGCACTTCCTGTTCGGCCACGTCCAGCGACAGGTCGAGGTTGAACTGCAGGGTGATCGCCGACATGCCGCCCGAACTGATCGAGGACATGCGGTTCAGGTCGGACATCTGGCCGAACTGGCGCTCCAGCGGCGCGGTGACCGTGGTCGACATCACCTCGGGGCTCGCGCCCGGGAACGAGGTCTGCACCTGGATGGTGGGATAGTCGACCTCGGGCAGGGCCGAGAGCGGCAGGAACTTGAAGGCGATCACGCCCGCCAGGAAGATCGCCGCCATGAACAGCGACGTCGCCACGGGACGCATGATGAACGGCCTGGACGGGCTCATGACAGCCTCGCTCTAGCGTCCGCGCGGGGCGAGAGGCGGATCACCCGCCCTGGCCCTGCGCTGGAGTTTGGCCGCCGCCCTGGCCGCCTTGACCCTGGCCGCCTTGACCCTGGCCGCGCCTGCGGAAGCCGCCAGCGCCCTGACCGCCCTGGGACTGTCCATTCTGGCCCCGAAAGCCGCCGGGGGGGAAGCCCTGACCGCCGTTCGCCGCGCCCTGGCCCTGACCACCTTGGCCCTGGCCGCCTTGGCCGCCGCCGGAGACGCTGGCGGCCTGGGTCTTGCCGGTGCAGGCCTGCCCCGTGTTCGCCAGCGGGATCGCCTCGCCCTGGGCGCGGGCGCGGGTGTCGGTATCCGGCGCGGCGATGGCGGCGGTCTGGCCGCCCTGGGCGCCTCGACCGCCCTGACCGCCTTGCCCGCCTTGCCCGCCCTGACCGCCGCGGCGGCCCCGGGGGCCTTGGCCGCTCTGGCCGCTCTGCCCGCCTTGACCGCCTTGGCCTTGGCCGCGGCGCCCGCCGCCCTGGCGCGGCTGGAAGCCCGAGCCGCCCTGCGGAGCCTGGCCGGGCAGGTTCACGGCCGAGCCGTCGCGAAGGCGGTCGCCGCCTTCGGTGATCACGGTCTCGCCGCCGTTCAGCCCCTTGGCGATCGACACCGTCTCGCCGGTGCCGGGGCCGGTGGTGACCATCGCCATGTGGGCGACGCGGTCCTGGCCGACGGTGAACACATAGTCGCCCTGGGCGCCATGGCGCACGGAGGTGGCCGGCACCACCACGGTGTTGCACAGCACGTTGACCAGCAGGCGGATGTTGACGAACTGGTTGGGGAACAGGACGCCCGAACCGTTGTCGAAGCGGGCCTTGGCCTTCACCGTACCGGTGGAGGTGTCGATCTGGTTGTCGAGCGTCGACAGCTTGCCCTGGGCCAGGGCGGTGCCGCCCGAGCGGTCGAACACCGTGGCCGGCA
Source organism: Caulobacteraceae bacterium (assembly GCA_036500495.1). Classification (GTDB taxonomy): domain Bacteria; phylum Pseudomonadota; class Alphaproteobacteria; order Caulobacterales; family Caulobacteraceae; genus BOG-938. The sequence continues at coordinate 3,639 of DASYBX010000067.1, forward strand.
GGGAGACGCCCGCGTGCTGGCGCGCCGTGATCTGGGGCACGTTGTCTTCGGGCACGGTGAACACCACGTCGATCGGGTCGACCTGGGTGATCACCAGCAGGGCCTGGCTGGCGGCGGTGATGTAGTTGCCCACGTCCACCTGGCGCAGGCCCACGCGGCCGGACACCGGGGCGGTGATCGAGGTGTAGGCCAGGTTCAGCTTGGCGTTGTCGACGTTGGCCACGTCGGTCTTGACCGCGCCCTCGTCCTGCTTGACCAGGGCGTCCTGGGTGTCGACCTGCTGGGCGGCGATGGAGTTCTGCGCCAGCAGGGTCTGGTAACGCTTCAGGTCCACGCGGGCCTGGTTCAGCGCCGCCTGGTCGCGGGCCAGGGTGCCCTGGGCCTGTTCGAGGGCCACCTGATAGGGGCGCGGGTCGATCAGGGCGAGCTTGTCGCCCTTCTTCACCGTCTGGCCTTCGGTGAAATAGACCGCCATCAACTGGCCGGCGATGCGGCTGGTGATGGTCGCCGTGATCGGCGGCGTCACCGTGCCCAGCGCGTCGAGCTGGATCGGGATGGCGCCCAGGGTCGCCGGGGCCGTGCCCACGGTGATGTTGTTGTTCCGCCCGCCGCCGCCGCCGCGTCCGCCGCCGCCGCCGCCGAAGCCGCCGCGTCCGCCGCCCTGACGGCCCCCCGCAGGGGCGCCGCCGCCGCCCGGCAAATGGGTCAGTCCCCAGGCCACGCCAACCGCGATCAGCGCAACGGCTGCGACGCCCACCATCAGCTTGACGGGGCTCTTCTTACGGCGGTTCAGGTCGGGACCGGACCGTCCCGATCGAATCTCAGGCATTCAGGCTCCTGTTGGAGAGCTGTATACAGCTTGCTCTGGTACGGGTCGCTGTGTGACGCCTCAAAGTGGCGAGCGAATTTCGGAAAAGTCACAAACTCCGCCGGGTGCGTTGCAGCCTTGCAGCAAGCCACGCCATGACCCGCGCTTCATTTACAGGGGAATCCATTGTTCGCCATGAGGAAATACACCGTTTAGCGGAGAAACAAGTCCATCTGATCGCCCGGCTCAGGAGGGACCTGGAACTTGCTGACATCCAATGACAAACGTTCGCGTTCCAGTCCGAAACGTTTGCGCGCGGCCCGGAACCGGGCCTGGATCAGTACGGCGATCGGCCCTTCTCCCCTCATTCGGCTGTTCCACTGGGGATCGTAGTCCTTGCCGCCGCGCATCTGGCGCACCAGCGACATCACCCGGCCCGCCCGGTCGGGCCGTTCGCTCTCCAGCCACTCGCGGAACAGGTCCTTGATCTCCAGCGGCAGCCTCAGCACCGTGAAGTGGGCGCCGGAGGCTCCGGCCTCGGCCGCGCGCGCCAGGATCGCCTCGATCTCGTGGTCGTTCAGCCCGGGGATGACCGGGGCCACGCTGACGGCGCAGGGCACGCCGGCCTGCGACAGCCTGCGGATCGCGTCCAGCCTTCGTTCGGGCGTCGCCGCCCGCGGCTCCATCGCCCGCGCCAGCTTGCGGTCGAGCGTGGTCACCGACACCGCCGTGCGCACCAGGTTGCGCTCGGCCAGGGGGCCAAAGAGGTCGAGGTCGCGGACGATCAGGCCGTTCTTGGTGATGATCGAGAACGGGTGGTTGAAGCGGTCCAGCACCTCGATCACCTGGCGGGTGATGCGCAGGCCCCGTTCGATCGGCTGGTAGGGGTCGGTGTTGCCGCCGATGTGGATGGGCCTGGGTGCATAGCCCTTCCGGCTCAGCTCTTTTTGCAGCAGGCGCGCCGCCTCGGGCTTGAAGAACAACTGGCTCTCGAAATCCAGGCCGGGCGAGAAGCCCACATAGGCGTGGGCGGGGCGGGCGTAGCAGTAGATGCAGCCATGGGCGCAACCACGATACGGATTTATGGACTGG
>DASYBX010000068.1:0-21501 GCA_036500495.1 Caulobacteraceae bacterium
ACCGGTCGCGGAGGTCGGGCAGGTTGAAGGTGGTCGAGCCGTCCCCCGCCCCCCAGGCGGCGCCGATGGCGGCGAACAGCGCGGCGTTGTCGGTGCGGCTGACCGCTTGGCCGTTGCACAGGAAGAAGCCCGCCGGGACCGTGAGACCCGCATAGGGCAACACCGCGCCGGCCGGCACGATCTGGCGCAGGAAGGTGTCGATGAGGCCCAGGTCCTGGTTCAGCTGGTCGCCCCAGCTGTTGGCGTCGGCGCCGACCGTGGGCTGGATCAGGCCGGCATAGGGCGTCGTGGTCATCAGAAGTCCCCGGTGATGGCGTTGAAGGCGCGGCCGGCGGGCCCAAGGCCCGGGTCGGCGCGCAGGGTGCGGTCGTAGGAGGTCCTGACGGCCTCCTGGATGTCGCCCAGCACGCGCTCGAACTGCGCCTGCCAGGCGGAGGCGCGGTCGTCGCTCTTCGTGTAGGCGGCGCCGGCGGCCAGGGCCCCGAACAGATAGGCGTCCGGGTGGCCGGCCAGGATCCAGTTGGTCGGGTTGTCGTCCGACAGCGGCGCGATGCCGGCCTGCAGTTCGGCCGTCGCCTCGTAGGCGGCGTCGGGAACCGGCCACACCTCGATCTGCGGCCCGATCACGGTGAACCATTGCGGCGCGCCGGCGAGGCCGGGCGTCCCGGCCTTCTGGCGCGCCATCTGCTCGGGCGTGACCTCGCGCAGGGCCCGGCCCGGCCCCGAGGTCAGGCGCAGGCTGCGCACCATGCGAAAGCTCGCCGGCGCGGCGACGAACTCGCCGTCGATGGTGATCGCCTGCCGGCCGAGCTGGAGCGCGGTGCGCAGCACCCGGTCCATCTCGCGCTCGGCGATCATGATGAAGTCGGGGACCATGCCCGCCAGGTCGGCGCGGCGCAGCCAGTTGGGCACGGCCGTCTTGAGGTCGCCGTAGGTGGCGATGGTCATGCGTTTGATCCGTTTGAGGAAAATGGAGGCCCTCTCCCTCGAGGGGAGAGGGTTGGGTGAGGGTGGACGCGCGCCCTCCAGAAGAGGAGCGCCGGAGGCTGCGTCGCCTCCAGCGCCACACCGTTCGAGGATGACGCGGACACCCTCATCCCCACCTTCTCCCCTGGACGGAGAAGGCGCGACCGCGCCGCTACGACGTTACGCGGCAGGCCAGCTGCGGGCGGATCGTCTGGTAGCCGTAGAGCACGTCGATCCGGCAGGGGAAGGCGTCGTTGTTGATGTCGTACGCCCGCACGATGCGCATCGAGACCCCGTCGTAGACCTCGCGGGCGGCGAAATCGACGCCCTTGGGCATGACCAGGTCGGCCGTGGCGAAGGCGAAGGCGTCGCGGTGGAACGTCAGCTCCTGCTCGTAGGCCGCGCCCGCCGAACCGACGATGGTCAGGGCCGCGCTGTTGCCCGGCGCCGCACCCACGTTCTGCGCCGCGCCGCTGGTGACGATGGCCGGGCTGATGCTCAGCGAGCCGGTGGTCCCAGTCATGGTCGCATCGGCCGCCACCACGAACTGCTGCAGGCGGCCGGTCGCCGCCTTGGTCTCCGGATGCACTTCGAACACCCCGGCGATGGTGAACACCGTGCCCCGCACGAAGGTGTCGGCGTTGGCCACGCCCGCGATGTTCAGGGTCGCGCCCGAGCCGGTGCTGCCGGAGGCCGCCGTCGTCGCGCCGGCCGCCTTGCTGCCGTTGGTGTGGGTCGGCACCAGCGGGTTCTCGTACCAGTCGAAGCCGGCGGTGCGACCCATCGACCCCTCGCGGTACTGCTCGCGGATGGCCGAGGAGTCCTGGAACAGGCCCTTCAGGGCGTCGACGATGGTGGCGGTGGCCAGCGGCGACAGGTGCGCCGTGCGATTGGCGTCCATCGGCGTCAGGCTGTTGTTCAGCCGGGCGCGGGCCTGCAGGTAGGTCAGCAGGGTGTTGGGCGTGGTCCCGGGCGTGCCCACCTGCTGGTAGACGTCCTTGTACATGGTCACCGCGTCGGCCTCGAGCGAGGCCGCCAGCACCGCCATGGCCGGCTCCAGGATGCGGCTGGAGAAGTCGTCCAGGCTCATGGTCAGGTCGACCGACGAGAAGTTCATGTCGACGCCCTTCTGGGTGCCGACCTGCAGCGAGACGCTCTGCTCGTTGACGGTCTGGGCGGCCAGGGTGGCGCCCGAGCGCACGGTGAACTGGTTGGGCAGGCGGATCTTCAGGGTGTCGCCGATCTTGGCGCCCGACTTGGCGAAACTGTCGTCGTACTGGCGGTTGATGGCGCCGATGAAGGTCAGCTTGTTGTGCAGCACCCGGAGCGCCTCGCGGGTGATCTGTTGCGGCGTGAGCAGGGAGTTGGTCATCGATTATGGCCCTTTGAACGGAGTTGACCGCGCCGGTGCTTCATCCAGTCGGCGGTCGACATGCGGTTGGGATCGGAAGGGGCCCCGCCGGACCCGCCCACCTCGATCGCGGGGCGGACGGCTTGGGCCCTGGCCAGCCTCTTGCCGGCTGACGCTTGCTGCTGGGCCTCGTGGCCGAGGCAGGCGTGGTGCAGGATCTTTACCAGCCGGGGGTCGCTGAGCTCGTCGAGTTCCTCAGCCGTGATCCCCTGGCCGGCGGCGTACCGCGCCAGCCTGCCTGCGAGCTCGGGCGACCAGCCGTCGATCTCGCGGTGGAGCGCCGCATGGCCCTGCTCGACCCGCCTGGCGTGTTCACGCTGCCGGCCGAAGGCCGCCACGGCCTCCTGGTGCCGAAGCCGGCCCGCGGCGATCTCGTGGGCCTGCCTCAGCTGGAAGAATTGGTGCATCAGCGCCTGGGCCTGGGCGGGGTTCTGCTGCTGGAGCGCCGGCCAGTTCAGCTGCGACAGTTGGCCGACCTGATCGCCCAGGCGGTTGTAGTTGTCCGCGCCATAGAGGCGGATGCGCCCTCCGTTGGGCAGGTCGACCCTCAGCTCCGACACGCTGGCCCGCGCCCCGGCGATCGGGGCGGTGTACTGGCGCAGATAGCTCCAGGCCACGTCCTTGGCCTGGCTGGTGAAGGGGGCGACATAGGCGAAGCGGGGCTCAGGCTCCTGGCAGGCCATGGCGGCGTGGATCAGGTCGTTGACCGCCGCCACCGTCTTGCCCGCCCGCCTGTGCGCCACGATGCAGGCCCAGCGCTCCTCGCGGTCGTGGAATGCCGCGAACGCCGGCCGCGGGCCATAAGGGATCAGGACTTCTCGGGATCGAGCCATCGCACCACCAGCGGACCGTCCTCCCCGTCCTCTTCACAAGCCGCGTCTTCCGCCGCCTTGGCGCCGGGCAGCGGCTTGCCGAGCGCCCGATCGAGGATGGCGTTGGCGGCCGCCACCCGGACGTGCTCGCTGGACGCGGTCCTGACCAGCTCCACGAGCGCCTTCAGCGCCTCGTCCGCGTGGGTCTGGGCGGACTGACGCAGGGCGATGGCGATGACCAGCGGCGCAGCCGCCGGCGGCGAAGTCTGGCCGGGCTCGGTCGCGTCCTTGCTGCGGGGGCGCGGCCGCGCGCCCAGCCGGCGCTCGCGCCAGTTGGTCATGGGAAAACCTCGTTGTGGAAAACGCCGCCCTCCGGCGGCCGCTCACCGCCTCAGGCGGCGGCCAACCGCTGCTTGACCACCAGGGCCAGGGGCACGGTGAAAAAGATGTGCGACATGAACCCGCCGATGATCACCGCCGGGTCCAGGTAGTCGGGATGGCTGGTCGACACCGCGGCGATGGCCGCGTGCATCACGATCCAGGCGAACACCGCATAGAACAGGGCCAGCAGCGTCGCCTCCCACCCACGCCGGCGGAAGGCGGGCCAGACCAGGGCGAACAGCACGCCCCAGGCCATGGCGAAGGCGAAGTGGATGGCCGTGCCCAGCACGTGCGCGCCCAGACCCAGCGAGGCCTGGAACGCCTTGCCGAACACCAGGCCCGTGGCGTTGGCCGGGATGCCGCCCAGCGGCATCTGGTGCTGGATTCCCACCCAGACGATGGCCTCATAGATCCAGATGCACACCCCGCCGGTCAGCCCGCCGAGCACGCCGACCGGGATGATCATCGCGGTCGAAGTGGTTAGGGCGGAGGTTGACTTTCCAGCGGTTGCTGACACGGCGTTCCCGGAAGTTCGAAGCGCCTCCAACCTGCCGCAGGAGGGGCGGCGGCGTCTACGTCTTTGTCAGGGCTGCCGCGCCGACGAACGTTCACCTCATGACCGATGGCGCGAACGCCCACTATGGCGTTGGCGCCGAGTTCACCAAGCACGGCCAGTCCGACCGTCCTCGCTCTGCGAAATAACTCAAAAAACGACGGAAGCGCCTAGGCGCCTACTACGGAATCGTGCCGCCTATAAGGTGGAGCTCTGGAAGCGTGCAACCGCCCCAAGGCTCTTAACCCGCCGGTGGGGGCGGGGCCGTCTGTACAAACTAGAGTCTCGCGACTCAGGGCCTTCGGTCAAGTCCCCGACGGCTTCCGTATAAGGAAGTCATTATGTCCCGTAAGACACCTCCGGCGCCGCCGGTCACCTCCAAACAACTGGAACACATCGCGAGTGAAGCGATGACACGCCCCAGCGCGCTTACGGCCGATCAGGTTCGGTCGCTAGGCGGGGCTGTGCTGCGTCGGGTTGAGCCGCGTCGCGGCGGTCAACGGTAGTTGACTTTGCATCGGCTCGGTCGCGCTGGGGGCTAGGCTGGGGCGATGTTTCCAGCAGGTTCAGCAAGAGCGTGTCGCGATGCTGATCATCGTCCTGATCGCTCACGGGAAGAGAGGATGGCATGGGGGGCGAACCCGCTCACATCGCAAATCTGAAGCGCGTCACACGCGCGGAGCCCACACGGGACCACCTGGAAGACCTTGAAAAGGAACTCTACACCCAGGGGAATGATCGTGCGACGGCCATACTGTATGGCACTTTCGTGGAAACTAGCCTGCGACGTCTCTTAGAGACCAAAATCCGAGACGACCTAAGCAGCGCCGATCGGAAGAAAATTTGGGAATACGAAGGGCCGCTGGGATCATTTTCTCCCAAGACGATCATGGCCTACGCGCTGCGCCTTATAGGACCGATGAGCCGCGGGGATCTCGATCTAATCAGGTTGTTGCGCAATGAGTTTGCGCACTCCAGAGTCTCCTTCAACTTCGCAACCCCCGAAGTTGCCGATATTTGCGCGCGCCTTCAGATTGTCGATCAGCCACAGACCAGCATACCGCTTGGCTATCTTGATAAGTCGCCCGAGAGCGAGATGGAAAACGCTCGGAACATAGCTCACCCGCGTACTCGATACATCGCGGCGTGCCACAACCTCGCCTTCAGAATGTTGCTGAAGCGAGGCGGTTATCCGCAGGCTGGCGACCCTGTGTTTCCGAACGACGAGCCTCTTCCATAGCCCGATATACGGCCGCCACTTCCCACTCTTTTGGGTCTTCCCGGTCGTACAAACATGCAGCCTCCACCCCCGCGTCGATCATATTGTGGGTGATTTCGACTTCCCCGGCGTCAATGGCGTTGTCTGACATGTTCTACAAAGCCCCCTGGCCGCGCGGCCCAGTGGAGAAAATTGGTCCAACGGACAAATGCATCTACTGCGGCCTCGCGCCGCCCCACGTTGAACTGACGGATGAACACATCATCCCAGACGGCCTCGGCGGCGACCTTCTTTATCTGAGAGCTAGTTGTCTTAGGTGCGCCAAGCATACCAACAGCTTCGAAACTCCAGTCATCAACGGGGCGTTTCAATATGCCCGCGGCGTAGCGGGCGTACGGGCGCGGAAGCGCAAATTCAAGGCTTTGACGGCGCGCGTGAACTTCAAGGACGGACGACCTGAAGCCGAACTGGAACTCCCCGATGCCGCTCCCTTCTTCCTCACACTACCCATATCTGATGGGTTGCCCGGCATTCTGGCGGGCGCGCGCGCCGAAGACGCCCAGAAGTTATTTCGGGCGGCCGTGTTTGGCGAACAGGATTGGGTGGCTAAGGCGCGCAAATGGGCCGGAAACGACTCGCAGGTGCGGTTCGGTTATCGTGGACATATGGGGCAACTCGGGCAACTGGTCGCCAAGGCAGCCCATGCCTACGCGTGCGCTAAGCTCGGTTCAGATGGCTTTGCACCATTTCTCTTGAACTACATTCGCGCCGACAAGCCCGCATTCGATGCTCACCTTATGGGAATCCATAGTGGTCATGGGACGACCGATCATCTCCACGAACTGACGCTAAACGTGGCGACGATCTTCCGACCAACAGCGATCGGCATTTCGCGCGAAAGCTTCTACGTCGTTGGGATGCGGCTGTTTTCGAACCATCCTTCACCGTCATTTTTAGCCGTTATAGGCCGACCTATCGGTATCCCACCGCCGGAAATACCAGGGTTCGGTGGGCTAAGACCCATTTGACCGACTGTCGATAAAATTCGCGATCGCTGTCGCCAAGGTCAGCCCATAACTCGCCGTCAGCGTCGAGCTGGCTTCATCTTCCAGTGAAGCTCCTCGGCGAGTCGCTCCGCCGCGTCTTCCGCCGCCCGTCACGCCCAACAGAATCCACCTCTGGCGTTTGGTACGTCAACAGGATAGTTCCCATCGCCTCAGCCCCCTTTCCATCGCGATCGCCCGCAGCACCTCGACGAGCGCCTTGGTGTTGGCCAGGCGCGCCGAGCCGCCGGAGCCCAGGCTGTTGACCGTGCGGCCCTGGCCGGCCACCAGCCGCAGCACCCACAGCTGCCGTCCGGTGCCCGCCAGCGCCTCCCAGCGGGCCAGTTGCTCGGCGCGAAGGGCCCTCAGTTCCGCGAAGCCGTCCGCGCCGGTCTCGCCAAAGCCGCGCACGCCGCTGGCGAAGTCGCGGTTCAGGTTCGAGCGCGGCCCGGCCGCCAGGGTCTCGAAACAGCGGCGGTACATGAGCCCCGCCTCGTAGTCCGGCTGCTCCAGCCCGCCACGCTCGTAGAGGGTCTGCAGGCCGTCGCGCGAGGTCAGGCGCAGCCGTCCGCCCTCCCGCTCCACCGTCCCGCCGCGCGCCAGTTCGAGCCGCGCGGTCTCGTCGAGCCTGCGGGTCAGCGCCAGGGCCTCGGCCCGCGCCTCGCCGGCCTCGGCGATCACCCGCAGGCGCAGCGCCGGCCTGGTCTTGCGCCTGGCCCCCATCAGCGGGCCCTCCGGGCGAGGGCGACGATGGCCTCCACCTCGGGCTCGGTGAACGCCGTGCCCGTCTCGGCCATCAGCGCCCGGTGCTCGGCGCAGTAGCAGCCCCGCCCCCGCACCGGGGCGCAGCACGAATACTGCCGGCCGGGCTCGGCGGGCTCGCCCACGGGATAGGCGCATTCCCGCTCGCCGCGCTCGGTCCACAGCTTCGGCCGGGAGACCACCGCGGCCTCCCTCAGCGCCGGCAGCGGCAGCACTCGTGTGAACGGGGAGGCCGGCCGCCGGGGCGTCGGGGCCAGCCTGGCGCGCCGCGGCGCCTGCGCGGGCCGCCCGGGCCTGGGCGGCGCTTCCCGGGTCCAGCCGAGGCGCTGGACCTTGCCCAGCACGGCGTGGCGGCTGACGCCTCCGCCGAGGCTTCTGGCGGTCTCGGCCGCGCTCAATTTCTGCCTGACGAACAGGCGATGAAGATCGTCGAGGGCCGCTGGGGTCCAGGCGAAAGGCATGACTCTGCCGGCTCCGGAAACTGGAGGTTATGGGGCTGGGTTCTATTCGGGCGAAGGAGGCCGATGCGGCGGCGAACGGCTCCCGATGGGGGGCGCGAGCGCGACGTCTCTCTACCGACTTGCGGTGATCATATTTGTATCGTATGCATGTTCGCCTTGCAACCAAAATTTGCATGGCGCGCAGGAAATTCTTAACGCCGGAGCCTTTGATCCCATGCCGCGCAAGGCCCGTCCCCACCCCAAGCCCGCCCGCCGGCCGACCTATATCCGCGCCTGGCGCAAGCACCGCGAGCTGACCCTGGCCCAGCTGGCCGACCGCCTGCAGGTCGAGCTGGAGGTCGACATCTCCGAGGGCCAGTTGTCGCGCATCGAACGTGGCGAAACCCCCTACAGCCAGGACATCCTGGAGGCGGTGGCCCAGGTCCTGCGCTGCGAGCCCGCCGACCTGATCATGCGCGATCCCACCCAGGCGGACGCCATCTGGAGCCTGATCGACGCCTTGAAGCCGGTCGAGCGGCGCAAGGCGATGGAGATCCTCGAAGTGCTCGCCCGCACCGGCACCGAGGGCTAGGAATATTGCGTTCCATACAAGCTGGACTGTTCGACTCAATTTGCATATGACACAATAATTGAGTGAACAGCCTTGCCGCGCCATTGCCTCTCGACATCCAGGCCGCCCTTGCCGCCGCCGGCCGCGCCATAGATGCCGATCAGGCGCAGGTCCTCGCCGAGGAGGTCCGGGCGCGCGGCGGGCTCGGCGCCGCCGTGACGGCCCTGGCGGCCGACGAGAGCTCCGCCCTGCTGTCCCTGCTCCTCGCCTATCGCGCGGCCCTGGCGGAGGCCGCCGAACCGGCCCTTCGCGCGCGCCGGCTGATCCGCAAGGCCAGGGACCTCGACGCCCGGGCCGAGCCGCTGTGGCGCGAGGGGGCGCAGGACGCGGGGCTTGCCGCCTCCCGCCGGCTGAAGGGCGAGACCGCCCTGGCCGACGCCCTCGCGCGCCGCGCCGCCGCCGCCGAGACCCTGGCCGCGGAGCTGGAGGCCCAGGCCTTCGCCCTTCGCCTGGAAGCCGCCCGGATCGAGGCCGAAGGGACGCGCCGGCAGGGGTTGATGGAAACGCTCACCGGCCTCGCCGCCTGAACCCGGCCGCCTGGTTTTTCGGGTGAACCGCACCTGAACACCCCGCTCCGAACCCGTTCAGGGGCCCCCTGCCATCTTGGCCTCCATCGAAGGGCGCCTGCCGCCCGATCTGGTGACGGAGAGATCGACATGAACATCAAGACCGGCGTCCTGGCCGCTGCCGCGGCCCTGGCCCTGACCGTTCCGGCGGCCGCCCTCGCCCAGCCCTATTACGGGCACGACGGCTACGGCCGCTACGAGACCTACCGCCGCGACAACGGCGACTGGCGTCGTATCGAGCGCCAGCGCGAACTTCGCCGCGAGGAATGGCGCCGCCTGCAGTGGCAGCGCGAGCACAACGCCTATCGCGGCTACGGCTACAGCCCCTACTACCGCTAACCCCTTCTCGGGGCGGCATCCCCTCCCCGCCGCCCGAGATCCAACTGCCCCGCTCGGCGTTATCGCCGGGCGGGGTTTTTTGTTTGCCCACGGCCATTCGCCGAAGCGAGGGCTGCGGGCGGGGGATGAACCGCGGCGACAAACCCTATATGATTGAAGAGGGAGGAACGATTTGGGCATGAGTAGACACCCGGCGCCGCGCGAATTGACCGCGTCCATCGAGCTTCCGAGCCAAGGCCCTTTGCAGCGGGCGGCCAAGGCGGCTGTGTTCCCCTGGGTCGCCCTGTGGGGCTGGGTCGCCGTCGACAGCGCCCTGACCTACTGCAAGAGCCGCGAGGCCATCGACCACGCCATCGAGGCCGACCCGATCGAGGAACTCTATGACGGGCCGCAGGAGCAGTCCGGCCGCATCAAGCGCTGGCTGTTGTGGTCCCCCGGCTCGCTCGACCGCCTGCGCGACCTGCGCAAGCGCGCCCGCACGGCCATGATCGGCGCCCCGCTGATCGCCTTGGCCGGCTCGGCCGTGCTCCTGACCCTGGGCGGCCGCCGCCGCGGACGGGCCTGACCGCGTCACGCCAGCTTCGCTTGACGTAACCGTCAAAGGCGTCCATCCGCTTCCCGTCCAGCCGGAGGCGGAATTTCGGATGGGGCGGAGAGCTTCCGCCGGCGGGACGTCAACAAAAGTTCATGGAACGGACCTACCGCAGCAGTCGGGCCGGCGTTCGCGCGGCCGCGTCGTCTGTGGTCGTTTCAGTGAGGGCCGGCATGGTGTTCCTATCGCCGCAATCGGAGGGGCAGGGCTCGGCTCCGGCCTCTTTCGGCCGCCCCTACCTGCCCAATGTGTGGGACGGCCTGGCCTTCTGCCTGCTGGCGGGACTGGCGGTGGTGGTCGCCCACGGCGGGGCCCAGTTCGACCGGCCCCTGTCGGCGCTGCAGGCCTCGCCGGTCCAGCTCGAGCTCGTCCGCCTGCCCGGCTATGCGGCTCTGACCACCCTGCGCATGTTCGCCGCCCTGCTGGCCTCGCTCGTGTTCACCTTCGCGGTGGCCACGCTGGCCGCCAAGAGCCGCAAGGCCGAGTTGATCATCGTGCCGGCGCTCGACATCCTGCAGTCGGTGCCGGTGCTGGGCTTCCTGACCTTCACCGTCACCTTCTTCATGGGCCTGTTCCCCGACCGTGAGCTGGGGCTGGAGTGCGCCTCCATCTTCGCCATCTTCACGGCGCAGGCCTGGAACATGACCTTCAGCGTCTACCAGTCCCTGCGCACTCTGCCGGCCGAGCTGGTGGAGGCGGCCAGCATGTTCGGCCTGTCGCCCTGGAAGCGGTTCTGGCGGCTGGAGGTGCCCTTCGCCATGCCGGCCCTGATCTGGAACATGATGATGTCCATGTCCGGCGCCTGGTTCTTCGTGGTGGCGTCCGAGGCGATCACCGTCCGTGGTCAGACGGTCGCCCTGCCCGGCATCGGCTCCTGGCTGTCGGTGGCCATCGGCCGGCGCGACTTCGCCGCCGTCGCCGCCGCCGTGGTCGCCATGATCGTGGTGATCCTGCTCTACGACCAGGTGCTGTTCCGCCCGATCGTGGCCTGGGCCGACAAGTTCCGCTTCGAGACCACCGCCTCCTCGCCCCCGCCGCGCTCCTGGCTCTACGACGCCCTGCGCCGCACCCGGCTGTTCCGCTTGTTCGGCGAGCAGGCCCAGGGCCTGGGCCGCAGCCTGGCGGCGCTCGGCGGCGCGGCCCCGCGCCCCGCCCTGCTGCGCCCAGCGCCCAATCCGGTGATAGAGCGCCGGCTCGACCAGGCCTGGCTGGTGCTGGTGGTGCTGCTGTCGGCGCTGGGCGCCTGGGCCGTGGCCCACTACGTCGCCACCCACCTGTCGGGCCGCGACGTCCTGGAGGCGCTCATCCTCGGCGTCTACACCCTGATCCGCGTGCTGGTGCTGATCGCCCTGGCCAGCCTGATCTGGGTGCCGGTCGGCGTCTGGGTCGGCCTGCGTCCCGCCTGGGCCGAGCGCGTCCAGGCCCTGGCCCAGGTGCTCGCCGCCTTCCCGGCCAACGTCCTATTCCCCTTCGCCGTGGTCGGGATCGTCACTTTCAAGCTCGACCCGAACATCTGGCTGTCGCCGCTGATGGTGCTCGGCACCCAGTGGTACATCCTGTTCAACGTCATCGCCGGCGCCAGCCTCCTGCCCGGCGACCTGCGCGAGGCCGCCGCCGTCTACCGCCTGACCTCCTGGACCTGGTGGCGCAACTTCGCCCTGCCGGGCATCTTCCCCTTCTACGTCACCGGCGCCCTGACCGCTTCGGGCGGCTCGTGGAACGCCTCGATCGTGGCCGAGGTGGCCAGCTGGGGGAAGACCACCGTCGAGGCCAAGGGCCTCGGGTCCTTCATCGCCGACGCCACCGCCAAGGGCGACGCCGCGCGGGTGGTGGCCGGGGTGGCAGTGATGTCGATCTTCGTGATCGGCCTCAACCGCGTCCTGTGGCGCCCGCTCTACGCCCTGGCCGAACGCCGCTTCCGCCTCAACTGAGGAGACCGCCATGCTCGACGACGCCCAAAGCGGCCTGAACGGACCTGGCCCTCTCGTGGACGTCCGCCACGTCCGCCATTTCTACGGCAAGGGCGGCTCCGGTCCCGACCTGCTGGTGCTCGACGACATCGACCTGCAGCTGAAGGAGAACGAGATCGTCGGCCTGCTTGGCCGCTCGGGCTCGGGCAAGTCCACCCTCCTGCGCTCCATCGCCGGCCTGCTGAAGCCCTCCGAGGGCCAGGTGCTGTTCCAGGGCCAGCGGATCGAAGGGCCGCCCGACGGCGTCTCCATGGTGTTCCAGAGCGCCGCCCTGTTCCCCTGGCTCACCGTCCAGCAGAACGTGGAGCTGGGCCTGGAAGCCCAGCGCGTCGCTCCCGAGGAGCGCCGCCAGCGCGCCCTGGCCGCCATCGACCTGATCGGCCTCGACGGCTTCGAGAACGCCTATCCCAAGGAGCTCTCCGGCGGCATGCGCCAGCGCGTGGGCCTGGCCCGCGCCCTGGTCGTGCGTCCCGCCCTGCTGCTGATGGACGAGCCGTTCTCCGCCCTCGACGTGCTGACCGCCGAGACCCTCCGAACCGACCTGCTGGACCTCTGGTACGAAGGCCGCATGCCGATCCGCTCGATCCTGATCGTCACGCACAACATCGAAGAGGCGGTGCTGATGTGCGACCGCATCCTGGTGTTCTCGGCGAACCCGGGCCGCGTCGCCGCCGAACTGCGGGTCGAGCTGCCCCAGCCGCGCAACCGCCAGAGCCCGGCCTTCCGCGCCCTGGTCGAGGACATCTACGCACGCATGACCGCCCGCCCCGTCGACAACCCCGTCCGCGACGGGGCCTTCCCCGGCATGGGCATCGGCATGGTCCTGCCCGAGGTGTCGACCAACCTGATGGCCGGCCTGCTCGAAGCCCTCGCCGCCCTGCCCAAGGGCGCCTGCCCGCTCGCCACCCTGTCCGAGGACGTGCAGATGGAGGCCGACGAACTGTTCCCCATCGCCGACACCCTGCAGCTGTTCCGGTTCGTCGAGATCGAGGGCCCGCAGATCCGCCTGTCGCCCGACGGCAAGCGCTACGCCAATTCCGGCGTCGACGAGCGCAAGCAGCTGTTCGCCCGCCACCTGCTGTCCTACGTGCCCCTGGCCGGCCACATCCGCCGGATCCTCGACGAGCGCCCCAACCACCGCGCTCCGGCGCGCCGGTTCCGTGACGAGCTCGAGGACTACATGTCCGAGGACTACGCCGACCAGACGCTGAAGGCCGTGATCGGCTGGGGCCGCTATGGCGAGAGCTTCGCCTACGACGAGACCAGCGACCGGTTCAGCCTGGAAAACCCGGCATAGACTAGCCGGCCGGAGCCAGCGGCCTTGAGACGCATCGGGGCGGCCCGCACTTGCCGTGGCCGGCGACGCCCTCTAGGGATTGCGGTGTGCTATGGTCCGACGTCGTGCGGACCGGTGGCGTCGCAGGTGGGGCCGGCGCGTCTTTAGGAGCCCTTTGATGTCGCAGACGCACGCCATGGCCCCTCGGCCCGCCGACGGCATGGACGCTGATCTGAAGCCGCTGCTCGCCAGCCTGGCCGCGAGCCTGGAGTCTGCGCCGGCGGTCGAGACCCCCTACCGTCACTGGATTCCCGAGAACATCCTGCCCGACGCCCTGGCGCGCGAACTCGCCGCCCTGCCCTTCGAAGCGCCCGACCTGCACGGCCTGTCGGGCAAGCGCGAGCTGCACAACGACACCCGCCAGTATTTCGACGCCGCCAACAACGCCAAGTTCTCCGCCTGCGGCCAGCTCTCCCGCCTGTTCCAGGACGAGGCCACGGTGAAGCTGCTGCAGGATGCCACCGGCGCGGACCTGTCGAACACCAATGTGCGCATCGAATACGCCGTCGACAGCGACTGCTTCTGGCTGCAGCCCCACACCGACCTCGGCGTGAAGCGCATCACCATCCTCTACTACCTGCCCGACAGCCCCGATCAGGAAGACCTCGGCACCGACATCTACGCCGACGCGGACACCTGGGCCGCGCGCGCGCCCTTCAGGTGGAACACCGCCCTGGTGTTCGTGCCGTCGACCAACACCTATCACGGCTTCGAACGCCGCGAGATCCCGCGCATCCGCCGCTCGGTGATCATCAACTACGTCACCCAGGACTGGCGCGCCCGCGAACAGCTCGCCTATCCCGACCAGCCGGTCGCCGGCTGACCCATCCGTCCGCGAGGTCCATCGTGAAGTCCATCGCCATCCTCTTCGGCGCCGCCCTGCTCATCGGCGGCGCGGCCCAGGCCCAGACCGCCGCTCCCGCGGCGCCCGCCGCTGCGTCGGCCGATCCCACCGCGTTCCTGGCCGCCAACGCCAAGGCGGCCGGGGTCATCGCCCTGCCCTCGGGCCTGCAGTACAAGGTGGTCACGTCCGGCCCCGCCGGGCCCTCGCCCAAGCCCGGCGACATCATCAAGGTGCAGTACGAAGGCTCGCTGACCTCGGGCAAGGTGTTCGACTCCACCCCCGCCGGCAAATCGGCCCTGATGCCCCTGGAAGGCCTGATCCCGGCCTGGATGGAAGCCATCCCCAAGATGCACGTGGGCGACGAGTGGATGCTCTACGCCCCGCCGGCCCTGGGCTATGGCCCGGAAGGCGCCGGCCCGATCCCGCCCAACAGCGTGCTGGTGTTCAAGGTCAAGCTCGTCGGCATGCTGTCGGCCGACTAAGCCTTCAGGCGCGTCTCGATCAGTCGCCGGAGCGCCGCCACGGCCTCCGGCGTGGAGTCGAGGCCCGTCCCCGCCACGAACGGGCTTCCGTCCAGCAGGCTCACGATCCTCCGCTCCACCAGGTTGCGGATGAAGCGCTGGTGGCGCTTGCCGCCGCCCCCGTTCCTGCCGGCGAGGTCGAACACAGCCACCGGATGGCCCGTCGCCACCGCCTCCGACACCATCGACACGCTGTCGCCCGTCACCACCAGCCGGTCGCCGAGCGCCAGGATGCCGCGATAGGGGTTGTCGCCCGTCTCGTCCCACAGGAACACGCCCGGATCGCCGGCGAACGCCTCGCGCAGCGCCGCCTTGACCTCGGCCGGCGTGCGCCGCGACGGGGTGATGGCCAGCCCGCCCTGCGCCCTCAGCGCCTTCAGCCGCTCGATCAGCGCCCGGCCCTGCTCCAGGGTGAACGGATGACGCTTGGTCGAGCCGCCGAGCAGCACCCCGGCCAGGGGCCGCGGCAGGCCCGAGAAACGCTCCCGCCAGACGTCGGCGGCCTTGGCCAGCCCCTCCGACGTCACGTCATGCAGAGCCAGGTCGATGGGGACCACATGGGCGCCCGCGAGCGGCGGGTCGTGGCGCATGGGGATGATCAGGTCGAACTCGGACGGGGGCGCCAAGGGATGCTGGATATGGACGGCCAAGGTCCGTCCGCCGCTGGCCCGCCTGACCGCGATCGCCGCCTTGGCCGCCTTGCGCCCGCAGCTCACCACCACGTCCGGCCAGGGCGCCTCCAGTCGATCCTTGCGGGGGTCGAGCCCCCTTAACGTCAGCCGCCACAACGCCGGCGGCGCCAGCGACCAGGGCGCCCGCACATCGACGGTCTTCTCGACCGCCCCCGGGATCACGGCCTGCGCCAAGCCCCGCGCCTGGGTGCGGAAACCCGCAGCGCCGTTGGTGATCCACCAGCAGGTCAGCTCGCGAGTGCTCATTTGGCCCAGCCCGGCAGGGGATAGGGCGACGTCAGGTCGTGGGCTGCGATCACCGTCAGGGCAATCTCGGCCTTGTCGCCGCGCCCCACGGTGATGTCCGGCAGCGGTGTCAGGGAGGCGAAGTGCGGGGCGATGCGCTTGAGCTCCTGGGCCACCGTGGGCCCGCGGCCGATGATCAGGGCGTCGTGGTGCAGGTAGTGGTCGCCCGGCGTGCGGAAGGCGTATTCGCGCGGATCGCCGTTGAACACCAGCACCGGAGCGGCGTCGCCCACCGCCTGGTCGATCTTGCCCGCCTCGTTCCACTCCGCCGCCACCACGAACGTTCCGGGTTTCAGAAGGCCGCGCCGGTCGAGTTCGGTGCGCAGCCGCCGCCAATCCATCGCCTCGGCGGTGGGGTCGGTCTTCAGCGAGGGGACGGCGGCCTTGATCCAGGCGGTCGCGGCGTCGCTCACCGCCACGCCCCAGATCACCAGCAGGGCCGCGCCGGACGCCCAGGCCCAGCGCACCGGCCAGCGGCGGCAGGCCACCCTCGCCGACCGAGCCAGGGCCGCGCCCAGCAGGGGGAATAGCAGCAGCCACCCCGGCATCGGCCAGTGCGGCAGCACCTTGGCCCCGATCAGGGGCAGCAGATTGAACAGCACCACCGTCGGCGCCGCCGCGATCAGCAGGAACCAGGCCTTGGCGTCCTTCTCGCGCGCGGCCTTGACCACCGCCCACACCAGCGGAACCGCCACCCACGGCGTCAGCAGCCCGGCCTCGCCCGCGAGCGCCGTCAGCAGCCCGGCCGGATTGAACCGGTGCGCCACGCCGCGGCCGGCCTGGAAGGTGAAGGAGATCCACTGATGCTCGGCGTTCCACAGGATCACCGGCGAGACGATCAGGATCGCCAGCAGCTTGGCGAGGTAGGGCGCGGGATGGACGATGCGCCGCCGTCCCTGCGGCAGGATCAGGAACGCCAGGCCGAAGCCAAGGGCCACGGTCAGGGCCTGGTACTTGGACAGGGCCGCCAGCCCGATCCAGGCCCCCGCCGCCGACCACAGGCGCCACGGCCGCTCGGCCTCGCCGTCGAGCGGGAACAGGATGCGGGCCAGGGTCAGGGCGGCGCCCAGTTCGAAGAACGCCAGCGGTCCGTCCGGCAGCACCCAGGCGCCCGCCGCCAGGCCGTAGAAGGCCGTCAGGTTCAGGGCCAGGGCCGCCCACAGCCCCGCCGCCTCGCCGAACAGCCGCGCCGCCAGGCGATACATCAGCCAAGTCGAGCCGGCGAACAGGGCGACGAACGGCAGCCGCACCCAGCGGCCATAGCCGAACGCCTGCCCCGCCGCGTGGGCGATCCACTGGTGCAGCGGCGGATGATCGAAATAGGAAAGGTGCAGGTCGCGCGAGATGGCGGTGGTGTAGGACTCGTCCATCCCGAGCCCCATGGCCCCCGCCGTGACCAGGCGCAGCACGCCGGTCGCGAGGATCAGCCACAGGACCATCCGCCCCGCGCGGGAGAACCGCGCCCCTTCGGCGGAAGCGGTCCCCGTCAAATGATCAGGCCGCGCGGTCGCGCCGGCCGAGCCGCTTGGCCGCCGCCGAGATGCGGTGGCGCCACTGTTCCCAGGCGGCGACCTTGTCCGAAACCACCCAGTTCATCTGCAGCACCTTGCGCGGCCCCACATACTGCTCGTGGCCGTGGAACGACCTGTCCGACCGGCGGAACGCCAGCAGCGTGCCGAACCGGGGCGACACCTCGGCCGCGACGGCGTCGAGATCCTCGCCGTTCTTGAGCACGCGCAGCCGCCCGCCCTCCTCCAGCCAGCCCTCGTTGAGGTAGAGCAGGATGGTGATGATCTTCTTCTTGGAGTCGGTGTGGATGCGCCCGTCGCGCGCATCGCAGCGGCCGCGCAGGGTGAACATGGTGGGCTTGCCCGCAAGGTCGAGGCCGAACTTCTGCTCGATGGCCTTCCTGAACTCCGGCCCGTCCAGGGCGTCGAACAGGGCCTGCAGCCCCGGCCCCACCAGCAGTTCGCTGAGCGGGAAGGAGCCGGCGTCGGGCATGTCGGGAAAGCCGCCCAGGACCTTGGCCTGCGAGGCTTCGTCGAGGAAATCCTCGACCACCAGATAGTCGTAGGGATCGGTCTGGAGCGGAGTCTTGGCCAGAGCGTCGATCTTGAGCAGACCCATGGGTCGTCAACCTCTCATGCGCGCCCGGCCGCCGCGGGCGAATCCGGTGCGCCTACCTGCCCCCAATACCCCCGCGCTATCACAGCCGGGCCCGCATCGCAAAAGGCCATGCGGCCGCAGTAAACTTTGCCGTGAGCGCGGAACCGGCGGCGCCGGGTCGGGGTTGATTTTGCCAGTCGGCCGAAGATCGCGATGCGGCCGGCGCCGGGCTCGGTGCGGCTCCGTCGACGGGAGGCGCGCCGAGCCTTCACATTTCACCTCAACCGCTTGACCTGCTTTCCTGCCGGGCGTTCCCTCTAGCCAGGGAGCAGAGGCATGACCGCAGGTCCCGGTTTCACCGTCGCGAACTGGCGCCAGGCGCCCGTGTTCGACGGCCATTGCGCCACCCCCGCCGACGTCGAGAACGCCGCCGCGGTGTTCGCCCTGGCCGACACCTTGAACGGCCGTCCCCTGTCTCTGCAAAAGCCCGCCCCCGTGATCTGGTACGCCCAGGACGAGGAGTTCGCCGCCCTGGTGGTCCAGGCCGAGGCGCACGAGAGCAACGAGGAGGAACACCTCGAGGTGCTCGGGCTGCTCCTGCCCGGCGGGGGCACGGCGATGGTGTTCACCAATGACGTCGAGTTCGTTCCCGCGGCCGACCCGGTGTGGCGCTCCCTGCTGCAGGCCGACGGCGAAGCCGCCGTCGATGACGAGGACGGCGCCGAATGGGCCGACTACGACCTGCCGGAAGAGCCGCCGGTCGAAGTCTGGCGCGAGGTCGAACTGGACTAGCGTAGCCCAACTACACGGCCCCGCCGTTGTCACGACGCCGCGCTCTCAGCGCAGGCATTCACCCTCTGTGCACGCATCGCGTGCATCGTCCTCCCCGGTTTCGGGGAATGAACCATGTATCCAGAGTCATCCCGGCTGGTGGGCATGGGGAAGGCTGGTTGCGCCCTGTGCGCTGTCCTGGCGGTCGCTCTGCTGGCGTTCGCGTGGCGCTCGCCGATGGTGTTCGACGACGCCTACATGTTCTATCGGTACGCCTGGAACCTGCGGCACGGGCTCGGCGAGGCCTGGAACCCGGGCGGCGCGCCGACCTATGGCCTGACCAGCCAGTTGTGGGTCCTGTGCGTCCTGCCGCTGGCGGGCCTCGGAGCCCAGACGGCCCTGCAACTAGGTTCATGGCTTTGCGGCCTTCTCGCCTTGATAACGACGGCTCTCGCGGTGACGAACCACGCCCGGTGGCCGCCCCTGCGCCGATTGTCCTTGGCTTTTCCCGCAGTGGCCCTGCCCCTCCTGACCAGCACCCGGTTCGATCTGCAGCTGACGTCAGGGATGGACACCATGCTGTCCCTCCTGGCCAACGCCATGCTGGTCTTGGCCGTGCTCGGCTATTCCGCGCGCCCGAAGGACTCTACGGCCACGCTGGCGGGCGCGGCGGGCTTCCTGGCCGTACTCGCCAGACCGGACAACCTGCTGTGCGCCCTGGGCGTACCCGCCCTCGCCTGGCTCTTGCTGACGAAGCCGCACCGGATCACCGACCTGGCCGGCCTGGTCGCCCTGCCGGCCGTTCTGGTCGCCGCCGATCTCCTGTTCTGCCACTGGTATTTCGACTCCGCCCTGCCGCTCAGCTTCTACGCCAAGGGCGCGAACCTCTACGCCGGCCTTCAGAACCCGGAAAACGCCCTCGCCTACTTCTTCGACGCTTCTTCCTGCGTCCTGCTGTTCCTGGGCGTGGCGGCGGCGAGCGGCGTCAGAGGCCAGGCTCGGCGGTTGGCGGTGTTCCTCCTACCGGTCGCCGGCGTCTTCCTCTACCTGTTCAGCGTGCGCCAGATCATGGGCTTCATGGGCCGCTACTACGTCCCTTTCTTGCCTTTCCTCGTAGCGCCCGTCCTGCTCGCCGCGGACACCGCCCTGGCCGGCGCCGCGCCCCGCTCGAGCAGGCGCGCAGCCATCGCCGTCGCCATGCCGCTGGTCCTGTTCGGGATCACCTTGCCGCTCCAGCACCTCGCGAGCCGCATATTCCTGGACAGCCGCATGCCAGCGCCGGTTCCCGTGCCGGCCTTGTTGACCCGGGAGGCCACGCCGCCGCCGGAACTTCCCTGGTCCGATCAGATCCGCATCATGGGCGATGAGGTGGTCCGCCCCTTGCCCGCGGGCGTGGTCTTCGCGGCCTCGGAGGTCGGCTACATCGGCGCGATCTCGCCGCGCACGTCAGTGATCGACCTCGTCGGGCTCAACGACACCCGGATCGCCCTGCACGGCTTTTCTATGCGAGACCTGCTCGCGCGGCGCCCGGACCTGATCTGGTTCCCGCACCCCAACTATACCGGACTGCGGGCGAAGATGTTCTCGGACCCTGAGTTGCTGCTACGCTACGTGGTCCTGCCCGGGGCCTTCACCTATGGATTGGCGATCCGCCGGGACAGCTCCTGGCGGCGCCAGATCGAGGAGCAGGTGCGGCGCGCCTGGACCCGCCACTATCCCGGCCTGGCGTTCGATGACGACGTCGCCACCGGCCTGGGCCCGTCGTCCTAGGCCTTCCTGGGGCCGGGCTTCCGCACCGCCGCCTTGGGCGCAGCAGCTTTGGCCTTGGCCGGCGCGGTCGCCACCGGCGCCGGCGCAGCCGTCGCGGTCTTGGGAGCCGGGGCGTCCGCCGGCTTTGGCGCGGACTGGGCTTCGATCTTCGGCGCAACCTTGGGCGCGGCGGCCGGCTTGGCCTTGGCGATCGGGGCGGCGGCGACCGGGGCTGGCTTCGGCGCTTCGGCGACCGGCGCCGGCTTCACGGGCTCGGCGACGCGAGCGGCCACCGCCGGCGCGGCTGCGGCCGGCGCGGGCGCGGGCGCGGGGGTCTCGGCGGGCACGGCCTTGGGAGCGGCTGGCTCGGCAACCTTGACCTCGACCGGCGCGGGCGCGGTCTTGGCTTCCGGCGCCGGGGCGGCCGCCGGTTCGGGTTCGGGTTCGGGTTCCGGCTTCACCAGCCGCAGGCGCACCGGGTTGGTCATGCGCTCGGGCGTGGCCAGCCGCATCCAATGGGTCATGCTCCAGTAGGCGATGCCGGCGGTCGAGGCGCCCATGAACAGCAGCCACAGGGGCGACATGGCGCCGATCTGGGCCAGGGTGGCTTGCTCGGTCGAGAAGGTCTTGGGCGGCTCCGAGCCGACCGGCTTCAGGGACACGCTTTCGAACCAGGACATGGGCGGCTCCGTATGCGGGGCTATTGTGCAGCGCAGCATACATCAATCCGGCCGTCGGGCAAACGCGCCGCTCAGTTGTCGAAGAGTTCCGTTCTCAAGTCTGCGTCAGGCCGATCCCGCGCCCGAGTCGGCGCCGGCCGATCGCGCGGATCAGGACCCGAGCTTCCACAGCTTGGCCTTGCCGCCGGCGCCGCCGGCCGCGCTGACGACCCACTCGGTGATCGCCCGGAGCGGCGTCTCGATCCCCTGGGGGGGATTGAGGATCACCAGGGCGCAACCGTTCATCTTCATCGGGTCGCTCAGGGGCTGCAGCCGCGCCTCCACCGCCAGGGCCACTGGCGGCTCCAGCGCCTCCAGCCCGCGCAGGAAACCGTCGAAGGTCTCGAGGTCCTTCAGCGGCAGCCACACCAGCACCGTGGCCGGGCGCGGGCGGGCCAGGACGGGGCCGAGGACCTCCAGGATACGGCCGTAGTCGTCCGGCTGCTCGAACGGCGGGTCGATCAGCACGAACAGCCGCCGGGCGTCGCCCGCGCGCAGCCTGACCAGGCCGAAGCCGTCGTTGCCCACCGCCCGGGCGCAGCCGCGCGAGCTGGCCAGGGCCTTGCCCAGCAAGACGAAATCGTCGGGCCGCAGCTCGGCGCCGATGTATTCGTCGTCGCGGCGCAAGCGGTCGGCGATCAGCATCGGCGAGCCGGGATAGATGCGGATCGCGCCGTTGCGGTTGGCGTTGCGCACGGCCGCCTTCAGCGGCCGGAAGGCCTCCGGCGCCAGGTCATCGGCCATCAGCTTGAGCACCCCGGCCTCGGCCTCTCCCGACTTCAGGGCCATCTCG
>DASYBX010000069.1:0-6644 GCA_036500495.1 Caulobacteraceae bacterium
CCGTGTGGGCCCGCGACGACGAGGTCGACGAACACTACAACAGCCTGTTCCGCGAATTGCTCACCTACATGATGGCCGATCCGCGCACGATCAATTCCTGCGCCCACCTCCTGTTCATCGCCAAGAACCTGGAGCGCATCGGCGATCACGCCACCAACCTGGCCGAGATCGTCTACTACGAGATCACGGGCGAGGACCTGATCTCCGAGCGGCCCAAGAGCGAAGCGCTGCAGCGCTCGATTTAATAGACCTTCAGGGATAAGCCCCCGTGACCCCATATGTCCTGGTGGTTGAGGACGAAGACGCCCTCGCCACGCTGCTGCAATACAATCTCGAGAAGGAAGGCTACGACGTGACCGTGGCCGGGGACGGGGAAGAAGCCCTGATCCTGGTCGACGAACGTCTGCCCGACCTCGTGGTGCTGGACTGGATGCTGCCCAAGGTGTCGGGCATCGAGGTCTGCCGCCGCCTGCGCTCGCGCCCCGAGACGCGCAACGTGCCGATCATCATCCTCACCGCCCGCGGCGAGGAGACCGACCGCATCCGCGGCCTCGACACCGGGGCCGACGACTATGTGGTCAAGCCCTTCTCCATGACCGAGCTGACCGCCCGCATCCGCGCGGTGCTGCGCCGCATCCGCCCGGGCCTGGCCGAGGACCGCATCCGCCACGGCGACATCGTCATCGACCGAGTGGCCCACCGCGTGCGCCGCGGCGGCCGCGAGGTGCACCTGGGCCCCACCGAATTCCGCCTGCTCGACTATCTGATGCAGCACCCCGGCCGGGTGTTCAGCCGCGAACAGCTGCTGGACGCGGTGTGGGGCTCGGACGTCTATGTCGAGGCGCGCACGGTCGACGTGCACATCGGCCGCCTGCGCAAGGCGCTGAACCACGAGATCGAGGTCGACCCGATCCGCACGGTGCGCTCGGCGGGCTATTCGCTGGATCTGGAAGGCTAGATCTCCGCGCGGCCTGCCCGCAAACGGGAGAGCCCGCGTTCTCTCGTCAGACCTGATTGACCGTGTTGGCCTTGATCTGGGCGGCGCCGGCCGCATCGAGGTCGACGCGCGTGGCGGTCAGGCTGAGCGGGACGTTCAGGCCTTCGTTCACCGCATGCAGCCCCGCCCTCACCCCGTCGGCCGGGGCGAACAGGTAGCGCAGGGAGATGCGCTCGTCGTCGGATTCGTCGGGCTGGGTGCCGTGCAGGGTCAGGGCGTGCCAGCAGGCCGTGTGGCCGGCGCCGCCGGTCAACACCATCTGGCGGCAGCGCGCCTCGCCTTGCGGACCGTTGCGGTAGGTCCAGGTCTCCTCGCCCTCGCGGGTGAGATCGTGGGGAAACACCGAGGCGCCCAGGGCGTGGCTGTTCTCCAACAGGAACAGGGGCGCGTCGGCCCGCGTCACCGCGTGCAGGTAGATGTAGAGGGTGATGAAGTCCGCCTCGCGGTCCTTGTAGTCGATCAGGTCCTGGTGGAAATCGATGCCGTTGAAATAGGTCACGTCGCGGTAGTGCGGCTTCACATAGGGGCCGAGGTTGTTCACCGGATTGCCGGCGATGCGGGCCTTGAGCCAGGACGGGATGGCCTTGTCCGGCACGCCGCACACCACCTTGCGGTCCATCACCCGATAGCCGGGGCCGAGCAGGGCGTTGAGGGCGGAGACGATATGCGGGGCCTGCTCGACGAAACCCAGTTCGCCGGCGAAGCGCTCCAGGAGGTTGCGGCCGGGCCGGGGGTTCACGCCGCGGTATTGAGGGTCGGCGTCGAACTCGGCTTCGTCTTGGAACAGGCTCAGGTCGTAGCCACGGTCGGCGTGCAGCTTGGCCAGCAGGCGGGCGCAGGCCGCGGGGTCGACCGGGCGATCGAACAGGTGGTAGCCGAGGCGGGCGAAATCGCTCACCGCCGGGTCGGTGGTCAAGGTCCAGGCCGGGGCGCGCTCGCCAAAGTCCATGGTCGGCTCTCCGAGATTCAGGACAGCCAGGGTGACGGCTCGTAGTTAATCCGTAGTGAAGCGGCGCCCCGCCCTCGAGTCGCGAAGCAGCAGGGCAGAATCATCTGGCGACGCGCTGGCACACCTGGCGCAGGCCCTCGACCACGCTCTGGCGGCCCTCAGGCGGGGTCTTGTCGGGGTCGGCCAGGACCAGGAGGCCGTGCAGGTGCACCTGCACGGCGGGCCAGCTCCACGTCTTCTTCGCCTTCAGCCGGTCGAGCAGGTCGCACAGGCTCAAGGCGGCGTGGCCGAGCTCGGGCAGGCCGAACAGGCCGGCCATGTCGAGCACCTCGCCCGACAGCGCGTAGAGGGTCTCGAGGTCGGCCGCGCTGGGGTTGTTCTCGTTCCTGCGGGCGACGGCCTGGATCTCGTCGAGCTTGGCTTCGAGCAGGTCCAGCGATTCGCCACGGATCTCGTCGAGGTTGGCCTGGGCGTCGTCGAGCGCCTGGGCGATGGTCTTGCCGCCGGGCAGCCACACGACCTTGGCGAGCCGGTTGTCCGGCCGACGGGTGATGACGGTCATAGCAGGGAGTCCTTGGGATCGATGTCGGGCCTGGGCGCCGCCGCCGCCCGGTCGGCGCGCCGCCGGCCGGCTTCCAGCTCGCCCGGCGGTCCGAGGTTCTGGAAGCGGCGGTCGGGTCCGACGTAGGTGTCCAGTTCAATGAAGGGCCGCTGCTCGCCGGCGATCCACAGCACCCGCTCGAGCAGGAGGCGCGGCGTGATCGGCTTGGCCACAACGAAGTTGGCGCCGCAGTCGCGGGCCTTGAGGATCTGGTCGGCGGGCGTATGGCCCTGGATCACCATCACCGGGGTGTAGCGGGTCGGCTCCAGGTCACTGCGGCGCAGGGCGGCGATGAAGTCGTAGGTCTCGCCGTTCGGCAGCGAACCATCGCAGATGATCAGGTCGAGCGGTGTTTCCCCGCACACTTCCATGGCCCTCTGCCCGCTGTAGGCGCGGTAGGGATGGCGCACGCCGAAGCCGTGGAAAATGCGCACCAGCATTTCCATGCCGGTCTGGGGGGACAGCAGCAGCACCGCCGCCTTCTCCAGATTGACCCGGCCCTTGGGAGGCTCGCTCATCGGCCGCGATCTCCGTCCCCCGGAGGCGAATTGCTGAATCGCCGCACTAGAACAGCTCGAAGTCACCCGATTGCGCCAGGACATCATCCTCCGGCGAAAGCTCCCGGCAGAGGCGCTTGGCCAGATCGGCCAGAAACACCGGCTCGATCGCATGGGCGATGTCCAGCCGCCAGCTCGGGGGCGCCGAACGGGCCACGCGGTCGAGGAAGCCGGTCAGGGCATCCAGCTTCTGGGCCAGGGCGTCCAGCGCCTGGGCCTCCTCCATCAGAGGATCCTGGGGTTCCAGCCGGGCGCGCTCGATCAGGTCGCCGGCCATGGTCTGCAGCGCCATGGCCAGATGGTGCAGGGCCGAGGTCTCCCGGCTGACCGCCTCCAGCACCTCGGCGACGGAGCGGTCGATGGCGGCCTCTTGCGGCTTCAGGGCCAGGTTCATCAGAACAGCTCCAGTTCGCCGCCGTCGGCGACCGGGGCGGGAATCGGCTTGGCCCGCTCGGCCTCGAACACCTGGCGGCCGGGCTCGACCAGGGCCATCTGCCGCACGCGGCCGGACACCGGCCAGAACTGGATGCGCCGGGCCTGATCCCCGCGCAGGCTGCCGCCCATCAGGGGGATGCCTTCCGCCTGCAGGAAGCGCTCGGCGAAGGCGGCGTTCTGTTGGCCGATGTCGCTGAGGCCGTCGATCACCCGGGCGCCGCCGAACAGCTTGGCCTCCAGCCGCTCGCGCCGCGCGCCCTTGCGGTAGAGCGCGTTGAGCAGCAGTTCCATGGACTGCACGCCGTAGCGCAGGGCGCCGGGCCCGCCGCCGACGGCCGCGTCCTTGTCGCCGGGCAGGAGGAAGTGGTTCATGCCGCCCACGCCGGCCAGCGGGTCGCGCAGGCAGGCCGACACGCAGGATCCGAGGATGGTGCCCATCATCATGTCCGGGTCGTCGCTGACGGCGAACTCGCCCTGGACGACGTGGAGGCGCCTGGAGCCCGACGGATCGAGGCGGTGGGCGTCTGGCCTCATCAAGTCAGCTTCCCGAACACCGCTTCGATCTTGTCCTTCAGCGTCTGCACGGTGAAGGGCTTGACCAGGTAGTTGTTGACCCCGAGCTGCACCGCCTTCTGCACCAGTTCCTTGTCGGCGCGGCCGGTGAGCATGATGAAGGCGGTCTTGGCCGTGGGGCCGTGGCTGCGCAGGGCGCGCAGCAGGCCCATGCCGTCGAGCCGCGGCATGTTGAAGTCGGAGATCACCAGGTGCACCGGCCGGGCGAGGATCTGGCGCAAGGCCTCCTCGCCGTCGGGCGTCTCGACGATGTCGGAGAAGCCCAGTTGCTGCAGGCCCGTGCGGACCAGCGACCGCATGGTCATCTGGTCGTCCACGACCATCACCCGGATTTGGGCCGCCGCCGGCATCAGGCGCGCTCCCTTTGCTCGTAGGTACAGAGTTCAAGGATGGCGTCGGCCATCCGTTCCAAGGACGATTGGCGCTCGACCGCACCGAGATCGGCGGCGGCCTTGGGCATGCCATAGACCACGCAGCTGCGTTCGTCTTGCCCCAAGGTGCGGCCGCCCTCGTCGCGGATCGCCTTCAGCCCCTGGGCCCCGTCGCGACCCATGCCGGTCAGGATCACGCCCAAGGACTTGGCCCCCACGGTGTGGGCCATGGAGAAGAACAGGCGGTCGACCGAGGGGCGGTGGCCGTTGACCAGATCGCCCTCGCGCAGGATGCAGCGCGGGCTGGTCTGGCCGGCGACCTCCAGGTGGGTGGCCCCACCCGGCGCCAGATAGACCTTGCCGGTCTGCAGCGGCGCTCCGTCCCAGGCCTCGGCCACATCGGCGGCGCAGGCCCTATTCAGACGTTCGGCGAAGCTGCGGGTGAAGGCGGCGGGCATGTGCTGGGTAATGACGGTGGGCGGGCAGTTGGCGGGGAAGCGCGACAGGATCGTGATCAGGGCCTCGACGCCGCCGGTCGAGGAGCCGATCGCCACCATCTTGCCATTGGGCACGAAGCGGCCGCCTGGAGCGACCCTCTGGGTGGACTGGCCGAATGGCCTCACGCGGCCCCGCGCCGCCGCCTTGACCTTGTCCGCGAGCTCGCCGAACGCGGTCATCACGTCGGCGTCCGGGCCCGGTTTGCCGATGCAGTCGAAGGCGCCGATCTCCAACGCTTCCAGGGTGGCGTCCGCGCCCTTCTGCGTCAGGGTCGAGACCATGATCACCGGCATGGGCCGCAGGCGCATGATCTTCTCGAGGAACTCCAGCCCGTTCATGTTGGGCATCTCGATGTCCAGGGTCAGGACGTCGGGCTCCAGTTCCTTGATCTTGGCCCGCGCCTCCAGCGGGTCGCCGGCGGTGCCGACGACCTCGATCTCGGGATCACGGCGCAGCACCGCGCCGATCAGGCTGCGCATGGTGGCGCTGTCGTCGCAGATCAGGACCTTGATGCGGCTCATGACCAGGCTCCTTCGGCGAAGCGGTAGGTGGTCAGGCCGTCGCTGACGAAGGCCGCGGCGGCAGGGCCGTTCAGGCGTTCGGAGTGGCCGATGTAGAGCCGGCCCTCGCGGGTCAGCAGCGGCTTGAAGCGGGACCACACGCGCGCCTGGGTCTCCTCCTCGAAATAGATCACCACGTTGCGGCAGAAGATGACGTCGAACCGCCCTTTCATCGGCCAGGAGCCGATCAGGTTCAGTTCGCGGAAGGAGACCAGCTTGCGCATCTCCTCGCCCGCCGACCAGGCCAGCTCGCCGTCCTGGCCCACCCGCTGCATCCAGCGCGTGCGCAGATCGTTCGGGATCGGCTCGACGGCATCGTTGCGGTAGACGCCGCGTTTGCCCTCGGCCACCACGTTGGGGTCGATGTCGGTGGCCAGGATGCGCAGGTCGAGCTGCGCCGCGTCGGGCGCCAGCGACAGCACCGTCAGGGCCATGGACCAGGGCTCGGGGCCGGTGGAGCAGGCCGCCGACCACAGGCGCACGCGCCCGCCGCGCCGGGCGGCGTCCAGCAGGGGCGGCAGCACCTTGGCCTTCAGATGCTCGAAATGATGCGGCTCGCGGAAGAAGCGGGTGACGTTGGTGGTCAGGGCGGCCAGCATCTGCTGACGCTCGCCGACGCTGTCGCCGCTGCCCTCGGCGAGCATGGCGCAGTAGTCGCGGAAGCTCTGCAGGCCCAGCGCGCGCAGGCGCTTGGCCAGCCGCGAATAGACCAGCGTGGCCTTGGCCTCCGGTAGATAGATCCCCGCGTCGTCGTGCAGCATCTTGGCGATGCGCGCGAAGTCCTCCTCGGTGAAGAGGAATTCGCCCTCGACGATCTGGCGCTGGGAGTCTCTGCTGCGCAGCTCGGCCGTCATGCAGCCTCTAGGTCGAGGGCGGGCAGGACGCGGTCGAGCGAGATCAGGCTGATCATGCGGCCGTCGATGGCCATGATGCCCTTCACGAAGGTGCGCACCTGGTCGCAGCCCACGTCGGGCGTCGGCTGGATCAGGTCGTCGGTCACCGTGAGGATGTCGGACACCGCGTCGACCAGCAGGCCCACCATCTGGTTGTTGATGCGGCAGACGATGATCACGTGGCGCGCCTCGGGCTCGGTGGCGCCCAGG
>DASYBX010000070.1:0-3440 GCA_036500495.1 Caulobacteraceae bacterium
GCCAGGCCGAGGGTTTTGCAGATCATGGACGCTCTCTTGGGAACAGGGATCACGCGGGCAGCCCCAGCATCCCCGCCACCTCCTCGCCGATGGCGAGGGAGGAGGTGAGGCCGGGGCTTTCGATGCCGAACAGGGCCACTAGGCCGGGCAGCTGGTGCATGTCGGCGCCGTCGATGCGGAAGTCGGGCTGCGGCTCGTCGGGGCCGTGCAGCTTGGGGCGGATGCCGGCGTAGTCGGGGGTGAGCGCCCCATCCGGCAGGCCCGGCCAGAACTTGCGGATGTAGTCGTAGAAGGCGCCAGCCGCCGAGTCGTCGACGCTGTAGTCCAGGGTGTCGACGTAGTTCAGGTCTGGACCGAACACGCCCTGGCCGCCCAGGTCGCGGCGGTAGTGGGTGCCCAGCGCCCCATGGATCGGCGGCGGATAGATCAGGTGTGAGAACGGCGCCTTGCCCACCAGTCGGAAATAGATGCCCTTGCCGTAGTGGCCCTTGGGGATCTCGGCGGCCGGGAAGCCCTCGATGGTCGCGGCCACCGTCTGGGCCGAGAGGCCGGGCGCGGTGACCAGATAGCGGCAGGTGAGCTCGGCGGGCTCCTCGCCGCCGGCGCGGACGCGGAAACCGCCGCCTTCCAGCGGGGTCGCGCCCTCGAACGGGGTCGACAGCACCACCGCCCCGCCGCCGGCCTCGATCTCGCCCTGCAGGGCCAGCATATAGCCGTGACTGTCGAAGATGCCGCTGTTGGCCGAATGCAGCGCGCCGACGCAGTTCAGCTCCGGCTCCATGGCCAGGGCTTGCGCCCTGGAAAGCTGGGCCATGCCCTCGACGTCGTTGGTCAGGGCCTGCTGCAGGATCGCGTCCAGGCGGTCCACTTCATCCGGCTTAGTGGCCACCACGATCTTGCCGCAGCGGGCGTAGGACACCCGGTGCTTTTCCAGGAAGGCGTAGAGCAGCCGCCGGCCCTGGACGCAGAGCCGCGCCTTCAGCGAGCCGGTCGGGTAGTAGAGGCCGCCGTGGATCACCTCGGAATTGCGCGAGGAGACGCCGTCGCCGATGATCCTGTCCCGCTCCAGGACCGCCACCGCCAAACCGCGCTTTGTCAGGGCGTAGGCGCTGGCCAGCCCCACTGCGCCCGCGCCCACCACCACTGCATCGAAATCGAACTCGGCCATGCGCCCGGCCTACCCCGTAAGCCGGGCGATGTGAACCGGCCTCAGGCGGCTTCGAGGATGGTGGCGACCCCCTGGCCGCCGCCGATGCACTGGGTCGATAGCGCGTAGCGCTTGCCTTCGCGTTTCAGGATCTGGGCGGCCTTGGCCGTGATGCGCGCGCCGGTGGCGCCCAGCGGATGGCCGATCGAGATGCCGCCGCCGTCGATGTTCACCTTTTCCATAGGAATGCCCAGCTCGCGGATGCAGGCCACTGCCTGGCTGCCGAACGCCTCGTTGATCTCCACCACGTCGATATCGTCGATGGTCAGGCCGGCGCGGGCCAGGGCCTTGCGGGTGGCCGGGACCGGGCCCATGCCCATGATCTCCGGCGGGCAGCCGGCGACCGCCACGGCGCGGATGCGGGCCATGACGTCCAGGCTGTGCTTCGCCGCATAGTCCTCCGACGTCACCAGGGCGGCCGAGGCGCCGTCGGTGAGCGGCGAGGAGGCGCCGGCGGTGACGCTGCCGTCCGGCCGGAACGCGGGCTTCAGGGCCGCCAGGCCTTCCAGTGTCGTCTGAGGCCGCAGGCAGCCGTCCACGTCCACCAGGCCGCCCGGCGTCATCACGCCGACGATCTCGTCCTTCAGCCGGCCGGCGGCCTGGGCGGCGGCGGCCTTCTGCTGCGAGGCGAAGGCCAGTTGCTCTTGGTCGGCGCGGCTGACGCCGTACTGCGCCGCGACGTTCTCGGCGGTCTCACCCATGGAGATGTAGGCCTGCAGGAAGCTCGGGTTGGGCGAGAAGTTGAAGCCGCCCTGCGGTACACGGGTCATGGACTCCACCCCGCCGCAGACGAAGGCGTCGCCCGCGCCGATGGCGATCTGCCCGGCGGCGATGTGGATCGCCGACATGGACGAGCCGCAGAAGCGGTTGACGGTCATGCCTCCCACCTCGATCGGCAGGCCGGCCAGCAGCACGGCGATGCGGGCGATGTTGTTGCCCTGCTCGGCCTCCGGATAGGCGCAGCCGAACAGCACGTCCTCCAGCGTCGCCGGATCGACGCCGCTGCGTGCCACCAGCTCTTTGACCACCAGGGCGGCGAGGTCGTCGGGCCGCACCTCGGTGAGCGCGCCCTTGCGCGCGAAGGTGAAGGGAGTGCGGACATAACCCGCGATCACGGCCTGCTGCATCGTCGAACCTTTCACTGAGGCGGCTGGGAGCGCCATTAGATGATGATAATCATATAATGGTCGGCGGGAACCGTGGGAAGCCCGGCCTTCCGATCCGCGGCGGGGTCGGCTAGCGTCACCGCAAAATGGGGGGATCAAGGATGCGGAAACTGGTCTGGGCGCTGGCGACAGCCGCCCTGTTGAGCGCGGGCGCGGCGTCGGCAAAGCCGCCGGCCAAGTCGGAGCCCACGGCGCTGAACGCCGGCAGCCTGCTCGCCTGGACGCCAGAAGAGCAGTCGACTCACTACCGGGCCATGGAGGCGGTCTTCAAGACCCACGTGGTCAAGCGCGGCAAGACCGTCCATCCCCTGCCCGTCGCGAAGAAGCAGATCGCGCCGACCTGGACCTTCGACGGCAAGACCTGGAACGTCGACAGCTACATGAAGGCCAATCGTGTCTCCGGCCTGCTGGTCCTGAAGGACGGCAAGATCGTGCTGGAGAAGTACGGCATGGGCCGCAAGCCCAGCGAGCGCTGGACTTCGTTCTCGGTGGCCAAGTCGCTGACCTCGACCCTGGTGGGCGCGGCGATCCAGGACGGCAAGATCAAGAGCCTGAACGACCCGGTGACGACCTACGTCCCCGACCTGAAGGGCAGCGCCTATGAAGGCGTGACGGTGCGCCAGATGCTGATGATGAGCTCTGGCGTGAAGTGGAACGAGGACTACACCGATCCGAAGTCGGACGTGGCCCAGGCCGGCGCCGCGGTTACCGAGCCGGGCGTCAACCCGATGGTCAGCTACCTGCGCAAGCTGCCGCGAGCGCGCGAGCCGGGCAGCACCTTCAACTACAACACCGGCGAGACCGACCTGGTGGGCGTGCTGGTGTCCAAGGCGGTGGGCGAGCCCCTGGCGCAATACGCCTCGGAGAAGATCTGGAAGCCCTACGGCATGGAACAGGACGCCATCTGGATGGTCGATCCGGGCGACCAGGAGCGCGGCGGCTGCTGCATGTCCATGACGCTGAAGGACTATGGCCGCATCGGCCAGTTCATCCTCGACGGCGGCGTGGCCGGCGGCAAGACGGTGCTGCCCGACGGCTGGATCGAGGCCGCCACCACCAAGCAGATC
>DASYBX010000071.1:0-3364 GCA_036500495.1 Caulobacteraceae bacterium
GCGGCGCGGCGAAATCTCGGCCCCGGCCGGCGCCTCGGCCGCCGATGTTGAGAAGATGGTGCTTGACGATCCGGAGATCGCACGGCGCCTTGAGGGCCTGACTATCCGCAAGGTGATCGTCGTGCCCGACCGCATCGTCAACATCGTGGCCGCCTAGGTGGCCCCCGCTCGCGCATACCTGGGGGTTCTGGCCGCGGTCGGCGCCAGCCTGCTGCTGGGCGGCTGCGGATTTACGCCGCTCTACGCCGCGCCGGGCGTCGATTCGAAGCTCTCGAGCATCAGCGTCATCGCACCACAGGGCCGCACCGGCTTCCTGATCCGCCAGCACCTCGACGACGTCTTCGCCAAGAACCACAACGCGCCGGCGCAATACTCCATGCGCCTGTCGCTGGCCGAAGCGCGCTATCCGCGCGGCATCCGCACCGACAACGTGGCCAGCCGCTACGAATATGTGCTGACCGCCGACTACACCCTGGCCGCCCTGCCCTCCGGCGAGGTGGTCAAGAAGGGCCGCGTCCGCGCCGAGGTCACCTACGATTCCCCCGACCAGCCCTACGGCTCGATCGCCGAGGAGCAGGACGCCGCCGACCGGGTGGCGACCGAGGCCGCGCGCCGCATCCAGCTGGAGCTGGCCGCCTGGATGGCCACCGGCGAACCGCACTCCAAGACCGCGCCCAAGGTGCTGCCGCCGCCGGCCAATTCCATGACCCCGACCGGTCTGCCCACCGGAGGCTGACGCCAAGATGATCCTCGGCAAGCGCCCGGACATCGAGCGGTTCCTCTCGCGGCCCGACGGCGACATCCGCGCGGCCCTGATCTACGGGCGCGACCTGGGCGTGGTGCGCGAGCGCGGCCAGCAGCTGGCCCAGAAGATCGCCAAGGACCCCAACGACCCCTTCGACGTGGCCCAGCTGACCGACGGCGACCTCGACGCCGACGGCGGGCGCCTGGAGGGCGAACTCGCCGCCCAGTCGCTGATGGGCGGGCGGCGCCTGGTGCGCCTGCGGTTCGGCACGGAGAAGGCCTCGCTCGACAAGCTGGCCGCCGAAGCCCTGACCCGCCATGCCGCCGGCGAACTGAACCCCGACGCCTTCCTGCTGATCGAGGCGGGCGCTCTGGGCCGCGATTCCACCCTGCGCAAGGCCGCCGAGAAGGCCAGCGGCGCCGCCACCATCCCCTGCTACGAGGACGAGCCCGGCGATGTGGCCCGCCAGGTCCGCGAGAGCCTGGCCAAGGACAACCTGTCGCTGACCAGCGAGGCGCTGGCCATGTTCGTGGCCCGAATGCCCAAGGAGCGCGGCGTCGCGCGCCAGGAGATCGAGCGGCTCGCCCTGTTCCTGGGTCCGGGCAGCGGCGCCTCGGCGACGCCCGCCGACCTGGAGCCCTTCCTGGGGGTCGAGCCGGAAGCCTCGCTCTCCGACGCCGCGGTCGACGCCTTCGGCGGCCGGCTGGGCGAAGCGCAGGCCGGCCTGCGGCGCGCCGCCCAGGAGGGCGAAGGCGGCCCAGCCGCGGTCCGCGCCATGGGCATGCACCTCGGCCGCCTGCGCAGGGCGCTGACGCTGGCCAAGAACGGCGCCGGGATGCAGGAAGCGGCCAAGGCGGCCGGCGTCTTCTGGAAGCAGGAGCGCGAGTTCCTGCGCCAGGCCCGCTCCTGGAACCTGGACGAACTGGACCGCATCCAGCCGGAGATCCTCAACGCCGACCGCCTGTGCAAGACCGCCGGCTCGCCCGACCAGCTGATCGCGGAGCGGCTGGCGCTGGCCGTCGCGGCGCGGGCTCGGCGGTTGGGCCTTTAGACGCTCTCTTGCCGTAGGGGACGAAGGCCCGGATACTTATGCCCATAAGCAGCAATGCCTGCAAAGACATCTGGGAGCGTGTCATGTTGGCCAAGGGATTGAAGGCGCTAGCCTTTTCGACGGTTCTGGGGGTTCTGGCCCTGCCGGGCCTTGCCGCGGCGCAGCCGCCGCTGCCGCCCAAGACCGGCTACAAGGCGCCGCTGGCCGCCGACGGCCATCCCGACCTGCAGGGCGTCTGGACGAGCGCCACCGTCACCCGCCTGGAGCGCAACCCGCGCGACGGCGCCGGGCTGGTGCTGACCGAGACCGAAACCAACAGGATCGAGAACAAGACCAAGGCGCAGATCGACCTCGGCAACAAGCCGACCGACCCCAACGCCAAGGTCACCGACCTGCCGGCCGACTGCTCGGGCGGGCGCGGCACCAACTGCAACTACAACGCCGCCTGGACCGACCCCGGCAGCGTGGTGATGCGGGTCAACGGCCAGCCGCGCAACGGCTTCATCACCACCACCGCCGACGGCCGCGTGCCCATGCGCAAGGATGTGAAGGTCGCCGGCTTCGGCGCCCCGCGCCGTCCGGGCTTCAACCCCAGCGACAACCCGGAAACCCGCGCGCTGGGCGAGCGCTGCCTGCTGTCGTTCGGCAATTCCTCGGGCCCGGTGATGCTGCCGGGGCTCTACAACAACACCTACCAGTTCGTGCAGACCAAGGATCAGGTCGCGATCGACGTGGAGATGGTCCACGACACCCGTATCGTGCGGCTGAACGCCACCGGCCACATCCCGGCCTCGGTCAGGCCCTGGATGGGCGACTCGATCGGCCACTGGGAGGGCAATTCCCTGGTCGTGGAGACCACCAATTTCCACCCCGAGCAGGTGTTCCGCGGGTCGTCTGAGCACCTGAAGGTCACCGAGCGCTTCACGCGGACCGCCAAGGACCGCATGCACTACGCCTTCTGGGTGGAGGACCCGACCGTCTTCGCCCAGCCGTGGGGCGGCGAGTACGAGTTCTCGAAGATCACCGGGCAGGTCTACGAATACGCCTGCCACGAGGGCAACTACGGCCTGGTCGGCATCCTGCAGGGCGCGCGCGAGGAAGACCGCACCGGCCACAAGACCGCGCCGACCAACATCGATCAGAAGGCCAAGGCGAGCGACGACGACGGCGAGGGGAACTAGTCGCGCACGCGGCTGTAGACAAAGCAGTTGCTGGGCTCGTCAGGGCTCGAATAGCCCGCCTTGCGCAGGATGCCTTCGCTGGCGTAGCCGCAGGCCTCGGCCAGGCGCGCCGAGGCGTCGTTCCAGGTCTCGATGATCAGCTGCAGCCGGTGGCACTCCGGGTGCTCAGCGAACAGCAGGTCGGAGAAAAGCCGAAGCGCTTCAGAGGCATAACCCTTGCCGCGATCGTCCTCGTTGTGCAGGACATAGCCGATCTCGATGCCGTGGATGCCCGGCCCAGCGCCATAGAACTGTAGGGTGCCGATCAGGCGGCCGTTGTCGCCGTCGGCCAGACTTTCGATGGCGCAGGCGCCGGCCTTGGGCTGCCAGAAGCCGGTCTGGTCGAGC
>DASYBX010000072.1:0-4953 GCA_036500495.1 Caulobacteraceae bacterium
ACGCGACCCAGAAGCACGGCGTGGCCGTGAAGTGCGCCACCATCACTCCCGACGAGGCGCGGGTGAAGGAATTCGGCCTGAAGGAGATGTGGAAGAGCCCCAACGGCACCATCCGCAATATCCTGGGCGGCGTGATCTTCCGTGAGCCGATCATCTGCCAGAACGTGCCGCGCCTGGTGCCCGGCTGGACCAAGCCGATCGTGGTCGGCCGCCACGCCTACGGCGACCAGTACCGCGCCACCGACTTCCTGGTGCCCGGCCCCGGCAAGCTGACCCTGACCTGGGAAGGGACCAACGGCGACAAGATCGAGCGCGAGGTGTTCGACTTCCCCGGCTCGGGCGTCGCCATGTCGATGTACAACCTCGACCAGTCGATCCGCGACTTCGGCCACGCCTCGTTCCGCTATGCGCTGGGCCGCAACTACCCGCTGTACCTCTCGACCAAGAACACCATCGTCAAGCGCTACGACGGCCGCTTCAAGGACATCTTCCAGGAGCTGTACGACACCGAATACAAGCCGGCGTTCGACAAGGCCGGCCTGACCTACGAGCACCGCCTGATCGACGACATGGTGGCCGCGGCCCTGAAGTGGTCGGGCGGCTATGTGTGGGCGTGCAAGAACTACGATGGCGACGTGCAGTCCGACGTGGTGGCCCAGGGCTACGGCTCGCTCGGCCTGATGACCTCGGTGCTGATGACGCCGGACGGCCGCACCGTCGAGGCCGAGGCCGCCCACGGCACCGTCACCCGCCACTTCCGCCAGCACCAGCGTGGCGAGTCGACCTCGACCAACTCCATGGCCTCGATCTTCGCCTGGAGCCGGGGCCTCGCCCACCGCGCCAAGCTCGACGACAATGCCGAGCTGGCCAAGTTCGCCCACCTGCTGGAGAAGGTGTCGATCGACACCGTCGAGAGCGGCCAAATGACCAAGGACCTGGCCCTGCTGGTCGGCGCCGACCAGGGCTGGCTGACCACCGAGGGCTTCCTCGACAAGGTGTCGGAGAACCTGACCGCGGCCATGGCCAAGGCCTGATCCGCCACGGGGTTTGAACCCCCGGGCTGTCAGAGAGCATCAAGCGCCGGGGGGCGACCTCCGGCGCTTTTCTTTTGCAGTGGGGGACACGGTGATGACGGCCGAGGCGGACGTACGCAAGGTGATCGAAGATTGGGCGGGGGCGGTGCGGCGGCGCAACCTGGACGGCATCCTGCGCCATCACGCGGCGGACGTGGTGATGTTCGACGTGCCGCCGCCCTTCGAGTCGCGCGGCATCGAGGCCTACCGGCAGACCTGGACGACCTTCTTCGACTGGGCGCGCGAGCCGATCATGTTCGACATCCGCGAGATGCAGGTGGTGGCCGGCGACGACGTGGCCTTCGCCTTCGCCGCCATGCGCTGCGCCGGGGGCAAGGAGGGCGACCTGGACTTCCGCCTCACCGTGGGCCTCAGGCTGGTCGGCGGCCAGTGGACCATCGTCCACGAGCACCATTCGATCCCGGCTGAGGACTGAGGCGCGGGCCGGCTACAGCGCCGTCATCAGCAGAGCGAGCGGCAGGATGTTGCCGAGGTCGCGCAGGATCTCCTGCTTGTGCGAGCCGGCCACCACCACCACGTCGCGGGGCGCGATCACCGGATCGTCGATCTTGCCGCTCCGGATCTTGGCCAGGTCGTACTCCGTGCGGGTCCAGCCGCTGGCGGAGCTGCGGAACAGGCTGACCTTGTGCACATTGGCGTTGGCGCCATCCGGTCCCTTGGCCATGGCCACGGCCTGCATCAGGGTGGTGGGGCCCTTCAGCGGAAACACGCCCGGCTCGGTCACCGCCCCATCGACGGTCACGTGCTCGCTCTGCGACTGGCGCACCTGGATCTCGACCCTGGCGTTGTTCACGTAGCGCGACTCGAGCTTCACTTTCAGGTCGTCCGCCAGCTGCGCGGGCGTGCGGCCCTGGGCCTGCACCTCGCCCACCAGGGGCAGCACGATATGGCCCGAACCGTCCACCTGGACCTGGCGGTGCAGGTCCTCGATCTCGAACACGTTCACGTCGAGCACGTCGTATTGCCCGATCTGGTAGTCGCTGCGGCTGACCGCCGGCCCAACATCGGCCGGGGAGACCGGCGCCGTGGCGGACGGGAGCGACGTAGCGGGCGCGCCCGAGACCGGCGCGGGGGGCGGAGCCGATGCGGGGGCCGGCGCCTGGCCGAAGGCCTGGGACGCGCCCCACAGGGCGGTGAGGGCGACCAGCGCGGCTGGCTTGAGGGCTGACATCGCCGGCTCCGTTTCCGATATGGGGTCACAGCGCCCCGGGAAGAAAACCCCAAGCTCGGCCGTGCGTTCCCCGCCCAATTGACCTTTTGTACTATTAGTTAACCGCCCAGTAAATTTGCCTCTTCAAATCACATTAATCTACGCAGTTCACAGTAAGCGTCTCTGTCATGGTGGCGTGGCCACCGCGTGGCCGCGCCAGAAAAACGAGGCGCTCCGGTGCGAATGCTTATGCGTTATTTCATGCGAAGCGAGACCGGCTTCACGCTCGTGGAATACGGGCTGGTCGCGGCGGTCATCGCCCTGGTCGTCATGTTCGGCGCGTCGGCCGGCTCGTCCTGACGCGCCGATCGGCTGCAACTGCTCGGACCCTCAGGCCTCCACGGGCTCCAGGGCCGGATAGTCGACGTAGCCCTCCGCCCCGTGGCCGTAGAAGGTCCCAGGCACGGGGGCGTTGAGCGGCGCGCCCGTGCGGAAGCGTTCGGGGAGGTCGGGATTGGCGATGAACGCCTTGCCGAAGGCCACCGCGTCGGCCGAACCGCCCGCGATCGCCCGTTCGGCGCTGTCCTGGGTGAAGCCTTCGTTGGCGATCCACACGCCGCCGAAGGCCGCCTTCAGCTCCGGGCCGAGGCTGTCGGGCCCCTGCCGCTCGCGGGCGCACAGGAAGGCGATCTTCCGCTCGCCGAGCGCCCTGGCGACATGGCCGAAGGTGGCCGCCGGATCGCTGTCGCCCATGTCGTGGGAGTCCCCGCGCGGGGCGAGGTGCACGCCCACCCGTCCGGCGCCGAAGACGGAGACGGCGGCGTCGGTGGCTTCCAGCAGCAGGCGGGCGCGGTTCTCGATCGGGCCGCCGTAGTCGTCGGCGCGCCTGTTGCTGGAGTCCTGCAGAAACTGGTCGAGCAGGTAGCCGTTGGCGCCATGCAGCTCGACCCCGTCGAAGCCCGCGTCGAGCGCGTTCTGCGCCCCGCGGCGGAAGTCGTCGACCACGCCGGGGATCTCGTCGCGCTCCAGGGCGCGGGGGGTGACGTAGTCGCGCTGGGGCCGCAGCAGGGAGACCTGGCCCTTGGGCGCGATGGCGCTGGGCGCCACCGGCAGGGCGCCGTCCAGGAAATAGGGGTCGGAGATGCGGCCCACGTGCCACAGCTGCAGCACGATGCGACCACCGGCCTCGTGCACGGCCCGGGTGACCTGTTTCCAGCCCTGCGCCTGCTCGGCGGTCCAGATGCCCGGCACGCCCTCGTAGCCCACGCCCCACGGCGTGACCGGCGTCGCCTCGGTGATGATCAGGCCGGCCGAGGCGCGCTGGGCGTAGTACTGCGCCATCAGGGCGTTGGGCACATGGCCCGGCAGGGTGGCGCGAAGGCGCGTCAGCGGCGCCATCACCACGCGGTTGGGCAGGACGAGGTCGCCGGCGGCGAGGGGTTGGAACAGAACGGACATCACGGCACCAGGGCTGACAGCCGAGCGCGGCCGTGCGACCGATTTGGGCGCAGACCGGCGGGCGCGCAACGCCGGAGCCGGCGAGTTTTCCTGAACCCGCCCTCAGCGTCGCTGGATTTCCCCGTGGCCGGGTTCACAACTCAGGCTAGGCATGGCCTGATCGCGGCTATGTGCGTCCTCGCCCTCGCCTTCGACGAGCATCCGCGCTGGCGGCTGGTGCTGGCCGGCAACCGCGACGAGCTGCATGGCCGGCCGGCCTCGCCGCTGCACCGCTGGGACGGCCCCGGCCGGGTGCTGGCGGGACAGGACCTGCAGTCGGGCGGGACCTGGCTGGGGGTGTCGGAGGAGGGCCGGCTGGCGGTGGTGACCAACCTGCGCGGGTACGGGCCGCCGGAACCCGGGCGCCCGTCGCGCGGGCTGCTGCTGCGCGACCTCCTGCGCGGCGAAGGCGCCTACGCCGCTCCGAGCGATGATGACCTGGGCGGTCTCAACCCCTTCAATCTGTTCGCCCTGGAAAACGGGGCGCTGATGTTCTGGAGCAACCGGCCGAAGCCCGAGCGGCGGGTGCTGGGGCCGGGCCTCTACGGCGCCTCCAACGGCCCACTGGATGCGCCCTGGCCCAAGACCCTGCGCCTGAAGGCGGCGCTGGAGGCGTGGCTGCGGTCGGGCGGCGAGGACCCGCGCGCCCTGCTGGACGCCCTGAGGGACGACGGGCCGCCGGTCGTGCAGGCCGGGCCGCCCTCCGACGCCCCCGAGCCGCCGCAGACCCCGATCTTCATCAGGAACCCGCTCTACGGCACGCGTTGCAGTACGGTGGTCGCCATCGACCACGAGGGGCGTGGGTCGATTGTCGAACGGCGCTACGACGTGGCCGGAGCGGCCGTGGGCGAGACGGCGCTGGACTTCGGCTGGACCTGGTAGCTCAAGCCCGCGCCCCCAGAGGGAAAGGGGAAATCGTCACCCGGCAATCGCCGCCTTGATGGCCGCCAGGCCCTCGTCGGCCTTCGAGGCGTCCGGCGCGCCGCCCTGGGCGAAGTCGGGCTTGCCGCCGGCGCCCTGTCCACCCATCGCCAGCACGGCCGCCCGCGCGAGCGCCGCCGCATCGAAGCGACCGACGAGATCCGGCGTGATGGCGACGGAGATCGAGGCCTTGCCCTCGTTGACCACGGCATAGGCCACCACCCCGCCCTGCCCCAGGCGCTTGCGGGCCTCGTCCACCAGCGGACGCATGTCCTTGGGCGAAACACCCTC
>DASYBX010000073.1:0-14311 GCA_036500495.1 Caulobacteraceae bacterium
CAGGCGGTCCAGCCCAACTATCTGGCGCCCACCCCCTCGATCTGCATCGTCGAGCTGAAGCCTGTCGAAGGCGACGACTCCATGGCCCCGGGCGTGCCGGTGGAGCGACTGACCAGGCTGACGGGCGCCGTTCCGGGGCACGACACCCCCGTCACCTTCCGCACCGGACAGAGAGTCGACCTGTTCCCGCTGAAGATCGACGAGGTGGAATATCTGTCGAGCCGCGCCGCGGTGGCCCGATACGCCGCGGCCGCCGGGGTTCGGGCGGAGGCGGGCCTGCGCCTGCGGTTCAGGGCGACCGCGGGAGCGCTGTCGGCCATTTCGCCCGCGCGCCTGCCCCTGCACCTGACGGGGCCGGAGGCGATCCCTGGGGAGCTGTACCGACAGTTGCTGGCCGACTGCGTCGCCGTGGTCGGCGTCAAGGACGACGCCAAGGCGCCCATCGTCACGGACCTGCCCAAGCCCGAACCCTACGGCTTCGACGACGATTGCGCCCTGCTGCCGCACGAGAAGCGGGCCTTCCGCGGCTACCGCATCCTCTCGGAATATTTCGCCTGTCCCGAGCGCTTCCTGTTCGTCGATCAGCAAGGCCTGGGGCAGGCCTTCGCCGGCTGCACGGAGACGTGCGATGTCGTCCTGCTGTTCAATCGCGGCGTATCGAGCCTGATCGGGGCCGTGACGCCGGCCAACGTGCGGCCCTTCTGCACGCCCGCCATCAACCTGTTCGAGATGCAGCTCGGGCGCACGCCTGTCACGCCGTTCGAGACCGAGCACCTGGTGATGGCCGACCGCACGCGTCCCCTCGACTACGAGGTGTTCCGGCTGCTGGAGGTGACCGCCTACGGCCAGACCATGGGCTCGCGGGCGACCGCGCCGCTCTACGCCTTCGGCGCGCTGCTCTACGACTGGCAGGACGCGATCTTCCACGTCAGCCGGCTCAAGCTGCGGCGCCTGTCCACGCGCGAGCAGCGCCTGCGCCGACGCAGCGACTACATCGGCAGCGAGACCTGGATATCCCTGACCATCCCGGCCAAGCCCGAGCAGATCGACGACATCTATGAACTGGGCGTGCGCGCCCTGGTCACCAACCGGGAATTGCCCGAGCTGCTGCGCTTCTCGGGCAGCGGATCGGACCTCGCCGTGGAAGGCGCGCCGGTCAGCGCCGTGACGGTCGTGCGCGCGCCGACCCGGCCGCGGCCCCCGCTCGGCCTGCATGACGCCGCCTGGCGCGTGATCAGCCACCTGACGCCCAACTACGCGTCCGTGCTCGACGAACCCGGCGGCTCCCCGGACCTGCTCAAGGACCAGCTGGCGCTCTACGGCCGGGCCGACGATCCGGTGATGCGCCGTCAGATCGACGGCCTTCTGAGCGTCACCTCCAAGCCGGTGACCCGCAGGATCAGCGGGGTCCATCGTCTGGCTTTCGGGCGCGGCCTGCAGGCCCGCCTGAAGCTGGACGACGCATCCTACGAGAACGGCCGCATGGCCCTGTTCGCCGCCGTGGTGGACCGCTTCCTGGCCGAGTTCGCCTCGGTCAATTCATTCGTCGAGACGGTGTTCGAAAGTCAGGACCAGGGGGAATTCGTCGCATGGCCATCGAGAACCGGCCGGCGTCCGACCATCTGAGCCTCCTGCGCAGCGCCATTGCGCGCGCGCGGGAATACAATTCGCTTGCCTTGTTGCGTCAGGCGGAGGCGCGGGCCGGTGCGCTGCCGCGCATCGGCCGCTCGCGCCTGCCGGCCCAGAACATCGCCGACCTAGCGCACGAGCCCGACCTGGCCTTCCCCGGCTCCACGGTCTCCGACATCGAGCCCGGCGGCTCCGGCCGCATGCGGGTGCGCAGCCGGTTCCTGGGCCTGACCGGGCCGATGGGGGCCCTGCCCCTCCACCTGACCGAGTACGCCTTCTACGAGAAGCGCACCTCGGAGAAACGGCCGTTCGGGCGCTTCCTCGACCTGCTGACCGACCGGATGCTGCAGTTCTTCTACCGGGCCTGGGCCGACAGTCAGCCGGCCGCCCAGGCCGATCGGCCGAAGGACGACCGTTTCGCCGGCTATCTCGGCGCGATCAGCGGGCTCGGCATGAGCACCCGCCCGCGGTACGAGGGCGGGGCCCTCAGCTGGCAGGAATATCTGCGCTACGCCGGCCTTCTGGTCTCGCGCCGGAGCGCCGCGGCGATCCAGGACGGCCTGTCCCATGCCCTGGCCACGCCGGTGCAGATCACCGAATTCGTGCCCCGCTGGCGCGACATCGAGCGGCACGAGCGCACGCGTCTGGGCGGTCACGGCTTCAGCCAGCTCGGCGTCGACGCCGTTCTGGGCGGGCGGGTCTGCGTGGTGGAGGACACCTTCCGCGTGGCCATCCACGCCAGGGATGCGAAGGATTACGCGAGCTTCCTGCCGGGTCGGCCGCGCCATCGCATGGCGCGCGAAATGCTCGATCTGCTCAAGCCTTCGCAACTGGACTGGGAGCTCCAGTTGGAGCTCTATGAAGGAGACGCGCCGGCGGCGCGGCTCGACGGAACGTCGGCGATCGGCCTGATGAGTTGGC
Source organism: Caulobacteraceae bacterium (assembly GCA_036500495.1). GTDB lineage: Bacteria > Pseudomonadota > Alphaproteobacteria > Caulobacterales > Caulobacteraceae > BOG-938. The sequence goes on from DASYBX010000073.1 coordinate 2,551, forward strand.
TGGCGCCGAAGGCGCGTCCCACACGGCGTGCGGACGCACGGATTCGCAGCGGATAATCACAGGGGGATACCATCATGGCGGAAATCAGCAGGGCCTCGCTTTTCGGTCGGCTCAACGCGACTTCGCTGAAGGCGATCGAGACCGCGACCACCTTCTGCAAGATGCGGGGCAACCCCTATGTCGAGCTGGTCCACTGGCTGCACGTGCTGCTGCAGGATTCGCGCAACGACGTCGGCGCGATCCGCACGCGGTTCCAGATGGACGACGCCAAGCTCGCTCGCGACGTGGTGGCGGCGCTGGACTCCCTGCCGCGCGGCGCCACCTCGGTCAGCGACTTCTCCCCTCAGGTTGAAGAGGCGGTGCAGAACGGCTGGCTCTACGCCTCCCTGCAATTCTCCGCGGGCAAGGTGCGCTCGGGCCATCTGATCTTCGGCTGCCTGAAGACCCAGACCCTGAAGAACGCCCTGTTCAACATCTCTCCCGAGTTCCGCAAGATCCAGATCGACAAGCTCGGCGACGAATTCGAGAAGATCACCGCCGGCTCCTCCGAAGTGGGCACGGCCGCCGCCCAGCCTTCGGCTGAATACGCCGCGCCCGGCGAGCAGGGCCCGAGCGGCGAGGGCGAGGCCCTGGCCAAATATTCCATCGACCTCACCCAGCGCGCGCGCGATGGGAAGATCGACCAGATCGTCGGCCGTGACGCCGAGATCCGCCAGTGTATCGACATCCTGCTGCGCCGCCGCCAGAACAACCCGATCCTCACCGGCGAGGCCGGTGTCGGCAAGACCGCGGTGGTCGAGGGCTTCGCCCGGCGCATCGCCGACGGCGATGTGCCGCCGGTGCTGCGCGACGTGACCCTGCGTTCGCTCGACATCGGCTTGATGCAGGCCGGCGCCAGCATGAAGGGCGAGTTCGAGAAGCGCCTGCGCCAGGTGATCGACGAGGTGGAATCCTCGCCCAAGCCGATCATCCTGTTCATCGACGAGGCCCACACCCTGATCGGCGCCGGCGGCGCGGCCGGCACCGGCGACGCGGCCAACCTGCTGAAGCCGGCCCTGGCGCGCGGCCAACTGCGCACCATCGCCGCCACCACCTGGGCCGAGTACCGCCAGTACTTCGAGAAGGACCCGGCGCTGACCCGCCGCTTCCAGACCGTCAACGTGGGCGAGCCCGAGACCGACAAGGCCATCGCCATGATCCGCTCGGTGTCGCCGATGATGGAGAAGCACCATGGCGTGATCGTGCTGGACGAGGCGGTCGAGAGCGCCGTGAAGCTGTCCCAGCGCTACGTGCCGGCGCGCCAGTTGCCGGACAAGGCCGTGTCCCTGCTCGACACCGCCTGCGCCCGCGTCGCCGTCAGCCAGCACGCCACCCCGGCGCAGGTCGAGGACCGCAAACGCCGCGTGGAGCTGCTGCAGGTCGAGATCGGCATCGCCGAGCGCGAGGCCGACGGTCGCTACGCCAAGGGCGACCGGGTCGAGAAGCTGAAGGAGACCCTGGCGGTCGCCCAGGCGGACTTCGACGCCATCACCGCCAAGTGGGACCGGGAGAAGGCCGCGCTCGAGAAGGCCAAGGCCGCGCGCGCCGCGTTCCAGGCCGCCCGCGGCGGCGGCACCTCGCCGGAAGCCGCGGCGGCCCTGCCGGGCGCCGAGGGCGAGACCGGCGGCGGCTTCGCCAGCGGCGGGCCCGAAGCGGAGGCTGCGGCCGCGGCTGCGGCCGAAGCGCCCAAGCTGTCCCTGGCCGAGGCCGAGGCGGGGCTCGACGCCGCCCTCGCCGAGATGCGCGAGGCCCAGGGCGACCAGCCCATGGTGTTCGCCGAGGTCGACGCCGACGCCGTCGCGGCGGTGGTCGGCGACTGGACCGGCATCCCCATCGGCCGGATGGTCAAGGACGAGATCGCCCAGGTCCTGGGCATCGCCTCGGACCTGAAGAAGCGCGTGGTCGGCCAGGACCACGCCATGGACTCGATCGCCAAGCGCATCCAGACCACCCGGGCCAAGCTCGACAACCCCAACAAGCCGGTGGGCGTGTTCATGCTCGCGGGCCCGTCGGGCGTCGGCAAGACCGAGACCGCGCTGGTGCTGTCCGAACTGCTCTACTCGGGCTCCGACAGCCTGATCGTCATCAACATGAGCGAGTTCCAGGAGGCCCACACCGTCTCCACCCTGAAGGGCGCGCCGGCGGGCTATGTCGGCTACGGCCAGGGCGGGGTGCTGACCGAAGCGGTGCGTCGCCGGCCCTATTCGGTGGTGCTGCTGGACGAGGTGGAAAAGGCCCACCCCGATGTCCACGAGATGTTCTTCCAGGTGTTCGACAAGGGCTACATGGACGACGCCGAAGGGCGCTACATCGACTTCAAGAACACCCTGATCATCCTCACCACCAACGTCGGCACCGACCTGATCACCAACCTGTCGGAAGACGAGGAGACCAAGCCGGACAACGAGAGCCTGGCCCAGGCTCTGCGCCCGGACCTGCTCAAGGTGTTCCCGCCGGCGCTGCTCGGCCGCCTGATCGTGTTGCCCTACTATCCGCTGTCGCCGACCATGCTGCAGGGCATCGTCCGTCTACAGCTGAACCGCATCGTCAAGCGGATCGCCGAGAACCACGGCATCAGGTTCGAGTACACCCAGGAGGTAGTCGAGCTGATCGTGTCGCGTTGCAACGAGGTCGCCTCGGGCGGGCGCATGATCGACGCCATCCTGACCAACACCATGCTGCCCGACCTCTCCATCTCCCTCCTGAACCGCCAGATGTCGGGCGAGCAGGTCGACCACATCAAGGTCGGCGTCGAAGGGTCGGAGTTCACCTACGCCTTCGAGGGGCCGGCGGACGGGCCGGCGACGGAGGCGGCGATCGTGCAGCCGTCGGAGGCCGTGGCCGAGCCGGCCGAGTAGTCGGCCATCGCCACAGGAACCGAGCGTGACGGACAGCCGGCCTGAAAGGGCCGGCTGTTTTCGTTTGGGCCCGAAATTCTCCTGAAGTCCGTCTACGGACGACAAGGCGCGCTCCGCCCCAGGCCGCGCCGGGCGTGGCCTGGGGTTGTCGCCGCTCAATCAAGGCCGAAGGCGGGCCCTGCGGGCGTCTCAGCCGCCCTTGAGCGGGTCGGTCTCCTTGAGGATCTGGTCGGCGACCGGGGTCAGGGCCGCGTAGAAATCCTGCGGGGAATAGCTCTTGCCCGGCGTCAGCGGGGACTGGGGGCTGTCGTTGGGGATGATCTCGTCCGGCGCGCCGGCCCGGCCCTTCAGCCACAGGGCCGTGAGGCTGAGCGCGGGGACGCGCACCAGGGCGAGGTCGTAGTCCATCTCCAGGCTCGCCTGCGCGGTCTCCACGGCGCGGATGCGGCGGCCGAGCTGGCTGATCTCCTCGCCCTCGCTCAGGGCCTGGAACGCCTCCGTGCCGGCGTCGAACTCGGCGATCGCGGTGGGGGCCGGCTCGCCTTCGGCGTGCAGCAGGTGGGACCACAGCCGCACCGGCGTGGCCTTGATGTCGTGCTTCTGCACGATGTCCTGTAGCCCCAGCACATGCACCGGTGCGGTGATCGGCTCCGGCGCCTGGGGGACCGGGAAGGCGGCGCCGGGCAGGCGCCGCGCCGCCAGGTTCGCAGCCGCATTGATGGCCGGTGCGCGCGCCGCCACCGAGGGGCGCCCGGCGATACGGGGCAGGAAGGCGTTCAGCGCGTCGGTCGAGGCCACGGGGGCCTGCTGGAAATGAAGCGTCATGGCCGGTCTCCGCGTCAGGGCTGGGTGAAGTAGGAGTGGGTCCAGGTCCCGGACCCGCGGTAGCTGGTCTTGAGCGTGCCGTAGTCGACCAGGGACGTCGTGCCCGAGCCGCAGTCCGACACCCACACCAGAGTGTCGTCTTCCACGCCGGTGGCGGCGATGAAGTGGGCGCCGCCGCCGCTCCAGGCGACCCGGATGCCGAGCGGCCGGCCCTGCAGGATCTGGGCCTCCGTATCGGCGTAGCTGGTGACGCTGCCGTTGACGCTGACGAAGCAGCCCACCGATTGCAGGGCCAGGTCGAGGAAGCCGTAGACGTTGCATGGTCCGCTGGCCCCGGTCCCGCAGCAGTCGCCGCGGCCGAGCTGGGCGTTGGCCACGGTGCACTGGGTCCAGGCGCTGCCCGAGTGGTAGAAGTGCGAGATGCTGGTCGAGGTGGCGGCCCAGCACCAGTTCGACTGGCTCTGCTTCTGCATGGTGAAGCGCAGCATCACATCGACCGGATCGAGCCCGGCCCAGCCGACCACGAACTTCGGCGCGAAGCCCTGGCCGGTCAGCTGGTCGAACTTCAGCTGATAGGTCCCCGCGGTCATGCCGTGGTACGAGATCGAGGCGTTGGCGTTCTTCTGCCAGAGGCCGGCGTAGAGGTCCTGGCCGCCGACGGCCGCCGCGCCCGCGCAGATCAGCTCATAGCCCTGGGCGGCGAGGCTGGCGCCGGTGACGCGGAAGGCGGTCTCGGTCTGGTGATGGTGGGCGACCCACGCGGGGCCGGTGCTCTTTTCCCAGATGGCGGCGTAGCGGTCCTGGCCGCCCACGCCATAGACGCTGACCCAGGTCAGGCGGTAGCCCTGGCCGACGTACTGGTCGAAGGCGGTCTGGTAGTCGGCGGCGGTCATGCCATGGCGGGCGGCCCAGGCCGGGCCCGCGGCCATCTCCCACAGGGCGGCGTAGTGATCGACCCCGGCGACGGTGTAGCCGTTGACCAGGCGCAGGCGGTAACCCTGGGCGAGGTACTGGTCGAAGGCGCTCTGGTAGTCGGCCGAGCTCAGGCCATGGCGGGCCACCCACGCCGGACCGGCCTGCTTGTCCCAGATGGCGGCGTACAGCGCCTGGCCGCCGTTCTCGTAGCCGCTGACGGTACGCAGGCGATAGCCCTGGTGGGCGTAGTCGTCGAAGGTCCGCTGGTAGTCGGCGGCGCTGAGGCCGTGGCGGGCGATCCATGGCCCGGTGGTGGTCTTGTCCCAGGTGGCGACGAACAGGTCTTGCGTCATGAAACGGCCTCCCTCACTCGCCGACCGGGCGCGCACGAGCGCGCGCCGCCTGCCGGACGTTGGTTTGAGCGTGGAACTGTCTGGAACGGCCCTGTGCTGGGGCGGACTGTGCTGGAGCGAACTATGCGACGGCGAACGCGCCGGACCGAAAGCGGCTACTCAACCGTGAGGTGAAATTGACTCCGCGAACCCGCTGGCGCAACCGGAATCGGCGGCCCTAGCGAAGCTGTGAAGGACGCCCCATCGGCCAACCGCCGTCACCGGTCCGCGTGAATTGCGCACGGCGAGATTGCGCGCCCGGCCGATTGGTCGGTAATGTGCCGTGTCCAAGCATATGGGATTTTCTCGCGAAAGGCGGGTTCACATGCGAGCGCGTTTCTGCCCGCTCCTGGCCGCAGCGTTCGGGGTCGCTGCGTTCGGGCTCGCCGCGGGCCTGGCCGCGGCAGGGGAGGCGTCCGCCGCCACCCATCCCAGCCTCGCCGGGACCTGGGTGCCCGACACCGGCGACCAGCGCCGCCAGGTGACGGGCAACGCGCCGCCGTGGACGCCCGCCATCAAGGTCCAGGCCGACAAGCTGACCAAGGAGGAGGGCGAAGGCCGGCCGTTCCTGGTGCTGCAGGGCTGCCTGCCGCACGGCATGCCGAGCCTGATGCTGATCATGCACAACGCCTTCGAGATCCTGGAGACCCCCGGGCGGGTGACCATGCTGGGGGAAGGGGAGGGCAATAACCTGCGGCGGATCTATACGGACGGCCGCAAGCACCCCGCCGATCCCGACGAGAACCTGTTCGGCCACTCCATCGGCCGCTGGGAGGGGGACACCTTCGTCGTCGACACCGTGGGCGTGTCGCCGGAGGCCTTCGTCGCGGTGAGCGAGGGCGTCGGCATCCCCAACGACGGCGACATGCACATCGTCGAGCGGTTCCACATCGTCGGCAAGAACAGCCTGCACGACGACCTGACCATCGAGGCGCCGCACATCCTGACCAAGCCGTGGAAGACCACGCGCCTCTACACCCGTTCGAACTACGAGATTCTCGAGGGCGAGTGCACGCGGGGCAACTTCAAGTCCGGCAAGGACCAGTACGGCAACAGCGTCCTGCTTCCGCGTCCTCAGAACGCCGACGGCACGATCGGCCTGGTCCAATGAGCCCGATCCACGAGGAAACGCCCAAGGAAACGCCCAAGGAAACGCCATGAAACACCCTCTGGCACTTGTCGTGGCCTTCGCCGGACTGGCCGGCGCGCCCGCGGCCTTCGCCCATCACTCCGCGTCGATGTTCGATTTCGCTCACCCGATCACGCTGGAAGGCACGGTGCGGGAGTTCAACTGGACCAACCCGCACATCTCCATCGACCTCTATGTCGACGGCCAGAACGGGCAGGCCGGCAAACTGTGGACCATCGAGGCGTCCAGCGTCGGCGCCATGAGCCGCGCCGGCTGGAACAAGCACACGGTCAACCCGGGCGACAAGGTCAAGGTGCTGCTCAGCCCGCTTCGCGATGGCGGCGCGGCCGGCAGCATCACCTCGGTCACCCTGGCGAGCGGCAAGACCATCACCTGGCTGACCGGGTCCAACCAGAGCCAGACCAAGACCCCCTGAAACGGGCCTTGCGACCTGGGCTCGAACCTCGGCCTGCGCGGTAGTGGCTTGTCGGCTCACATCCCGGTATACAGGTATCAAGGGATGAGGCGGGTATATGCGGGAAAGCAGCCTGGCGAAGATGCTGAGCGTGCTCGATTTCATCGAGCAGCGGGGGCAGGTCGAAAGCATGGAGGAGATGCTGGAAGGCCTCTCCCTGACCCGGTCCACCCTCTATCGCTATGTGCGCACCCTGACCGATTTCGGGCTCGTGGCCGCCTCTCCCGGCACGGGCTACACCCTTGGGCCGAGGGTCATCGAACTCGACTACAAGATCCGCATCCACGATCCCATGATCCTGGCCAGCAATCCGTTGATGATGCAGTTGGTCCAGACCACGCCCGGGATCGCCCTGCTGTGCCGGCGCTACCGCGACAAGGTGCTCTGCATCCATCAGGTGCGCGGCGCGGTGTCGTTCGCCTCGACCTATGAACGGGGGCGCGTGCGGCCCTTGCTGAAGGGCGCCGCGTCCCGAGTGATCCTCGCCCACATGCCGACGGCCCAGGTGGGCAAGCTCTACGAAGCCGACAAGGAGGGGTTCGCCGAGGCCGGTCTCGGCGACTCGGCCCAGGCGGTGCGGGCGTCCCTGCGGGCCATCCGCCAGCGGGGCTGGGAGGCGTCCGAAAGCCAGGTGGTGGCAGGCGTCACCGGCATCGCAGCGGCCCTGTTCGACGGGCGCGACCATGTGATCGGCAGCCTCAGCCTGACCGTCGGTCGCGTCGGGCTCACGCCTACCGAGACCGTGCAGATCTCGAGCCGCGTGGTGTTCTGCGCGCAGATCGTGTCGAACGCCATGTCGTCCCACGAAGGGCTCGAAGGCGTCGCCCAGCTCGACCGCGCCATCTAGGCGCGCCGGTCCGCCGGCGAAAAGGGTTCATCCCGTCCCCTTCCAGGCCACGCGCCTCCTCGCCGATGGCCCATTGGCTGCGCCTGAGCCGAGCTTGTGCGCGCCCGGGTCTCGACCGCTCTCAGACCGCCAAGCTGGCGCCATGCTGAAAGTGACGGCTCAACGGAATCTCACCATGCGGGATTGCGTTGTGCTGATTTTTGCGATCTTTTGATCATCAGTCGGAGGGGAAACCGGCAACGCCCTTTGCAAGAACGGGCATTTCGTCAAGTGACACACGCGTCCCCCCGCGCGCCCTAGGGAGGATGTTCAATGGCCGCAAATGCGCCGCGGATCGCCGTGCCTTGTCGTCAGCGCCGGGCCAATCGGTGGGATTTGCGCCTGGCCCTGATGGCCACCGCCATCGGAGTCGGCGGCCTCGTCCCCGCAGCGGCCTTCGCCCAGGCGTCCGCGTCGTCGGGTGACGCCCTGGAGGAGGTGGTGGTCACCGCCACGCGCCAGACCTCCACCGTGAACAAGGTGGCGCTGTCGATCTCGGCCGTGACGCAGAAGTCGCTGGATCAGCAGGGCATCCGCAGCGTGCAGGACCTGTCGAGCCAGGTCCCCGGTTTCAGCTTCCGCACCACCGGGACCGACAACAACCCGCAGCTGACCATTCGCGGCATCGGCGGCAATGCCATCGGCGGCACCTCGGGCTCGGCGCCGACCACCGGCGTCTACGTCGACGACGTCGCCCTACAGAAACGCAACACCAACGGCACCCAGACCGGTTCGGGCACGCCCGTGCCCCTGATGTACGATCTCGAGCGCATCGAGGTGCTGCGCGGTCCCCAAGGCACCCTCTACGGCGGGTCCTCGGAAGGGGGGACCATCCGCTTCATCACGCCGCAGCCCAGCCTGAGCACCTATTCCGGCTCGCTCCGCGCCGGCACCAACACGGTGTTCGGCGGCGGGGTCGGCAACGAGGAGGGCATCGCGCTCGGCGGCCCGATCGTGCCGGACAAGCTTGGCTTCCGCGTCTCCGGCTTCCGCCAGGACCGGGCTGGCTGGCTGAACGCCTATTCGGAGTACGACGGCCACCAGTTCGCGTCCCAGGTCAACAAGGGCACAGACTATTCGCTGCACGGCGCGGTGCTGTGGCAGATCACGCCTCAGTTCAAGGCCCTGGTCACCGTCCACAACCAGATGACCTACGACCAGGACGGTCCGAGCATCCGCACCTCGTCGCCCGCCGTGAACGTGCCGCGGCGGACCTTCGCCAACTGCAGCTACGTCGGCGCCACCACCGCCAGCCTGGCGTCCGCCGGCAAGGCCGGATGCGGCGTGACGGGGGTGAACGGGGTGTCGTTCTCGTTCCCCGCCACCACCTTCGGCGGCTACACCATCCCGGCCCAGACCTGGCTGTCCAACAACAACGGCAGCGTCAGCGGCCTCTATCTGACCGCCACCAACGTGCAGTACGTGCCCTCGCCGCGGCGCTCGATCTTCACCGTGCCCAGCCTCACCCTGGACTACGTCTGGAACGACAAGATCGATTTCAAGTCGATCACCGCCTACACCGACGACCGCACCTCGGGCTGGACCTTCGGCGGCGGCGGGTCCGAGCGCACCAGCGTGTTCGCCAACTCGACCGGCCAGGCCTGCCCCTCGGGCTCCGGCCTGGTCACGCCGATCCTGACCACGCCCTGCATCACCGCCGCCCAGTACCTGCAGATGGACGGGACCACAGGCCCGGCCAATGTGTTCGGCTACTTCATGCTCGACAACCGGCGTGGGCAGACCACCCAGGAGTTCCGCGTGTCCACCGTGGATCCGGCCTGGAAGCTGCAGTTCGTCGCGGGCGTGTTCATCGAGCACGAGAACAACCACGTCAACGTCGGCTCGAACTGGACCGAGAACTACTGGGCGACGCAGCTGCGCGGCGTCACCGAAGCCTATTTCGCCGGCGGCGCCCTGCCGGCGCCGCTGCAGCAGCGGCCTACCGGCAATCTGGTCGACGTCTCCACCCGCAACATCGACATCCTGGAGGACGAACTCTCGGGTTTCGGCGAGGTGAACTACAACATCACCGAGAAGCTGAAGTTCACGGCGGGCGTGCGCGTCACCAGCTACCAGCAGATCTTCAGCCAGCAGTACGGCGGCTCCGTCGCCGGGGCCCCCACGGGATTCGTCGGAACCTCGAGCACGGGCCAGACGGTGACCATGAACGGGGTCACCTCGCCGCTCGAGACGAACCTGACCACCACGGCCCCGTTCCCGACCAACTACAACGCCTGCCCCAACAAGCCCGCCGATGGCCAGAACAACGCCGTCAAATACGCGGCGGCGGGCTGTCCCTATCAGTACACCTACGCCGTCCTGAAGGAGCACCCGATCACGCCCAAGGTCGGCGCCTCGTATCAGCTGACCCCGGGCGACCTGCTCTACGCCACCTACTCCGAAGGCCAGCGTCCCGGCGGCGTCAATCCGCCGGTGCCGCCCGTCAACTGCGCCCAGGACATCGCCAACTTCGGCGGGGCTACGCCGCTCACCTACCAGCATGACACGGTCAAGAGCACCGAGATCGGCGGCAAGTTCAGGCTGTTCGGCGGGCGGGCCCAGGTCAACGCCTCGGCCTTCCACATTCAGTGGGACAACGTGCAGTTCGTCGTGCCTCTGGTGTTCTGCACCTTCTCCTTCGTCGCCAATGCCGCGACGGCCTCCAGCGACGGGGGCGAGATCCAGGCCACCGCCCGGTTCGGCGGGTTCACCTTCAACGGCAACCTCGGCTACGACAAGGCGCAGTACACGGCCGACGTGCTGGGCCCGGTCGGGACCGGCGGGGTGCGCGGCCGGCTCGCGCTCAAGGGCGACAACCTCGGCGTGCCGGACTGGACCGCCAACGCGGGGCTCCAGTACGACGCCCACCTGGCCGCCTTCCCGGTCTATGTGCGGGTGGACTACGCCTACACCGGCAAATACTCCCGGGCGACCGGCCTGGGGACGACCAGCTACAGCGCCGCCACGAGCCCGAACTTCATCAACGGCAACGAGACCCACATCATCAACGCCCGGGCCGGCTTCTACTGGAACAACCTGGAAGTGGCCGGCTACGTCCGGAACGCGGGCAATTCCCAGGAATGGCTCAACAAGGCCGAGGGATCGGGCAGCTATTTCTACACGGGCACCTTGGTCCAGCCACGGATCGTGGGCGTGCAGATGAACTACCGCTTCTAGGCGCTCTGGTTCCAAGGACTCTGGCCGGAACATGGCGCCGGTCGGAGGTCCCCCCTGCCTGGGGCGCCGTCATCGACGGCGCCCCGTTTCTTTGCCGGCCGTGGCGGCCGCCGGCGGCATGTTTGGAAATGAGGCTCGTTTCTCTTGTCCCGGCCGTTCCTTGTCATGCGTTTGGTTCTACCTATGATCGCATCCACTCGCGCTGTTGGCGAATGGATAGTCGGCGATTTTCCGCACCGTGCGAGCGAGCAACGTTTAAATTTGAATATTGATTGCTGGAACCTTCGAGAAATATTTTTGGATTGATCGAATTAAATCGAAGTGAAGCAGATATTTCAGCGATGGATGCTTACTAAAACTTCCAATCGACTGAGCCGTGGCGTTGCGAAGGTGGCCGATCGGCGATATTGAATTCCCATATAGCGGGAAATGATGCTGATATCCGCCGCCAAATGGTGGACTCAACTGGGGGCTGGTGCTAGCGTTTCGCCCATAATGGAGTGCGGCGATGGCCCTTGCGCCGACCGGTCCGGGAGGGCAGGCGGGGGAAGGGCTTTCAAGCTGCAACTGGAGGACGCCGGTGTTGGATGTTCGGACCCAGGGCGCGGGTGCGCCGGGCGGCCTCGAAACGAGGTTCCAGTACGCGGCGCCTGTTCAAGCGCGAGCGACTGACGGCGTGTCCACGGCATCTTGGGAGCGTGTGCGATGACCCGGTTCAAGCCCTCCATCCTGATCGGCGCCAGTGTCGTGGCGATCACCGCCGGCGTCCTGGTCGCCTGCGCCCACGACAAGGGCGGGCAGGTGGCCGACGCCAGTCAGGCCATTCCGGATCGTCCGGACTGGAACTGGGACGTGCGCCCGATCCTGTCGACCAACTGCTATTCGTGCCACGGCCAGGGCACCCAGAAGGCGGGCCTGCGGCTGGACATCCAGAAGGCGGCCTTCGACCCGATCCCCGAGGACAAGAACAAGCGCGCCATCGTGCCGGGCAATCCGGGCAGGAGCGAGCTGTGGCGGCGCATCACCTCCAGCGATTCCGACTACCGCATGCCGCCGCGGGAATCG
>DASYBX010000074.1:0-10956 GCA_036500495.1 Caulobacteraceae bacterium
CGCATCGGCGGGATCGACGGTCTGCACGCCCAGGGCCTGGGCCTCGGCGGCGTCTTCGGGCCTGCGCACGGTGGCCGTCACGGCCCAGCCCTTGGCCATGAGCCGGCGGGCCAGGGCCTTGCCGGTGTAGCCGAAACCGAAGATCAGCAGGTTCAACGCCACGCTCCGCCCAGACGAGCGGCCTGTTTACCGCAGAAGATCGCTCACCGCTTGCCGCGCCGCCGCGCCGAGATCGGAGCGGCCCAGCGCCAGGGCCACGTTTGCGCGCAGGAGGCCGATCTTGTCGCCGCAGTCGTAGATCGCACCCTTGTACTCCAGGGCGTGGAAGGCTTGGCTCTTCATCAGCCGGGCCATGGCATCGGTCAACTGGATCTCGTTGCCGGCCCCGCGCTCCTTGTCGGCCAGGATGGCGAAGATCTCGGGCTGCAGGATGTAGCGGCCGCTGATGGCCAGGTTCGACGGCTCGGTCCCCCTGGGCGGCTTCTCGACCATGCCGGTCATCCTGTTGAGCAGGCCGCCCTGCGTCTCCAGGGCCACCACCCCGTATTTGTGGGTCTCCTCCGGCGGGCAGGGGTCGACCAGGATGACGTTGCCGCCGACCTGATCGTAGGCCCCGATCAGCTGGGCGGTGGCGCCGGGCTCGGCCTGCATGATCACGTCGGGCAGGAGAACGGCGAAGGGCTCGTCGCCGATCACCTCGCGGGCGCACCAGACGGCGTGGCCGAGGCCGTGCGGCTGCATCTGGCGCACGAAAGACATCTGCCCCTCGCGCGGCAGCTCGGCGAGCAGCTCGTCGAGCGCGGCCGTCTTGCCCTTGGCCTGGAGCTGGGCCTCGAGCTCCACCTGATGGTCGAAATAGTCCTCGATCGCGCCCTTGCCGCGACCGGTGACGAACACGAAGTGCTCGATCCCGGCGGCGCGCGCCTCGGCCACCACATAAGACAGCACCGGCCGGTCGACCACGTTCAGCAGCTCCTTCGGAACCGTCTTGGTGCCGGGCAGCACACGGGTGCCGAGCCCGGCGACGGGCAGGACGGCTTTGCGGACGGGCTTCATGCGGCGTCGTCTCCGTTGATGGGGCGTCTGATTAGTGGAAGCGGCGCCAGAGCGCCAGCGGCGCCGGCTGAACGTCGGCAAGCCGGCTTTGGATGCATCTTGGCCGGCAGGAACAATGGGGGCTAAAACAGATTCCCACCCTGGCTCGGCCTGGAACCCAACCTGATGAGCAAGCGCGCCTATTTCGGCACCGACGGCATTCGCGGCACGGCCAACAAGCACCCGATGACGGCCGAGGTGGCCCTGCGGGTCGGCCTGGCGGCGGGCAAGTTGTTCCGCTCCGAGAGCGATCGGCGGCACCTGGTGGTGATCGGCAAGGACACCCGACTGTCCGGCTACATGATCGAGCCGGCCCTGGTGGCGGGCTTCACCAGTGTGGGCATGGACGTGCGCCTGTTCGGGCCCCTGCCGACCCCGGCGGTGGCGATGATGACGCGGTCGATGCGGGCCGACCTCGGGGTGATGATCTCGGCCTCGCACAACGCCTTCGGTGACAACGGCATCAAGCTGTTCGGGCCGGACGGTTACAAGCTGTCGGACAAGACCGAGCTGCAGATCGAGGCCCTGATGGACGAGGGCCTGGACGAGGGGCTGGCCGCCCCGCGCAACCTCGGCCGGGTGCGGCGGATCGACGACGCCCAGGCGCGCTACGTGGAGATCATCAAGGCCACCTTCCCGCGTCAGATGAGCCTGACCGGCCTCAGGGTGGTGATCGATTGCGCCAACGGCGCGGCCTACAAGGTGGCTCCCACGGCGCTCTACGAACTCGGCGCCGAGGTGATCGAGGTCGGGGTCAGCCCCGACGGCGCCAACATCAACGAGGAGTGCGGCTCGACCCATCCCCAGGCCATGGCCAAGGCGGTGCGCGAGTACCGCGCCGACATCGGCATCGGGCTCGACGGCGACGCCGACCGGCTGGTGATCTGCGACGAAAAGGGGGTGGTGGTCGACGGCGACCAGATCATGGCGATCATCGCCAAGGCCTTCGCCGAACAGGGCTCGCTGACCGGCGGCGGGGTGGTGGCGACGGTGATGTCGAACCTCGGCCTCGAGCGGTTCCTGAACAAGCTGCAGCTGAAGCTGGAGCGCACCCAGGTGGGCGACCGCTATGTGATGGAACGCATGCGCCAGGGCGGCTTCAACTTGGGTGGCGAGCAGTCGGGCCACGTGATCCTGTCGGACTTCTCCACCACCGGCGACGGCATGATCGCCGCCCTGCAGGTGCTGTCGGTGCTGGTTCGCAGCGGCCAGTCGATGAGCGGCTTGGCGCGCCAGTTCGAGCCCGTGCCGCAGAAGCTGGAGAACGTGCGCATCTCCGGCGGCAAGCCGCTGGAGCAGGCCGAGGTCAAGCAGGCGATCGAGGATGCCAAGGCGCGGCTGGGCGACACCGGCCGGCTGGTGATCCGGCCCTCCGGCACCGAGCCTCTCATTCGCATCATGGCCGAGGGCGACGACGAGGTCCTGGTCTGCAAGCTGGTCAAGGACCTGGCCGGCGTGGTCAAGAAGGCCGCGGCCTAGGGACTTCTGACATCATGCAGTTCGGACTTTCAGCGTCTCTGTTCGAGACCGCCTACAAGCATTTCCTCGCCGGCCGGTTGGCCGATGCCGAGTACACCGTGCGCCAGGCCCTGGCGATCGATCCGCGCAACGTGGATTGCCTGCACCTGCTCGGCGTGATCGCCGGCCATGCGGGCCAGACCCAGGCGTCCCTGGCGCTGTTCGAGCAGGCCGTGGCGCTGAGGCCGGACTTCGCGCCCGCCCACGCCAATCGCGGCGTCGCGCTCATGTCGCTCGGGCGGAGGGACGAGGGGATCGAGAGCTTCAACCGGTCGGTGGCGCTCGACCCCGATCACTTCCACGGCTGGCATGGCCTGGGCGGCGCGCTCGGCTCCATGGACGATTTCGCCGGCGCCGAAGCGGCCTACCGCAAGGCCCTGGCCTTGGCGCCCGAGGCCTTCGAGGCGCGCACCAACCTGGGACAGGCCCTGCAACGCCAAGGCCGCCTCGACGAGGCGATCGAGGCCTATGGCGTGGCGCTGAGCCAGGCTCCGAACTCCGCCCTGATCCAGTACAACGTCGGCGTGGTCACCCAGCTGTCGGGCCGGCCCGCCGAGGCCCTGACCCACTATCGCCGGGCGCTGGCGCTGCAGCCGGACTACCACACGGCGCACAGCAACATCCTGCTGGCGCTGAACTACCTGCCGGAGGTCGACCCCCAGGCGCTGCTGGCTGAACACCGGGCCTTCGACGGCCAGCAGACCCGGCGCTTCCTTCCAGCCCAGCCGTCCTGGCCCAACGACCGAGACGCCGGGCGCCGGCTTCGCATCGGCTATGTGTCGGGGGACTTCCGCATCCATCCGGTGGGCAGTTACCTGGTCGGTCCGCTGGAGCAGCACGACCGCGGAGCCCTTGAGGTGTTCTGCTATTCCGCCAGCGACCAGAAGGACGCCGTCACCTCCCGCATCGCCGCCGCCGCCGATGGCTGGCGCGACATCTGGCAGATGACGGACGAGCAGGCGGCCGCGCTGGTCCGGCAGGACGGGATCGACATCCTGGTCGACCTCGCCGGCCACACCGACAACAACCGGCCCCTGCTGTTCGCGCGCAAGCCCGCGCCGGTGCAGGCGTCCTGGCTCGGCTATCCCGGCACGACCGGCATGTCGGCCATCGACTATCTGGTGATGGATGCCTGCACCGCGCCGCCCGGAACCGACTGGGCCGTCGAGTCCGTCGTCCGGCTGCCGCACGGCCGCTTCTGCTACACGCCGCCGGCCTATGCGCCCGACGTCGCCGCGCCCTCCGCGCGGCCGGACGGCGCGGTGGTGTTCGGCAGCTTCAACAACATGGCCAAGATCGGTCCGCGCGTGGCCCAACTGTGGGCGAGGGTGCTGGACGCGGCGCCCGGCTCGCGCCTGCTCCTGAAGTGGAAGGAGCTCGACCAGCCCAACGTCCGCCGGCGGGTGTCGGAGGCGTTCGCCGAGGCCGGGGTCGGCCCCGACCGGCTGGAGCTGCGCGCGGCTTCGCCGCACGAGGCGATGCTGACCGAGTACGCCGACGTCGACATCGCGCTCGATCCCTTCCCGTTCTGCGGCGGCGTGACCTCGAGCGAGGCCTTGTGGATGGGCGTGCCGGTGGTGACCTTGCCGCAGGACCGCATAGCCTCGCGCCAGACCCTGGCCTTCCTGCACGGCCTGGGGCTCGATGAGCTGGCCGCCGAGTCCGAGGACGATTATGTGCGCATCGCCGCCGCCCTGGCGGCCGATGTGGCCCGACGCGCCGAGCTGCGCCAGACCCTGCGTCCGCGCATGGCGGCCGCGCCCATGAACGACGCCAAGGTCTTCGCCCGGGGCCTGGAGGCCGCCTATCGCCAGATGTGGCAGCGGTGGTGCGAGGGCCAGGGCACGGAGGCGATCACCGTCGAGGCCTAGGACGGGAGGACTGTGTCCGAACCGACGCCGGCTGCTACGCGGCGACAGGCGGGGCGTACATTCGAATAACTGACGTCATACGGGACCCGGGGCCGCGGACTAGAACTGGACCGATCGCGCCGCTCGCCGGCGGCAGGGCCACCGACCTCGATGATCCACCTCCCCCTCGGCCATCGCACGGCGCTGCGGCCCCTGTCGGCGGTGATGGCCGGCGGCATCTTCAGGCTGGTGCTCAGCAGCGGCGGCCGGATCGCGCTGCAGCTGCTGCTGATGCCGGCCCTGGCGCGCATCCTGACGCCGGACGCTTTCGGCCTGATGGCCATGGTCATGCCGATCGTGGTCTTCACCGCCATCTTAGCCGAGGCAGGCCTCGTCACGGGCCTGGTGCGGGCGGAGGTGGACCTGGACGCGGAGTCCAGCGCCTTCTGGCTGTCCACGGCGGCGGGCCTGCTCGGCGCGGCATGCGCGGCGGGCCTGGCCTTTCCCATGGCCTGGGTCTCGCACCAGCCCCAGGCCGCGCGCCTGCTGTTCGCCCTGGCGCCGTGTCTGGCGTTGTCCGGCGCCGCCGCCGTGCCCAGCGCCCGGCTGCAGCGGCGAGGCGAGTTCGGAACGTTCGGCCGCATCGAGCTGATCGCCGCGGCCGTCGGCGCGGCCAGCGCCCTGGTCGCCGCGCTCGCCGGCTGGAACGTCTTCGCCCTCGCCGCCCAGCAGCTGACTCTGGCGGCGGCGCGGCTGATCGGCGGCCTGCTCGCCTCGGGTTTCCGGCCAAGGCTGAGGTTCCAGGCCGCAGGCGTGCGCCAGATCGTGGAGCAATCCAGCCCGATGCTGGGCGCCAACCTCCTGGCCTACCTGTCGCGCAGCCTCGACAACCTGCTGATCGGCCTGCTCGTGGGCGCCCGTCCCCTGGGCTTCTATGCGACGGCTTATCAGGTGATCCAGGCGCCGGAATATGTGCTCGGCGCGTCCGCGCGGACCACCGCCCTGCCGGCGATCGCCCAGGCCCAGAGCCGGCCGGAGGGAGCGGCCGTCTATTTCGCCGCCCTGCGGCTCGTGGCCATGGCGGGCGCGCCGATCGCCATCGGCTGCAGCCTCGAGGCCGCGCCGTTAGTGCGGCTGGTGCTCGGCCCGGCCTGGGCGCCCGCGGCCGCCCTGGCGGCGATCCTGGCGCCGTTGGGCCTGGTGTGGAGCTGCTTCCAGCTCAACACCGCCGTGCTGGCCGGGCTCGGCGACCTGCGGGCCCAGATGCGCAGCTCCCTGATCACCAGCGTGCTGGGCATCCTCGGCATTCTCGGCGGCCTGCCATGGGGCGTGCAGGGCGTGGCCCTCGGCTACGCCATCGGCGCGACGGTCTCGGCCCTGCCCAACTTCTTCTATGTGCTGCTCGCCTTCGACATGCCCGCACACCGGGCCGTGGAGCCCTTCGTCCAACCCCTGGTGGCCGGCGCCGGCATGGCCCTGGCGCTGAAGTGGTGGATGGCGTCCTCGGCCCTGGCCTCGCCCCTGCTGCAGGTCAGCGGCGCCGGCGTCGTCGGCCTGACCGCCTACGGCTTCGGCTGGATGGCCTTCACCGTCCTGACACTGGATCTCTGATCGCGCCTCAGGCCCCGAACGCCCTGGCGGCGAAATCGAGGAAATAGGGCCAATTGGGCCCGGGCGTGTGGCCCTGGTCGTGCTGGCGCCAGGCAAGGGCGCCGGAATCCGACAAGGTGAGCGGGGCGGGCGCGGCCTTGGCCAGCGGCGCCTTGCCGTAAAGACTCCAGACCTCGCCGGCCGAAGCCTCGGCCAGGAACATGCCGTGCGGGTCGACCCAGCCGTCGCCGTCGGCGGTGGCCCGGCCGGCCCCCACGAACACCGCGCGCGGGGCGGCCAGGGCGATCACCGCGTTGGCGTCGATCGGCAGGTCTTTGACGGTGGTCGAGCCCGAGGCGTAGCGCAGGAAGCGCTCGCCCATCCAATGGTACTCGTTGCCGGCGGCCACGTTCTCCACCTGCTCGCCCCAATGACGGCGGTAGGGCGCCGCGCCCCCCGCGCCCGACGAGCTGATGAAGCCGGCCTTGAAGCGCGGGTCGTAGGCCATGGCCACCAGGGAGGCCTTGCCGTAGCGGGAGTGGCCGAAGATCGCCACGCGCGAGGCGTCGACATTGGGTTCGTGCTCCAGGTCATCGACCACCCGGCTCGCGCCCCAGGCCCAGGCCGACAGGGCGCCCCAGTCGCCGGCCTTGCGCGGCTGGCCCCGGTTGACCAGGCCGATCACCCCCTTGCTCAGGCCCGCGCCATTGTCGGCCTGGACGCTGGTGGGGTCGTAGATCACATAGCTCCAGCCGCGCTTCAGGATCAGGCCGCGGTAGTCGGGATTGGGGTCCTTGGCGAAGCCGGCGGGCGGATTGTACCAGTTCACCGCCAGCACCACCGGCGTCTTGCGGCCGGCCTTGACCGCGTCCTGCGGCGTCACCAGCCAGGCCTTGATGTGCACCTGGATGTCGGGCGCGGCGGAATTGTCCAGGGCGCCGTCGAGGGTCTTCTCGATCGCCGGCACGCCGTATTCGTCGATCATGCGGGTGGCGGTCACCGTCCAGGTCACCTTGGGCAGGGCGGCGGGGCGGTGGCCATAGAGGTCGTCCTCCATAGCCCTGACGATCTGCGGCCGGCGCACGGCCGTCCACTGGGCGGCGTTGGCCACGCGCTTGCCGTCGGGACCGGTCAGGGGATCGGGCAGGGGCTCAGGGTTGGCCTTGGCTTCGTCGTAGTTGGGGTAGAGCGGCGAGGCGGGGTCGCGGTTGTTGGCGCCCGGCCGGGTGTCCTTCAGCCCGAGCTCGGAAAGCTCGCGCTGCCGTTCCTGCTCGGATGCGACCTGGATCGGCGAGGATCCGGCGGTCTGGGCCAGCAGGCGCGCGGAGGACGGAGCCAAGGCGGCCGCCAGGACGGCGGCGGCCAGGCCCGCGATGCGGATGCTCGACATGGCTCCTCCCTTTACCTTCGGGCGGAGCGATCCGCCGCCCCTATTGCTACCTCAAACCGGCGTGGACGCCAGGGCGACGAGGCGGCGGCAGGGGCGGCGGTCGGCTTGGCCTCAGTGGAACATGAAGTCCGAGGCGTGCAGGCTCGCCATCGAGACGCCCATCAGGGTGATCTCGTGGGTCGCGTCCATCTCGATCACCGTGTTGCCGCCCACCTGATGCATGGCCGCGTGCACCGCCGCGAAGTTGGCGAAGGCGCCCTCGAAGGCGATGTGGTCGGCGCCGGGCTTGAAGTCGGTGATCACGTCCTGGCCGAAGGTCGGGCCGAACACGAAGCTGTCGTCGCCGTTGCCGCCGGTCAGGATGTTGTTCCCCGTCCCCACCTGCAGCAGGTCGTCGCCGTTGCCGCCGCTGAGCGTCGAATTGCCGTTGCCGGCGATCAGGACGTCGTTGCCGTTGCCGCCGTCCAGCATCGAATTGCCGTTGCCGGCGGTCAGCAGATCGTTGCCGTTGCCGCCCGACAGGCTGTCATTGCCGTCGCCGCTGGTGATGGCGTCATTGCCGTTGCCGCCGGAAATCAGGTCGTTGCCAGCGGTGCCCATCAGGGTCTCGTTGCCGTTGCCGCCGTTGATCACCTTGGCGATGGTCACGTCGGTCCCGCCCATGCCGTCGGACGACAGCTGGAAGACATAGCCGGCGAAGCTCTGGTGCGGGTCGAGTTGAAGGGCGACAGCCCCGCCGACCCCGCCCGAGACGGTCAGGACGCCGTTGGCCCCCAGGTGCGCGGACGAGGCCAGGCCGACGCCGGCCAGATCGAGGGTGTCGAGGTTGGAGAAGCCGTGGATCGTTCCGTTGAAATGGCTGTCCAGGCCCAGCGTCCAGGAGCCGCTGTCGAAGTTTACGGTCCCGACGTTGGCGATGTGTCCGATGGCGCCATGGCCGTCGCCCATCAGGTTGAGGGTGTTGGAGGCGCCGCCGAGGTCGATCGGGCCGGTCACGCTCGAACCGGCATAGGCGTTGAACACGTCGTCGCCGCCGCCGGTGGTGATGCTGCCTTCGATCACACCCTTGTTGGTGATGGTGTCGGCGAAGTCGCCGGTGATCGAGATCGCCTGGCCGTCGCCGCCGTGGATCAGGCCCTCGTTGTAGATGGTGGTGGACGCGAAGGCCGCGCCGCCGTTGCTGTCGTCCACCGTGATCGCGCGCTCGAAGCTGGTGATCACGCCGCCCGCGTAGTTGTCGATCTCCCCGCCACCCACGGTGACCGCTTCCTGCAGTTCGCCGTCGACATGCACGCCGGCGGCGGTGATCGTGCCGGAGTTCTTCAGGGTGATCAGGCCATCGATGTCGACGCCGTCGCCATCCACCGGCTGGGTCGGATCGCCGCCGAGGAAGCCGCCGTGGCCGGTGATCGTGCCGGTGTTGGTCACCACGCTCATCGAGGTGGCGGCGGTGTCCATGTTGACGCCCGAGCCGAGTTCGCCGGTGATCGACCCGTGGTTGGTGATGGTGATCGGGTCGTCGCCGGTGATGCCGTGCCGGGCGCCGTCGACGACCCCGGTCAGACCGTTGTTGACGATTCCGCCGCCGTTGCCCTGGTAGTCGATGCCGTCATTTCCGGAGTCGCCGGCGGCGGCATGGCTGATGATCGTGCCGTCGTTGTCGATCACCGTGTTCTCGCCGCCGCGGATGGCGTCGGCGTCTGCCGCCGTGATCAGGCCGCCGGCTTCGTTGATGATGTGGACGTGGACCGACGTCGAGGTCGAGGTGAGGTTGGCGAAGTCGATCGCCTGGCCGTTGTTGCCGCCCGAGCCGGCGGCGTTGATGGTCCCGGCGTTGTCGACGGTGATCGTGCCGTCGGTGATCTCGGTATTCATGCGGATGGCGTCGGCGCCGGACGAGGTGATCGTGGCGCCGGCGTGGTTGTCGATCGTCAGGCCGCCGGTCGCGAAGGTCCCCGACGAATCGATGGCGCGCTTGGTCCCCGTGATCAGGCCGGCGTTGTCGATGGTCGTGTCCTGGTCGGCGGTCCCCCCGGTCCAGACGATGACGGCGCCGTCCGAAAGCACGCCGTTGGCCTGCACCACCCCGGTGTCGCCGCCGCCCAGGCTCTTGGCGTGAGTGTCGGTCGTCCCGCTGGTCACGATGAAGCTGGTCATGTCTTTCCCCTAGCCGATTGGGCGGTGATCGAACCGGGGGGAGGAACGCGCCAGTTCCCCCAAGCCGCCGCGAGGCGGGGACAGTTGCAGGCCTGTGTGACAGGGGCGTGAAACGGCGCACAGGCAGGTGGCGCCGTAGCCGCCACAGGGTTCATCTATACAGATTGCGGCGCGGGCGGGATATGTGGATAGTATAATTAAAATTATACATGATATCTTCGAAATTTACTTAATAATTCAATATAGATCGGATTTTGCAGATATTAAATCGCTGTTCAGGAGTGGGCGGCAAGATCGTCGACTGAAGTGGCGCGCGTTCGACCCGGCGCCAGAGTGTGGATGGCCTGGAATGACAACAGACCCTTCGTCCCGTCACGGTGACGCCGTGGAAGCGGATTGCCGTCGGAACCAGCCGCGTCGGCGCGTCCTGCTGGCGGGCAAGGTCGTCCAAGCCGCCGGCCTGTCGATGGATTGCACGATCCGCAACCTGACCGAGGCCGGGGCGCAGATCCGCGTGCCTGCCGGCCAGGCCCTGCCGGACGCCTTCGACCTGATCGAGATCCGGTCCGGCGTCGCCTACCGGGCCAAGGTGGCCTGGCGCTCGCCGGCGGGAACCGGCGTGCAGTTCTCCGAGCGCCTCGACCTGAACCACCCGAGCGCCGCGGTCCCGCTCTACCTTCGCACGCTGTGGCTGGGCTGCGCCTCGAGGGGTGTGAGCGCCTCCGAAGGCGGATAGGGCCCTACGGCCGGCCCACGCTCCTGTAGTCGAAGCCCCGCGCCCGCATCTCGTCGGGGCGATAGATGTTGCGTAGGTCCACCACCAGGGGCGCGCGCATCAGCAACTTCACGCGGTCGAGGTCGAGCGCGCGGAACTGGTCCCACTCGGTGATGATCACCAGGGCGTCGGCGTTCTCGGCGGCGTCGTAGGGCCCGGTCTTGAACTCAACGTCGCGCAGCAACTGGCGGGCCTCGTGGCCCTCCGGATCGTAGGCCTGGACCACCGCTCCGGCCGCCTGCAGGGCCGGCACGATGTCCAGCGAGGGGGCGTCGCGCATGTCGTCGGTGTTGGGCTTGAAGGTCAGGCCGAGCACGCCGATGCGCCGGCCGGCGACGCTGCCGCCCATGGCCTTGATGATCTTGCCGGCCATGGCCTTCTTGCGCGCGTCGTTGACCTGCACGGTCGTCTCGATCAGCCGCACGGGCGAGCCGGCCATTTCGGCGGTGCGCACCAGGGCCAGGGTGTCCTTGGGGAAGCAGGAGCCGCCGTAGCCGGGGCCCGCGTGCAGGAACTTGGAGCCGATGCGGCCGTCCAGGCCGATGCCGCGGGCCACCTGTTGCACGTCGGCCCCCAGCGCT
>DASYBX010000075.1:0-18317 GCA_036500495.1 Caulobacteraceae bacterium
GGCGGCAAGGCCTGGGACTTCACCCAGTCGAGCTTGTTCATGAACTTCCTGGCCGGCAACGAAGCCTATGAGTGCAGCCCGTGGTCGATGCCGGCGCGCACCGTGTTCGGCTGGCAGAAGCCCTGCTACCTGCTGGGCGAAGGCTATGTGAAGACCTTCGCCGAGCTGATGGACGGCACCGACTGGGACAAGTACGGCGTCGGCAACTACGAGAAGTGCGCCGACTGCATGGTCCACTGTGGCTTCGAAGGCACGGCTGTCGCCCACTCGGTGAAGAACCCGCTCAAGGTCGCCATGTTGGCCATGAACGGCATCAAGACCGACGGGCCGATGGCCAAGGACATCCCGCTGGACAAGCAGCGCAAGGCCGATTTCGTCTTCTCCACACACGTTGAGAAGAAGCTGGCGGAGATCCGGGCCAAGAACCCGCGGGCCAGCAAGAGCGTGGTCACCGTCGAAGATTGAGGGGGGATTGATGTCGGTGGATAGCGTGCGTGCAGCGCGTCTGACCGCGGGCGTCGACCTGCGCAAGACCGACTGCCATCCCGACTTCTGGTACCCGATCGCCTGGTCCGACGAGGTCAAGGCGGGCGCCATGGTCGGGCGGGTCTACGCCGGCGAGCCGGTGGTGGTGGTGCGCGGCAAGGACGGCGCCTTATTCGCCCTGGAGAACCGCTGCGCCCACCGCCAGGTGCCGCTGACGCACGGGGTGGTGCAGGGCTGCCAGGTGAAGTGCGGCTACCACGGCTGGGCCTATGACGCCTCCGGCGCCTGCGTGGACGTGCCCTACCTCGGCAAGGAGCGCCTGCCCAACGGGGTCAGGGCCTATCCCTGCCAGGAAGTCGACGGCCTGATCTTCATCTTCCCGGGCGACCCGGCCCTGGCCGACGAACGCCTCCTGCCCGAGGCGCTCGGATCTTCGGCCAAGGGCTCGTATAAGACGCGCCAGCTCAACCGCCATGTCGACGCGCACTACACGTTCATGCACGAGAACCTGTTCGACATGAACCACCAGTTCCTGCACCGCAAACAGATGGGCATGATCAAGGCCAAGTGCCTGGGCAAGCGGTCCGGGCCCGACTGGTGCGAGGTCGACTACACCTTCAGCCGCACCGAAGGTCAGGGCACCGTCGGCGAGGCTGCCATCCTGGGCGTGGTGCGCAAGCAGGGCGAGGGCGACAACGCCGACCTGATGACCATCCGCACCGGCTATCCCTACCAGGACCTCAAGGTGTGGGTCGGCTCGGGCGAGCCGGTGCTGCACGTCTGGCTCGGCTATACGCCGCTCGACAAGGCGCAGAGCAAGAACCGCACCTTCGGCTACCTGTCGGTCAAGCGGCCCAAGATCCCCGGCCTGATCGATGCGGCCTGGCCGTTCATCACCATGTTCACCGAGCAGATCTTCAAGGAAGACAAGGAGATCGTGGAGATGGAACAGGCCGCCCACGACGCTCAGGGCGACGACTGGAACAACGAGGTGTTCCCGCCCATCCGCGAGCTGCGCGAGGTCCTGGCCCGCTGCGGCGTGCCCAACGGGACGCGGCCCGATCCGCAGAGCCGGATCGCCGCGGAGTAGGATGGCGGCCTCCCCCGGCAAGGGCGGCTTCTACGTGGTCTGCGACTGCTGCGACCTGGAATTCCCTACGCGCGATGCGCTGCCCTGGCGCGAGCGCACCCGGGCGCGGCGGCTGAAGGTGCTGGAATCCGAACCCCATCCCGCCGGCGGCGGACCCTACCGCGAATACTGGGTCGAGCACGAGCATCGCGTCTGCCCGGCCTGCCACGCCAATCTGATCGCCGGCGGGCGCTTCCGCGCGATCCATCGCAGCCGCGGCAAGCTCGCTCTGGTGGTGGTGCTCGCGGCGGTGGCCCTGCTGATCGCCACCCTGCCGATCACCCTGCCGCACATGATGAGCGCCCTGTGGATGCTGCCCGGCGAGGGCGGCCGGTAGAGGGCGAGGCCGCTATTTGGCCTGGCCGGCGCCCTGCTGCAGCGCGGCCAACAACTGCCGGGCGGGGGCGAAGCCCAGCTCGGCGGCCTGCTTCAGGTTCTCGGTGGCCTTGGCGTCGTCGACTTTCAGCCCGCCCTCGCCGTTGTGGTACATCACGCCCAGAGAAGCCAGGGCGGGCGGATAGCCCTGGTCGGCCGCCTTCTGGTACCAGGCCAGCGCCTCCTTGGCGTCCTGCTTGACGCCCCAGCCGTTGTAGTAGGCGTCGCCCACCCCGCCCTGCCCGCCCGCGTAGTTCTCGGCGGCGGCCTTGCGGTACAGGGCCAGGGCCTGCTGGTCGTCCTGCGGCACGCCATCGCCCTTGTGATAGAGCCCCGCCAGGGCGACCTGGGCCAGGGGATAGCCGGCGTCGGCGGCCTTGCGGTACCACGCGACGGCCTGCTGCACGTCCTTCGGCACGCCGATGCCCTGGTGGTAGAAGGCGCCGAGGGTCATCTGGGCCGGCAGGTAGCCGTGGTCGGCGGACTTGCGCAGCCACTGGGCGGCCACGTCGGGCTGGCGGGCCTGCTGCAGATACATCATCCCGACCAGGTTCTCGGCGATCGGATAGCCCCGCTCGGCCGCCCTCTGGTAGGCGTCGACCGCGCCGGCGTCGTCGCCCGAACGCTGCAGGGCGCGGGCATAGGCATAGCGAATGCGGCCGTCGTCGGGCGCCGCGTCGACGGCCGCCTTGCAGGTCGGGACCGCCTTGGCGGGATCGATCTTCTGAGGCTCCACCCCCGGGGCCGCGCGGAAGGGGTCGGCGGGATCGTCGGCGAGCACGTCGCAGGGGCCGGCGGGGGGCTTGGCGGAAGGCTTTGCGGCCGGGGCGGCGGCTTTGGCCGCGGCGGCGGCCTTGGCCTTGGCTGGCGCCTTGGTCTGGGCGAAGGCGGTTCCGGCGAGCACGGCCGTCCAGCAGGCGGCGGCCGTCAACAGGTGTCTGGCGGTGCGGGACGTCATCCGGGATTCCAGAAAGCAAGAAGGGGGCGGACCCGAAGATCCGCCCCCCAAGTCTAAGCCGGTTTCGGCCGGTTTTAGAACCGGTAGTTCATCTGCACGCCGATCACGCGCGGCGTCTCCTGGATGCCGCTGAAGTAATAGGTGTTCAGGCCTTCGTTCTTGTTGAGCCACTCCTGCGAGTTGAACAGATTGGTGACGTAGCCCGCGATCTCCAGGTCGTTGTAGTAGACGCCGACCCGGGCGTTGACGATGTGCGTCTCGTTGCCGTTGATGAAGTTCGGGGCCACGGTCGCGTTGTAGGAGTTGGTGCCCGGGCCCGTACCGCGCATGTACTTGCCGGTATAGGCGTAGTCCATGCGAGCGTAGGCCGGGAAGTCCATGATGCGGGTGTCGTATTGCAGGCCCAGGTTGGCCGTCCAATCCGGCACGCCCAGGTTGTCGCCGGCGTTGACCAGCAGCTTGTGCGACGTGCCCGGCGAGTAGGTCGCCTTGGTGTAGCGGGCGTTGTCGTAGGCGAGGTTGGCGTTCAGGGTGAAGCCCATCGCCCGGCCGGTGAACTGCAGCTCGCCGCCGTCCGACGCCGCGGTCGCGGCGTTGGTGGTGTACGAGAAGGCGCAGGTCGGCAGACTTTCGACGAACTGCACGTTGTCCCAGGTGATGTGGAACGCCGCGGCGTTGACCTGCATCTGGCCGTTGAACAGGCGGAACTTGCCGCCCACTTCGGTCGACTTCACCGAGTCACGGGCATAGGTCGCCGGCGACTGGGTGAGGCCCAGGTTGGCCAGGTCGGTGGCGCACATCACCGGCGGCACGAACGGGTTGATGCCGCCCGGACGGTAGCCTTCCGCGTAGGTCACATAGACCATGTCGTTGGCGGTCAGCTGGTAGGAGGCGCCCACCTTGGGGGTGACCGGGTTCTCCGTCAGCTTGGTGTAGGTGTACTGGTAGGGGCAGCCCGCCGCACCGGCCGTGGCCTGGGCCGCGGTGGTGACCGTGGCGGCCGTGATGTGCTGCGGGCACGCGGCGTAGTTGGTGGCGAAGGGCGTCATCGAGTTCGGGTTGGTCTCGATCCCGCCGGTGCTGCTCGTGCCGGCCCAGCCCGGAGGCGCGGAGGCCACGGTGCCGCCGTAGATCTGCAGGAACTGCTGGTTGTAGTTCACCGCCCGCACGCCAGCGACGATCTTGAACTTGTCGGTCACGGCGACGGTGAACTCGCCGAACACCGACTGCTCGTCCTCGGTGATGTCGATGTTGCGCGTCGATACGTCGTTCAGCGAGGCGCCGGGGACTTCCAGCACCGGACCGGCCAGGGCGCCCTGGAACCACTGCTCGGGAACGCCGAGCACGGCCTGGGTGATCTGCGGCTCGTTCCAGCTGGAGCCCACGTTGATGTGATTGTGCGCGTGCTCGATGAACCCGCCCACCACGAACTGCACCCGCCACGACGGATCGGTGGACTGGATGCGGAACTCTTGCGAGGTCTGCCCGCGGCGGTTGTTGAAGAAGTAGTAGCCGAACGAATCGGACGGACCTGTGCCCGCGCCTTCACCCGACCAGCTCTGCGGGATGTAGCGGGGCGACAGCGAGCAGGTGGCGGTCAGGATCGGCGTCAGCAGGCCCGGGCCCGAGGGGCAGGTCTGGCCGGCGTAGAGCGGCGTCTGCTTGGAGATCGCCTGCGGCGAGGTCAGCGGCAGCGGGCGCACGTTGGCCTGGTTGCCGCCGGTGAAGGTCCAGCCCCCGGTGGTGGAGTCCTCGTAGGAGGTGATCGACTTGAAGTCGAGCTTGTCGTTCCAGTTGTAGTCCAGGGTCAGGCTGGGCGTGGTGAAGATCGTGCGCCGCGGCGAGTTCTGGTACGACACGTCGGTCGGCGTCAGGTAGAGGCCGTTGGTGGTGCCGTTACCCTTGCCGAGCCAGGTCTGGGCCGGGACGGTGAAGCCGGGCAGGACCTTGGCCGGGAACGAGAACTTCACGCCGTTGACCGTGCCGGTCTCGGTGTAGGTGGCGGTCGGGAACGTCATCGCCGGCGACGAGGTCTGCACCGTCGGGGTGTCGTTCACATAGTCCATCTGGTGGAACACCGAGACGGTCGCCTTGAAGTCCGGCGTCACCTGCCAGAGCAAGGCGCCGCGCAGGGAGTAGTCGTTGCCCGAGTTCACGTTCGAAGCGAACTGGTGACCGTCATAGGCGGAGAAGTTGTCGACCCAGCCCGGGTTGTCCTTGCGGTAGCCGGACACGCGGAAGCCGAGCTTGTCCTGAACGAGCGGGCCGCCGATGGCCAGGCCCTCTTCGTTGCCCATGCCGCCGCCCTGCATGGTCGACCAGCCCACGCGGGCCGAGCCGGAGTAGGTGGTCAGGCTGGGCTGGGGCAGGATGAAGCGGACGGTGCCGCCTTCGGACGACCCGCCGTAGAGCGTGCCCTGCGGGCCGCGCAGCACTTCGATGCGGTCGAGGTCGTAGATCAGGGGCATCGGCGTGCCCGAACCGGTTTCCAGGCCGTTGGCGTTCCGCGACATCATCGGGACGTCGTCGATGTAGAGGCCGGTGGTCGGCGCGCCGCCCGAGGTGCCGTTCAGGGCGTTGCCGCCGATGCCGCGCAGGGTCAGGTTCGGGTTGTTCTCGCCGCCGGTGGTGCGGAAGGTGAAGCCGGGAACCTGGCTGGACAGGTCCGACACGCTGCGGATGCCCTGCTGGTCGAGGTTCTTCTGGGTCACGGCCGACACCGAGAGGGCGACCTTGTTCACCGTCGAGGTCTGGCGCGTCGCGGTGACGACCACTTCCTCGATGGCGTTGGAATTGGTGGTGGGGGCCGCGGCCTGCGCGAACGCGGCGGTGGCAAAACCGGCGCATCCCAGCGTCGAAGTCATAAGCAGAAAAGCACGGAGCCTACTGGCGCTCGGCATACAATTTCCCTCCCTGGGGACTGACAAAAAACTCTTGTACTCGTGACTTGACGCCGCAACTTTACCTAGGTCGGCGACCCAATTGATGATGTCACCACACCGAAGCTGTCAGTACATTGCCATGTCACATAGGCGGGTGTGTTAGCCACGCTCCAGGACGGGCGGCTATATAAATTTTGGCAGACCTTCTGCTCGGATCGTTATGGCTTTGGCCGTGGATGGGCCGGCGCGGGCCACGCGATTTCCAGCTTTTCGACGGGATTTCAAGCAGATAGCAGAACACCGAAAACGCCGGCCCCGGCGTGGCCCGGCGATCGCCCGCCGCAGGCCGAAATGGCGATCCGCGGATGGCCGTGTCCTTTTTCCCACAAGGGATTGCGGGGTTTGGCGGGGGTCCGGGCGCCCGCGTCAGGCGCCCCCGATTCGACCGGTTCTAGTCGTCCGCCGCGGGACCGCACCACCCCGGCAGGTACTGGGCCTTGGGCGACTTGGCCAGGCGCAGGGCCTTGCTCAGGGCCGAGCCGAAATCCTCGCGCACCTCGGACGCCTTGAGCTTGCGGCGCAGGAAGTCGGCCCACAGGAATTCGCTGAACGGCGTGGTGTCCTTGGCGTAGCCGCCAGCCCGGCGCAGCTCGCCGGCGAGGCTGCGGAAGGGATCGTCCTTCATCGCCTTCAGGCTGCGGGGGATATCGTCGAACGACCGCCGCCGGCCCTCGTCGTCATAGGGATGGCACCAGCCGCGGTTGTCGACGAACACCCAGAAGGCGTCCTTGTCGAGCATCGACAGGTCGGCCACCACGGTGGTGGCGACGTCCTGGACCCCTTCCTCCAGCAAGGCGCGGGTCAGGTGATGATGGTCGATGACATAGGAGCGGCCCTTGGGGCCGAGCAGCACGGGGATCAGGTGCTTGCCGAGCCAGCCGCCCCCGTCGGGCTCCTTCTGGCGCCAGTGTTTCCGCTTCTCCTCGACCTCGCGCAGGCCGACGGTCATCTGGGTGGGCTTGAGGTCGGCGACCGCGACCGGGGTGATGCGGGGCTCGCGGCTGTTCATACGGCTGGTCATGGGGGCCTCCTGCGACGCGCCCGGTCAGGGTGCACGCTACGTCGCCGCTATCAAGGCCGGGCCAGGGCCTTCGCCGCCACCGCGTCGAGCGCCTTGAACGCCAGGTCCGCGTCGCGGCCCACGCGCATCAGGGCAGGCAGCTGGCGCGGGTCGCGCGCCAGGGCGCCCAGCACCCCCAGCAGATTCATGCCCCCGTCCTCGGAGATGCCCATACGCACCGCATCGGGCAGGCTGGTGCCGGCCTTGTCCGACACCACCCGCACCACGCCCAGCGGCAGACGCCGGGCGGCGGCGACCTGGGCGGCCACGTGGCTCTCCATGTCGACCAGCAGCGCCCCGCCGTGCCGCCGCAGCTTGTCCTTGTCCAGCGCGCTCAGCACCATCTCGGCCGAGCCGTAGATCGGTCCGCACCGCGCGCCTGGCAGGCGCTTCAGCAGGAAGTCGCGCCACACCGCATCGGTCTCCCAGCGCCCGCGCGGCTGCAGCACCTCGCTGCCCACCACCACGTCGCCCACCTCCAGCGACGAGTCGAGCGCCCCGCCGAGGCCGATGCTGAGGATGGCCTCCGCCCCGTCGAGCGCCGCCTCCAGGCGAGCCTTGAGCTGCGCCTCGCGCCCGCCCCCGGCCACTGCGCGCACCCCGAGGCCCGCGCCATGGCGCTCCACGAGGCGCGCCTCGCGTTGCATGCCGACCGCCGCCAGGATCATCGAGCGTGGCCCGTCACATCCCGAACGCCACGTCCGGCGCATTGGCCTTGACGAGGTTGCGGTAGCGGGCGGCCGCCCACAGGGGGAAGAACTTCCGGTAGCCGTGGTAGCGCAGGTAGAACACCCGCGGGAAGCCGCCGCCGGTATAGTCCTCCTCGGGCCACAGGCCCTCGGCGTCCTGGTTGGCCTGCAGCCACGCCATACCCCGCGCCACCGCGGGATGGCGCACCTGACCCACCGCCATCAGGCCCAGCAGGGCCCAGGCGGTCTGCGAGGCGCGCGAATTGCTCGGCTGGTAGCCCTGGTAGGCCAGGTCGTAGCTGTCGCAGCTTTCGCCCCAGCCCCCATCGGGGTTCTGGATGGCGACCAGCCAGTCCACGGCCTTGCGCACGACCGGGGCCTCCATGCCCAGGCCCACGGCGTTGAAGGCGCACAGCGCCGACCAGGTCCCGTAGATGTAGTTGACGCCCCATCGGCCCCAGAAGCTTCCGTCCTGCTCCTGCTCGCTTTCCAGGTAGTCGATGGCCGCTTTGAGGCGGGGCGAGGTTTCCGGCCGCTCGCCGAGCTGGCCGAGCAGGGACACGCAGCGCGCCGCCACGTCCACCGTCGGCGGGTCCAACAGGGCCCCGTGGTCGGCGAAGGGGATGTTGTTGAGGTAGGTGTAGGTGTTGTCGGCGTCGAAGGCGGCAAAGCCGCCGTTCTGCGACTGCAGGCCGACGATCCACTCGGTCCCGCGGTCGATGGCTTCGTCGTATTGGCTCCCGGCGCCCAGGCGCTGGCGGGCCCGGTCCATGGCCATGGCCACTACGGCGGTGTCGTCGAGATCGGGATAGTGGTCGTTGCGGTACTGGAAGGCCCAGCCGCCGGGGCGCACGTCGGGCCTCGCCTCGGCCCAGTCACCTTTCACGTCCAGCACCTGTAGCGGCTTCATCCACTCCAGCGTGCGCAGCGCCTGCTTCTCCGCCTCCTCGCCGCCGGCCTCCATCAGCGCGTGGGCGACCAGAGCGGTGTCCCACACCGGCGAGACACAGGGCTGGCAATAGGCCTCGCCCTCCTTGACCACCAGCAGGTTCTCCACCGACTTTCGGGCCAGGGCGCGGTGGGGATGGTCCTCCGCGTAGCCCAGGGCGTCGAACATCATCACGCTGTTGGCCATGGCCGGGTAGATGGCGCCGAGGCCATCCTCGCCGTTCAGCCGCTCCACCACCCAGTCGCGGCAGCGGGCGATGGCGCGCTTGCGCAGACCGCGCGGCCACACCGGCGCCACCGCCTTGAGCACGGCGTCGAGCGCGTTGAAGCCGACCACCCAGGCCTTCTTCAGGTTCGCGCCCTGGGAAACGCGCGCCGCGGGGGTCACTTCCTCGAACAACTCGCGGATGTGCACGCCGCGCGCGTTGCGCGCCCGCGGCTTCACCGACATCAGCACCAGCAGCGGCACGATCACCGTGCGCGCCCAGTAGCTCATCTTCATAAGGGTGATCGGGAACCCCTTCGGCAGCATGATGATCTCGGGCGGCATGGTCGGGATCTGGTTCCAGTCCATGTCGCCGTAGAGCGCCAGCTGGATGCGGGTGAACACGTTCGCCGCCATGGCCCCGCCATGGTCGCGGATCGCCTGGCGCGCGCGCGCCATGTGCGGCGCCTCGGTGTCGTCGCCAATCATCTTCAGGCAGAAGTAGGCCTTCACGCTGGCCGAGATGTCGAAGGCGCCGTTGTGATAGAGCGGCCAGCCGCCGTGCTCGCCCTGGATGCGGCGCAGGTAGACGCCGATCTTGCGCTCCAGCTCCAGGTCCTCGGGCTCGCCGAGGTAGTGCTTCAACAGGACGAATTCGGACGGGATGGTGCAGTCGGCTTCCAGCTCGAACACGAAATGGCCGTCCGGCCGCTGCGTCGCCAGCAGGGCGTCCCTCGCGCGGGCGACCAGCTTCTCCACCTCGTCCAGAGGCGGCAGAGGCTCGGCGGTGTCCAATTCGGCGTCGTACATACGCTCCGTCTAGAGCGTTTTTGCTGCGGGCGCGAGAGGGCGGCCCGCTCCCCCGGGGAACCCGCTAGGGGGCCAATCCCCAAAACCGTCATCCCGGATCGCCGCGCTCTGCGAGCGTGACGTCCGGGATGACGAATGTTTTTGAACCCTACTCCGGCGCGTAGGGCTTCAGCGGATACTCCAGTAGCTTCTCCGCGCAGTCCTCTTCGACCAGGATGGTGTCCTTCGGCTGGGCCTTGAAGGTCAGGCGGGCGGTCCACGGGGCCGAATAGTATTTGGCGTCGTCATAGGTGACCATGTCCTCGAGCGTGTCGGCGCCGGTGCGCCGAATCTTCTCGGTCACCCTCATGTCGGGCGACTGGGGCAGGCCCGAGTCGTCCAGCCACTGCTTGCCGTTGAAGTCGCCCGACTCGATGACCAGGGTGTCGCCCTCCCAGCGGCCCGAGGAATGGCCTTCCCACAACACGTCGCGGTCGTCGGTCAGCTTCAGCGGCCCGTCGAGGAACACGTGGCGGATCACGTGATAGACCTGATGGAAGAAGGTGATCTTGATCGGCGTCTGGGCCAAGTAGAACGGCTCGTCGACCACCAGCGAGCGCGGCGTGCCGGGCGGCAGGCACACGTTCATCGGATCGGTGGTCTTGCCGGCCTTGATGCTGGCCAGGCGCTGGCGCTGCAGGGTCTTGCCGGCGGCGTTCAGCGGCGGGGCCTTGCCGTCGGCGGTGGTCAGGGCGGCGATCTTGTGGTCGATCTTCCAGTAGCCGCCGATGCGCGGACGGGCCCGTTCGGCGTCGAGCAGCGCCTTGTCCTTGGCGTCCCGGCCGGCCCGGCGCTTGAGCGCGGCGTCTTCCTGGGGAATCGAGCTCTGGGCGAAGGCGGCCCCGGAGGCGGTCAGGGCGAGGGCGAGGGCGAGGGCCGCCGTCGCGGCAAGGATCAGATGTCTGGTCATGGTCGCTCCCCTCAGTTGTGACGCAGCTTGCCCGAGGCGTCCGGCTTGTTCCGGTTGTTCTCCTCGCATTCGTATTCGTTGAAGCGGACGTTCGGGGCCCACTTGTATTCGGAGAGCGCGGTCCACGGGTGGGCGTAGGTCTTGGGATCGTCGATGGTGAACAGGTTCTCGATCAGGTCGGGCGCCTTCTTGGTCCAACGTTCGGTGACCTTCAGGGCGCTGGACTTGGGCCGCCCCTCCTCGTCCACCTGGGTGAAGCCGTTGAGCCCGGTGGTCACGATCACCAGGGTGTCGCCCTCCCAGTGGCCGGCGGAATAGCCCAGGTAGCTCGGCTTGAAGTCGGCCGGCATGGGCTTGCCGTCCATGTGAATGATGCGGAACGAGTGCATCACCTCGATGCCGACGTAGATCGCGTCGGGCGTCTGCACGATGTCGTAGGGATAGGGCGTCGGCAGCACGCGTGGCACGCCAGAGGGCAGACAGTTGGCGTTGGGGTCGAACAGGGGCGAGCCGGCGGCCTCGGCGGCCGAGCGGTCGAGAAAGAACTTCTTGGCCCAGGGCAGGAACGGCGTCTCCTCGCCGCTCATCGGGTGGATGGTGCGGAAGAAGGTCACCGGCGACCAAGTGCCGGAGATGTCGGGCACGCTGTCGGGCACGGTGATGTCGCGGCGCAGGGGATCGCCGGTCAGCACCGGCGTGACCGCCGGGGCGCCCCGCGCCTGGGCATGGACGACGGGCGCGGCTGCGGCGGCCGCCAGGATGGCGAGCGCCGGAAGGGCAAGCATTCTACTGGTCATGTTTCCTCCCCGGTGATTCCCGAAGCGCCTTCTCGGGACGCCCTACGGCCAGTGAGGATCGATCACGAGTCCCCCGAGGTCGTACAGCGCCACTGTGGCGTGTTTGAATACGCTTATCAAAGGAAAGCTTCTTCCGGATTTCGGCTTGTTTCAAGAGCGCGCGTGCGCGAAGCGCGCCTACAGCCTCCGGGCCATGCCCGAGACGCGGATGCTCTCGCCCGGACCCGGCGGGATTTTGGCATGCAGCAGCGACCGCATGCCCATGTCCTCGCCCTGGACGATGTCGATGGCGCCGCCATGAGGCCATCCGAGATCGCGCAAGTAGCCCGCCAGCGCGGCGGCCCCCGCGCCCGTCGCGGGATCTTCGTAGACGCCGCCTGCGGCGAACGGGTTGCGGGCATGGAAGCGCCTCGGCGTCTCGGCGAACAGGAGGCTGATGGTGGCGAGCCCTTCTCGAGTCGTGAACCGGCGGCCCGTCTCCAGGTCGTAGCGCATGGCCGAGAGCCGCGCGCGGCTCGCGAGCGCCAGGACGAGGTGATCGGCGCCCGCGTTGGCGATCGCCGGCGGGATGGTCCCGTCGAGATCGGCGGGCGACAGGGAGAACATGGCCAGAGCCTCGTCCACGATGGCGGCCGGCGCGGGCGCGCTGTGCGTGCGGGGCGACTGGAGGGCGGCGGCGACCAGACTGCCAGCCTGCCGTCCTTCGACGGTGATGGGGCCGTCGTTGAGCTCCAGGGCGAAGACGCCGTCTCCGCTACGCAGCGCCATGGCGGCGCCCAGGGCGATGGTCGCGTGGCCGCAGAACGGGACTTCCATCTCAGGGGCGAAATATCGCACCCTCCAGCCCTGGCCGGCGGGCGCGGCGAAGACCGTCTCGGAGTAGCCTACCTCGGCCGCGACGGCCTGCATCAGTTCCGGCTCCGGCAGGACGTCGCCGATGACCACGCCAGCGGGATTCCCGCCGGTCTCGCCATCGGAAAAGGCGGCAAACCGCTGGACGTCCATCGCTTCCTCCGGGGCTGGGCTCCCGGTTCTAGGCTCAAGCGCCCGAGGCGTGCGACCCGAACATTGTCACTCGGACAAATCAGCCGGCGGCCGCCGGCGCCGACGGTCGTCTATCGCGCAGGCCCGGCTCGATGGTACTGGACGCTTTGCCGGATACCGCCATGCGCCCAAGAGGCTTCAGTCCCCAGTGCTGAAAAGGCTGCTGAACTTTCTCCGGCTGTCGCGGGAGCCCGCGGCGGCCAAGGCGGCAATTCCAACTCAGCGGAGGCGCCCGCCGGTCCTCGACGCTTTCCGTTTCCGCTCGCCTTTCAATCTTCCAGAGATGAAGCAGCGTCTCGAGGCGGGTGCGGCCTGGCCGTGGTGGGACGGCGACAGCGCCTATTTCGACTACCTCGGTTGCCGCATCGGCCCCGACGCCCGGATGCTTCGGCTCTATCCCGAAGACGGCCGTTTCGTCCTTCAGGTGCGGCGGGGGCCGATGGATGACGACGTGCGCAGGCTGATCGTCGAGACCCTGCTGCCGCTTCTGGACGCCGCGGAGGTGACCTTGGTGGAAGGGTTCGACTAGGACACCAGCCCCGCCGCCGTTTCGCCCGACCTCAGCGCCCCCTCGATGGTCGCGGGCAGGCCCGTCTGGGTCCAGTCGCCGGCGATGACGAGGTTGGACAGGCCAGCGGCGCGGGCGTGGGGGCGGATGGCGTCGACCGCCGGAGTGGCGGCGAAGGTGGCGCGCTTTTCCTTGACGATCTGCCAGGCGGGCAGAGGCGCCTCGCCGAGGTCCAGGGTGCGGGCGACGTCGGCCCACAGGCGCCGGGCGAGGGCCTCGCGGTCGTCGTCCACCAGGCGGTCGGCGCCGGACACGGTCACCGAGATGCGGTCGTGGAACACGAACACCCATTCCGCCGTCCCGCCGATCAGGCCGGTCATGGGCGCGTGGGCCTTCCAGTCGAAGCCGTCGGGCAGGGCGAAGTGGCCGTTGACGATGGCGCGGAAGTCGTCGGGCACGGGCAGGCCGGCCAGCAGGTCGCGGGCGGGCGCGGGGGCCACCGCCAGGATCACGCGGTCGTCCGCGCCGAGTTCGACGGTCTCGCCGGTGAACTGCAGGGCCTTCGCCCTTCCCTCCCCGGTCTCGATGGCCTTGAGCGAGCGGCGCAGGCGCAGGTCCACGCCCTTGGACTGCAGATAGGTCACCGCCGGCTCGACGAAGGCGGCGGCCAGCGTCGGGGCGGCGATGCGCGGCCGGGAGGCCATGCCGCCGAGCGCCAGGCTCTCGCGCACCACCGCGCCGGCGAGGTCCATGGAGCCCTCGTCCGGGGCCGTGTTCAGCACCGCCAGCATCACCGGCTGCAGCATGCGTCGCCACAGGGGGCCGGCCGTCCTGATCACCTCGTCCATACGCTTGCCGGGATGGCGCGACATGAATTTGGCCAGCACGGCGTAGTCGGCCGCCCTGGTTCCCGGCACGCGGCGGCTGCGCTGGAACACCCACCAGGGGATGCGCCCGTCGCTGGGTCGCATCACCCACCGGGTCCCGTCGCCCAGGTCGAAGAAGGCGAACTCGGCCTTCTCGGGCCCCGCCAGCCGGTCCGAGGCGCCGAGGCGTTTCAGATAGGCCTGCACCGCCCGGTTGCCCGACAGGACAAGATGGTTGCCGTTGTCGATGGTCATGCCGAGCTGGGGATCGAAATAGGAGCGGCAGCGCCCGCCCGCCTGAGCGGCGGCCTCGTGCACCACCACCCGCACGCCCCGCTCGGCCAGGATGGTGGCGGCCGACAGCCCGGCGAGGCCGGCGCCGACGACGTGCACCGTCCCGGTGGTCACGGCATCAGCCCGTAACGGGCCAGCACCCACAGTTTCTCGCGCTTGGTCAGGCTCACGCGCCGGCGCGGCGGCTTCCAGCCCTCGGCCAGCATGTGCTTGAGGATGCGGCCGTAGGCGGCCCCCATCAGGCGCGGCGCCTTGAGCTGGCCCTTGGCCGAGCGCATCACCCTGTCGGCGGCCTCATAGTGCAGGCCGGCCACCGCCGCGATGTGGCGGGCGGCGATGTCGACGCGCGGGTCGGCCATCACCGTCAGGGGATCAGACGCCGTGATTCCGGCCAAAGCCAGGGCGTCGCTGGAGACATAGAGCCGGCCGATGGCGGCGTCCTCGTCGAGGTCGCGCAGGATGTTGGTCAGTTGCAGGGCGCGGCCCAGGTGGTGGGCGAGATCGAGGCCGGGCTGGCGCTCCATGGCGAACACCTTGACCGACAGGCGGCCCACGGCGCTGGCCACGCGGTCGCAGTAGAGGTCGAGGGTGGCGTCGTCGGGGGCGACGATGTCGGCGTCCACGTCCATCTGCATGCCGTCGATGATCGCCTCGAAGTCGGCTCGCTCCAGGTCAAAGCCGCGCACCGGCGCGGCGAGGAAGGCGGCCACGCCCGGGTCGGCGCCGGCGTAGAGGCGGTCGAGGTCCGAACGCCACAGGTTCAGGGCGGCGGTGCGGCCGGCGCGGTCGCCCTGCTGGTCGTCGGCGATGTCGTCCACGGCGCGGCAGAAGGCGTAGATGGCGAACATCGCCTCGCGCTCCTTCGGCGGCATGGTGCGCATGGCCGCGTAGAACGAGCTCTGGCGCACCTTGGCCCACAGGGCCTCCATGTCCACCGGCGCAATCGCTCCGGACCCGTCGCTCATCGAGAGCCTCCGAGTCTGGCAAAGCTTGTCTTGAGCATGGCCCCGAGCGCGATGGCCCCCATCTTGGCCTTGTCGTGGTGCACGCCCTGGGACAGGGGATCCTTGACCATCAGCCCGCGGCAGAGGTCCTCGGCCAAGGCCTGGATCACCCCGACCTCGAGCGCCAGGCGGCCGTTGCCGATCCCCTTGGCGAAGGGCCGCGACACGTCGAGCAGGCGCATGGTGTCTTCGGCCAAGCCCTTGATCACCCCGCGCAGGGCGGGCGAAGCGACGGGCGCGTCGAGCGCCTCCACCTTGACGCCGGCGGCGGTCAGGCGGTCGAGCGGGATGTAGACGCGGTCGATCTCGCGGCGATCCTTGCCGCAGTCCTGCAGGTGGTTGATCACCTGCAGCGCGCTGCACAGGGCGTCGTTCATCGGCCACAGGTCGTGGCTCTCGCCGTGCACCTCGAGCACGAAGCGACCCACGGGCGAAGCCGAGTAACGACAATAGTCCATCAGGTCGTCCCAGCTGTCGTAACGCAGCTTGGTGACGTCGCGGCGGAAGGCTTCCAGCAGGTCGAGCGGATGCTGGTCGGAAAGGCCGCGCTCGATCAGCATCCTGCGCAGGTCGCGCCCCTCGGGCGCCTCGTCGCTCTCGCCCACCAGGCTGGCGCGCAGCGTCTCCAGCAGGTCGAGCTTGGTTTCGGGCTCGGCCAGGGCGTTGTCGGACACGTCGTCGGCCGCCCGGGCGAAGTGGTAGAAGGCCATCACCGGCGGGCGGAACTTCGGCGCGATCAGGTGCGAGGCGACCGGGAAGTTCTCGTCGGTCGAGCCCTTGCCCGAGGCCAGGTCCTCGGCGGCGACATCGAGGGCGTGTGCAGTCTTTGGGGCGTTCATGACGCGATCGCCTGGGCGCGGCCCTTCCAGAGGCCGCCCCGCCCGCGCCACATCTGCACGGCCGACTGCACGGTGAACACGGTGTAGGCCAGGCCGATCGCCGGCAGGGCCAAGCCCCACAGGGGCGAGACGCGATAGAAACGCAACATGGGTTGGAACGAGATCGCCATCAGCAGGTAGGTCGCAAGTCCCAGCACGGCCGGCGCGCCGCCAACGAGGATCGCCGCAATGGGGGCCATGTAGACCAAGCCCATGCCGAGCACCACGCCGATCAGCTTGAGCGGCGAATAGTCGAGCTGGGCGTAGGCCGAGCGCGACACCATCCGCCCGATCTGACCGATGGTCTCGTAGGGCCTCAGCGAGGTGGCGCGGTGGGTCAGGCCGAGCCAGATCGGTCCCTGCCGCTTCATCAGGGCGCCGAGCGCGCAGTCGTCGATCAGCGCCTTGCGAATGGCGGCGATCCCGCCGGCGCGCTTCAGCGCCTCGCGGTCGGCCAGCATCACCCCGCCCGCCGCCGCGCCCATGGGGCCGGGCCGGTTCACCTGGGCGAAGGGGTAGACCATCTGGAAGAAGAACACGAAGGCCGGGATCAGGAAGCGCTCGGCGAAGGTCCTGCAGTGCAGTTCGGCCATCAGGGAGGTGAGCACCAGTCCCTTGGCCTCGGCGCGGGAGACCAGCGCGCGCAGGTTGTCCGGCGCATGGCCGATGTCGGCGTCGGTGAGCCACAGGTACTTTGGCAGGTTTACTTGGGGCCCTGGCGCCTCGGCGTGCAGCGTCCCCTGGTGCACGGCCCAGAGCTTGCCCGTCCAGCCCGCGGGCAGGGGCTCGCCGATCAGCACCTCCAGCCGCTCGCCACGCCCCAGCCGCTCGCCCTCGGCGCGGGCGACCGCGGCGGTGCCGTCCGAGGAGGAATCGTCGACCAGGATCACGCGGAGCTCGCCCGGGTAGTCCTGGGCCAGCAACGAGCCGATCGAGCGGGCGATCACGTCGGCCTCGTCGCGGGCGGGCACAACGGCGACCACGGGGGGCCAGGCGGCAGGTTCAGCGGGAAGGTCGCGGTCGTCACGCTGGTCGGCGGTCCAGAAGCGTCCGTGGGCCAGGAGCAGGCTCGCCCAGATCAGCAGGGGTATCGCGCCGAGGAGGAACAGGGCGACCATCAGATGTAGCCGTGCTCACCGAACCAGGTCATGGCGTCGGCGATCGCCTCCTGATAGGGCCGCGCCCGATAGCCGAGCTCGGCCTCGGCCTTCTTCGAGGTGAAGAACATGCGCCGCTTGGACATGTTGAGCGCGTCCACCGTCAGTTGCGGCTCCTTGCCGGTGATCCGGGCCACCGCCTCGAACAGGTGGGCCAGAGGATAGAGCGGGCCGCGCGGCAGCTCCACGGTCGGCGGCTTGCGCCCGGCCAGGTGCGCGATGTCGGCGAACATCTGGCGCAGGGTCACGTCCTGGCCGCCGAGGATGTAGCGCTCGCCGATGCGGCCCTTGTCGAGCGCCAGAAGGTGCCCCTCGGCCACGTCGTCCACGTGCGCCAGGTTGAGGCCGGTGTCGACGAAGGCCGGCGCCTTGCCGGTGGCCGCCTCCACGATGATCCGCCCGGTCGGGGTCGGCTTGACGTCGCGCGGGCCGATCGGGGTCGACGGGTTGACGATGATCGCCGGCAACCCTTCCTCGGCCACCATCCGCTCCACCAGCCGCTCGGCGATCACCTTGGAGCGCTTGTAGGCGCCGATGGCCGTCTCGGGCGTCAAAGGGTGAGTCTCGTCGGCGGGAGCGTTCTTGTCGGCGCCAGGGGCCACGCCCAGGGTCGCCACAGAAGAGGTGTAGACGATCCGCTCGACGCCCGCCGCCTTGGCCGCGCGCATCACCGCGCCGGCGCCCTCGCGATTGGCGCGCACGATCTCCTCCGGATCGCGGGCCCACATCCGGTAGTCGGCGGCGACGTGGAACAAATAGCGCGCGCCCTTGGCGGCCATCTCCACCGCCGCCTGGTCGGTCATGTCGCCCACGGCCACGTCGAGCGCCAGGCCGTCGAGGTTGGTGCGCGGACTGGAGGCGCGCACCAGGGCGGTCACGGCCAAGCCGCGCGCCAGCAGCGCCCGCGCC
Source organism: Caulobacteraceae bacterium (assembly GCA_036500495.1). Lineage (GTDB taxonomy): Bacteria > Pseudomonadota > Alphaproteobacteria > Caulobacterales > Caulobacteraceae > BOG-938. Next base: position 18,009 of record DASYBX010000075.1, read on the forward strand.
ACGGCCGAGCCCACGAAGCCGCTCACGCCCGTCACCAGGACCTTGTCTGCGCTCAAAGCCGAACTCCGATTCGTCAGCGCAGGCCTATCACCCGGCCCGGACGGGCTCCAGGGTCGACCCCTTCACCAGCCGCAGCGGGCGGTCCAGCATGTCCTCCACCGCGCGGTCGATGGCGGCGCTCGGAGCGGCCTGGGGCGCGGCGGCCGGCGCAGGGTCTGCCGGAGCGGGCGCCGGCGCCGGAGCGGGGCCGGCCCCCGGATCCTGCAGGTCGTCGAAGGACGGGTTGGCCGAGCCCGGCACGCCGGTGAT
>DASYBX010000076.1:0-21355 GCA_036500495.1 Caulobacteraceae bacterium
GCCCGCGCCATGCTGCCCACGCTCGCCGCCACTTTGCCGCCCGATCTCAAGATGCAGCCCATGGCGGACCAGTCCATCTTCGTGCGCGCCGCCGTGCAGGGTGTGATTCGCGAAGCGGTGATCGCCGCCGCGCTCACCGGCCTGATGATCCTGCTGTTCCTCGGTTCCTGGCGATCCACCGTCATCATCGCCCTGTCGATCCCGCTGGCGATCCTGTCCGCGATCTTCATGCTGGCGGCCTTCGGCCAGACCCTGAACATCATGACCCTCGGCGGTCTTGCCCTGGCGGTGGGCATCCTGGTCGACGACGCCACCGTGACCATCGAGAACATCAACTGGCACCTGGAGCACGGCAAGGAGGTCAAGACGGCCATCCTCGACGGCGCCCGCCAGATCGTGACGCCGGCCTTCGTCTCCCTGCTGTGCATCTGCGTGGTGTTCGTACCGATGTTCGCCCTGAAGGGCGTGGCGGGCTACCTGTTCGTGCCGATGGCGCTGTCGGTGATCTTCTCGATGGTGGCCTCGTTCGTGCTGTCGCGCACCTTCGTGCCGACCATGGCCATGTACCTGCTGAAGCAGCACGCCCACGGGCATGACGGGCCCAGGCCCACCCGCAATCCGTTCGTCCTGATCCAGCGCGGCTTCGAAGGTGGGTTCAACCGCACCCGCGAGAGCTACCGCAACCTGCTGGCCATGACGATGGTCCACCGCAAGCTGTTCATCACGGGCCTAGTCGCGATCGTGCTGCTGTCCTTCGGCCTCGCGCCGTTCCTCGGCTCGAATTTCTTCCCGACGGTCGATGCCGGCCAGATCATCATGCACGTGCGCGCGCCGGTCGGCATGCGCATCGAGGAGACGTCGGACGTGTTCGCCCGGGTCGAGACCGAGATCCGCAAGGTGATCCCGCCGCAGAACCTCACGACCATCGTCGACAACATCGGCGTGCCCAACAGCTCGATCAACCTGATCTATTCGAACTCGGGCGTGATCGGCGCGTCGGACGGCGACATCTACATCACCATCGATCGCAAGGGGGCCAAGCCGACGGCCGAGTATGTGCGCGAGCTGCGCGAAGTGCTGCCGCACAAGTTCCCCGGCTCGACCTTCTCCTTCCTGCCGGCGGACATCGTCAGCCAGATCCTCAACTTCGGCTCGCCCGCCCCCATCGACGTGCAGGTCGCCGGCCCCAACCGGGCGGCCAACGAGGCCCTGTCCCTGAAGCTGATGCGCGACATCGCCGCCGTGCACGGCGCCGCCGACGTGCGCCTGCAGCAGTCGTCGCACAATCCCCAGCTGAGGGTGGAGGTCGACCGCTCGCGGATCGGCCAGGTGGGCCTGTCGGAGCGCGACGTGACCAGTGCGCTCGGCACTACCCTGGCCGGCTCGGGCCAGCAGTCCCCGCTCTACTGGCTGAACCCGGTCAACGGCGTCGTCTATCCGATCGTGGTCCAGGCGCCGGAGTACCGGATCGGCTCGTTGTCGGACCTCGCCAACGTGCCGATCACCGGCTCCAAGCCCGGCGACATGCAGGTGCTGGGCGCCCTCGGATCGATCACCCGCGAAGAGGGCAATGTGGTGAACAGCCACTACAACATCGCCCCGGCCTTCGACATCTACGCGGCGGTGCAGGGGCGCGACCTCGGCGGCGTGGCCACCGACGTGCAGAAGGTGCTCGACAGCTACAAGGCCAAGCTGCCGCGCGGCTCGACCCTGGTCATGCGCGGCCAGGTCGACACCATGAACACCGCCTTCCAGGGCCTGTTCATCGGCATCCTCGGCGCCATCGTGCTGATCTACCTGATCATCGTGGTGAACTTCCAAAGCTGGCTCGACCCGTTCGTGATCATCACCGCCCTGCCGGCGGCGCTGGCGGGGATCGTCTGGACCCTGTTCGCCACCGGCACGACCCTGTCGGTGCCGGCCCTGACGGGGGCGATCATGTGCATGGGAGTGGCGACCGCCAACTCGATCCTGGTGGTGGCCTTCGCCCGGGAGCGCCTGGCCGAGCATGGCGATCCGGTGCTGGCCGCGGTCGAGGCGGGCTTCACCCGCTTCCGCCCGGTGCTGATGACCGCCCTGGCCATGGTCATCGGCATGCTGCCCATGGCGCTGGCCCTGGGCGAGGGCGGCGAGCAGAACGCCCCGCTCGGCCGAGCGGTGATCGGCGGCCTGATCTTCGCCACCAGCGCCACCCTGTTCTTCGTTCCTGTCGTCTTCAGTCTCGTTCACGGGCGCAAGCACGCCATCCCCGCCTCGGAAGAGGACGGGGATCAGGCCGAGCCTTACGCCGGAGAAGCCGCCTATGCCGCCCAATAGTTCCGAGGCCTTGCGTTACCAGGCCCCGCGCAATCTGAAGCTGCTCGGGCTGATCGCCCTGGCGGTGGCCGCCGGGGTGGTGATCCTCGGCGTGATCAGCCGCGTCCATGCGGACCAGGGCGTGAGGACCTGGACCAAGGCGCAAGAGCTGCCCACCGTGTCCCTGGTCGAGGCCAAGGCTGACACCGCGCCTGGCACGCTCACCCTGCCGGCCCAGCTGCAGGCCTACGAGAACGCAGGCATCCGTCCGCGGGTGTCGGGCTACGTCAAGGACTGGAAGGTCGACATCGGCTCGGTGGTCAAGAAGGGCCAGTTGCTGGCGGAGATCGACACGCCCGACCTCGACCAGCAGCTCGACCAGGCCCGCGCCGACCTCGCCACCGCCAAGGCCAACCAGGTGCTGTCGCAGAGCACCGAGGTGCGCTGGAAGAACCTGCTGGCCAAGGACGCGGTCTCGCAACAGGAGTACGACGAGAAGGCTGGCGACCTCGCCGCCAAGACCTCGGTGGTCAAGGCCCAGGAGGCCAACGTCTCCCGCCTGATGGCGACCTCGGCGTTCAAGCGCATCGTCGCCCCGTTCGACGGGGTGGTCACCACGCGCAACACCGACATCGGCCAGCTGGTCTCTGCCGGCAGCGCCGCCGAGCAGCCGCTGTTCACCGTGTCCCAGGTCGACAAGCTGCGCGTCTACGTCCAGGTCCCGCAGAGCTACGTGGCCCAGATCCACCCCGGCATGACCGCCACGCTGACGGCGCCCGAGCGGCCGACCGAGTCCTTCACCGCCAAGGTGGTGGCCGACGCCCAGGCGATCTCGGCCCAGACCGGTTCGCTGCTGGTGCAGATGCAGATCGACAACAGCTCCGGTAAGCTGAAGGCCGGCGGCTACGTCCAGGCCAGCATGGCCCTGGCGGCTTCCGCCAAGGTGGCCCGCATCCCGGCCAGCGCCTTGATCAACGACGAGCATGGCGTCCACGTCGCCACCCTGGGGCCCGACGGCAAGGTGGTCATGCGGCCGGTCACCGTTGCGCGCGACCTCGGCCAGTCGATCGAAGTCTCCACCGGCATCGCGCCGGGCGACAAGGTGATCGACAGCCCGCCCGACGACCTCAGCGCCGGCGACCAGGTGCGCGCCGCCGGCGCCGAGGGCGCCGCCGTTCCCGCCGCTTCCGGGAAGGGCAATGGCTAAATCATCCATCGTTCCCGCCCTGGCGGCGGGCCTGCTCCTGGGGGGCTGCTCCTTTGCGCCCGCCTACGCCCCGCCGGCCGTCGACACCCCCACCGCCTTCAAGGAGGGCGGGGCCATGACGCCCGTGGCTTCGGCCGACGCCCAGGCCCGCCGCGACTGGTGGGCGGTCTATGCCGACCCGGCGCTGGACGGGCTCGAGGGCGACCTCGCCAAGGCCAACAACAGCCTGGCCTCGGCCGTGGCCCGCTACGACCAGGCAGGCGCGCTCGCCGCCCAGGCTGGCGCCGGCCTGATCCCCGAGATCGACGTCACCGGCGCGCTGCAGGCCAACCGCCAGTCCAGGAACCGGCCGCTGCGCGTTCCGGCCGGCGCGGGGCCGGACCGGACCGACAACGACCAGCTCGGTCTCGGCATCAATTACGAACTCGACCTGTGGGGTCGCATCCGCAACCTGGCGGCGGCCAGCAAGGACCAGGCCCAGGCCTCGGCGGCGGACCTGCGCGGGGTGGAGCTCAGCCTGCAGGCCGAACTGGCCGACGACTACATGGCCTTGCGTGGGGCCGACGCCCAGCTGCGCCTGCTCAACGACACCGTCACCGCCTATGGCCGCGCCTATGACCTGACCCACACCCGCCACCAGGGCGGCGCGGCCTCGGGCCTGGACGAGGGCCGGGCCGAGACCCAGTTGCGCACCGCCCGCGCCGAGATTCCGGACGTGAAGGCCCAGCGCGCCCTCTTCGAGCACGCCATCGCCGTGCTGACCGGAAAGACCGCCTCGGGCTTCTCGATCCCCGTGGCCGACGCTGCGCCGACCCCGCTGAAGACCCCCGTGACCGCGCCTTCAGCCCTGCTGCAGCGACGTCCGGACGTGGCCGCCGCCGAGCGGCGCGCGGCCGCGGCCAACGCCCAGATCGGCGTGGCCAAGGCGGCCTATTTCCCCACGGTGACGCTCGGCCTGAACGGCGGCCTGCAGGACGCCGGCGGGATCAACCTGCTGCAGGCGCCCAACAGCTACTGGACGCTCGGCCCCAGCTTCGTCGGTCCGTTGTTCGACGCCGGCCGGCGCAAGGCCCAGGTCCGCTTCACCGAAGCCCAGTTCGCCCAGGCCGCGGCCGACTATCGCCAGACGGTGCTGGGCGCCTTCCAGAACGTCGAGGACCAGCTGGCGCTCAACAACCAGCTCGCCGACGAGGCCGACGAACAGGCCCTTGCGGTGCGCGCGGCGCAGAAGACCCAGGACCTGGCCCTGACTCGCTACCAGCTGGGCGCGGCGGACTTCCTGGAGGTGGTCACCGCCCAGACCGCGGCCCTGCAGATCGAGCAGGCGGCCCTCACGGTGCAGACCCGCCGCCTGCAGGCCAGCGTCAATCTGGTCAAGGCGCTTGGCGGCGGCTGGAGCCGGGACGAACTGCCCAAGCTCTAGGCGCCGCCGGTCGCGTCGGACACCTCAGGCGAAGATGGCCGGAGGCCAGCTGTCGGTGGTCTCGTGATAGCGCGGGGCGCGGCGGGTCTTGGACAGGTTCGGCAGCATGGCCGTACGGGTCGCCTCGAAGGCGTTCCATTGGGCCACGTCGGGCAGGGACGGGATGGTCACCTGTTCCTGCCGGTCGAAGCCGACCAGGGCCGCGTCCACCAGTTCACCGACGTCCATCACCATCTCGGGGGGCAGGGCGTCGAGCGAGGTCCCGGCCCGCTCCCAGATCTCGGTGCGGGTGGCGCCGGGCAGCACCGCCTGGATGTAGACCCCCTTGGGCCGCAGCTCCTGTTGCAGGGCGCGCGACAGCATCAGCACATAGGCCTTGGTGGCGTTGTAGACCGGCATGCCGATCTCGTGGACCAAGCCCAGCACCGAGGCGAGGTTGATGATCGCGCCCTTGCTGCGGGCAGCGAAGGCTGGCGCGGCCGCCGAGGTCAGGCGGGTGAGCGCCGTGACGTTGAGGTCGATGATGGCTTGGTGCTGATCGGCGCTGAGGTCGGCGAAAGCGCCGTGGGCGGCCGCGCCGGCGTTGTTGACCAAAAGGGTGATCGACGGGTCCGTGGCCAAGCGGTGCTCGACCTTGGCCAGGCCGGCCTTGTCGGTGAGGTCGGCGGGCAGGACCTCGATCGCGACATTCACCTGGCGGCGGATGCGGGCGGCGACGGCTTCCAGGCGGGCGGCGTCGCGGGCGACGAGGATCAGGTCGTGGCCACGGCGGGCGAGACGGTCGGCGTAGGTCGCGCCGATGCCGGTCGAGGCGCCGGTGATCAGGGCAGTTCCGGGGGAGGCGGACATGGGAGGCTCCTTATTGATGATGATCATCATCTATGTGCATTCATGATCGTCATCATGTATGATGTCAACCGTCATCTATCGGGAGTGACCCAATGCGGGTTTCGCGTGAGCAGTTTCTGGAGAACCGGGAGAAGATCCTTCAGGCGGCGTCGCGCCTGTTCCGCGAGCGCGGCTTCGAGGAGGTGGGCGTCGCCGACGTGATGAAGGCGGCCGGCCTGACCCACGGCGGGTTCTACGGCCATTTCAAATCGAAGGACGACCTGATTGCCCAGGCGACGGGCGGGGTGGCGCAATCCTTCATCGACCTCTGGGAAGGGATCGTCGCGGCCGAAGGGCCCCAGGCGCTACAGGCGATCGGCGAGCGCTATCTCGGCGATGCGCATCTGTGCGCGACCGGCGCGGGCTGCCAGATCGCGGCCCTGGGCCCCGAGATCGCGCGGCGCTCCCCCGAGGACCGCGCCGCGGTGACGGAAGGGGTCAAGCGCCTGGTCGAGGTGCTGGAGAAGGCGGCGCCGGGCGCGACCGAAGCTGACCGGCGCAAACGGGCGCTGCAGGCCTACGCCGGCTGGGTCGGCGCGGTGGTCCTGGCCCGCATCAGCGACGACGAAGCTTTTTCGCGGGAAGTGCGCGAGGCGGTGGCGGAAGAGGGCTGACGGGCGCCTCCGGTCGTATTACGGTCGTGAAAAACGGGGAAACGACCATGCGCGCCTTCCGACGGCTGACCGCGGCGCTCGCCGCCCTTTGCCTCTTCGCCCTGCCCGTTGCGGCTCAGTCGCCCGCGCCGGCCCCGGCCGGTCCGCCGTTCGAGCTGAAACAGGTCGGGCCGGGGGTCTATGCCGCCATCGGCGGGCCCATGGCCGGGTCCAACGCCGGCTTCGTGGTCGGCGACGACGGGGTGCTGGTGGTCGACACCTTCTTCTTCCCGGAGGCGGCCAAGGCGCTGCTGGCGGCGATCCGCAAGACCACCGACAAGCCGATCCGCTACGTGGTCAACACCCACTACCACATCGACCATGTGTCCGGAGATGCGGTGTTCAAGGCGGCGGGCGCCACCATCATCGCCCACAAGAACGTGCCCGGCTGGATCCACAGCGAGAACCTGCACCTGCTCGGCGCCAACCTGACGCCGGCCATGAAGGCCCAGATCGACGGCCTCATCCCGCCGGACCAGACCATCGACAAGACAACCGTCATCACGCTCGGCAAGCGACGGATAGAGCTGCATCCCATGGCCGGCCACACCGGCGGGGACCTGGTGGTGGGCGTGCTCGACGCGCATGTGATGTTCACTGGCGACATCGTCTGGAACCACACCGGTCCCACCACCATCGATGGGACCATCAGCAAGTGGATGGCGGAGGTCGCCCAGCTCGAGAAGCTGCCGGATACGACCTTTGTCCCCGGCCACGGCGATGTCGCCACCGCCAAGGACCTCGACGACCTGCGCGCCCTGTTCGCCGATCTGATCTCGGTGACGGCGGACGCGCGCAAGGCCGGCCTCAGCGGAGACGCCCTGGCCGCGGTCGCGGCTCCCAAGCTCGCGGCCCTGCATCAGGCCTGGCCGCGCCTGGACCGCAACGCGCCCTTCCTGGTCAAGGAGATGGATCAGGAGCTGGCCGGGACCAAGCGCGTGCCGGTCCCGGCGGGGTAGCTCCGCTCAGCCGCGCGGCACGTGCAGGGACATCAGGATCAGTTCGCCCTTGATGTCGGTGTATTGGTGCGGCGAACCCTGAGGCACGACCAGGAAGTCGCCCTTGGACACGGTGCGGCTCTGGCCACCCTCGATGCCCGTGCCGCTGAGGTTGGTGGGGTTCGACCGCTTCTCGTCCTTGAGCTTGCCGCCGGTGGTCAGGGTGCCCGAGCCCTCGATCACATAGAACAGCTCGGCCTCCTTCTCGTGCACCGCGGCCGGGCCGGTCGAGGTGCGATACTCGAGGCTGGCGCGATAGGGCGCCAGCGACAGGATCGGCTGGACGATGGTCGGCTCGTTCTTGTGGATCTGGCGGGCGTGGGCGATCAGCTGCTGCACCTCGGCGGAGGAGGTGAAGGTCTTTTCGGCCGGCGGCGCGGGCGCCTGGGCCAGGGCGGGGACGGCGCTCAGCGCGAGGGCAGCGGCCAGGACGAGGCTCGTCGGGGCAAGAGTCTTCAGCACGCGCATTCTCCTCAGCGATAGAAATTGCCGGACGGCACGTGGACCATGGCCTTGGCTGGATCGAAGGTCACGCCCGTGGGGTCCTTGCCGTCCATCACGGCCTTGATGTCGCGCTCCAGCATGCGCCGCTGCATGACGATGCCGCGGTCCGAGGTGACCAGATGTTCCTCGGAGTGCAGGGAAATCTCGCCCTGGCCGGCCTGGGCCTCGTAGTCGCCCGGGCGGTCCTGGCGCTCGGCGACGGTCATCTGGGTCCAGGGCTTCTGCTCGGCCAGGCCCGAGCCCTCGAACAGGCTCACGCCCGGCTTCATGCGCACGGTCATCAGGAAGCGGGTGTGCGTGTCGTCGACCGGCACCGACCAGCTCATCATGTCCGAGCGGCCGGGAGTCAGCAGGATCGACGGCACGCTCATGGCGTTGGGCGCCATCCAGGTGGAGATGCGGTCCATCTCCCGCCCGTCCGCCATCTTGCGATAGGCCTTGTAGATCACGCCCTCCTCGATCGGCTGGAAGTCGACCTTGGGCATGATGGCGAACTCGCGCACGAACTGCGTGCCGCTGAACGTCGTGTGCAGGATCTGGACGTGGAAGGGGTCCATGACGTTGTCGTTCATGTGCAGCCAGCTGTAGTTGACGATCTCCGGCCCGTTCAGGTCGCCATGGGCGTTGATCGCGGTGTCGCTGGTCCAATAGACCTCGCCGTCTTCCAGAGGCTCCAGGCAGTCGAACTTGGGCAGGACGGGAAATTTGTCCGGCGGGCCCATGTAGGCCCACACCAGGCCATACTGCTCGCGCACCGGATACCAGGGCTGGCGGGCGGCGTCCTTGCGCAGGCCGCCTTCGGGCTCGCACGGCTGCTCCAGGCAGTTGCCCTCCACGTCGAACTTCCAGCCGTGATAGCAGCAGCGGATGCCGTCGGGCTCCACATGGCCCCAGAACAGGTTGGTGCCGCGGTGCATGCAGCGGGGGTAGAGCAGGCCCGGTCGGCCCTGGCCATCGCGGAAGGCGATCAGGTCCTCGCCCAGGATGCGCACCTCGCGCGGGCGGCTGGTGAAGTTCTCCGAGCGCAGCACCGGCTGCCAGAAGCGGCGCATGTACTCGCCGCAGGGCGTGCCGGGCCCGACCTCGGTCAGGAGGGCGTTGGCGTGGGCCCGCTGGCGGCCATAGGCCGTCCCCCGCAAACGGGACGGGGCGTGGGAAGCGTCGTCCATCGGCGATCTCTCCTGGCCGCGATGTCTTCCCCGAGCGCCGCGCCGGCTCTGGCGGCCGGTCGCGGGGGCATTGTTGGCGCCGCCCCGACAAGCTGACAACCGCAGTTCGTCAGTGATCTGTGATCAGGGCTTCGGCAGGCCGATGGTCGGGCCGTCGGGGTAGGGGACTGCGGCGCTGTGGCGGATCAGCCCGACCGTGGAGTCCGCCAGGCCCAGCAACAGGAATTGCACCGCCATGGCGCAGAGGATCAGGCCGAGCACGCGCACGATCACGGTCATGCCGATCTTGCCGAGCAGCCGGGTCAGGAGCGGGGTGGCGATGAACGACAGGAAGCAACTCAGGGCGATGGCGGCCATCACCGCAACCCCGATCAGGGCGCCGGTGAAGCCGAAGGCGCGCGCCTGTCCGGCGTAGATGATCGCGGTGGAGATGGCGCCCGGCCCAATCAGCAGGGGCATGGCGAAGGGCACGATCATCCGCTCGAATCGCCGCTGCACGTACTGCGCCGGGTCGCTCTTGGCCGAATCGGCAGCGTCGGCGAAAGCCGAGGTGTAGTCCTCGCGCGCCATCTGCAGGCCCACCAGGAACAGCAGCACGCCTCCGGCGATGCGGAAGGCCGGCAGGGAAATGCCGAAAAAGGCCAGGAGGGTGAGGCCGGTAAAGTAGAAGAACGCCAGGAAGACGAACACCACCGCCGAGATCAGGGCGGAAAGCTGCAGACGGTCGCGGGCCGTGGCGCCCGGGGTGGCGGCGGCGAACAGGGCCACGTTGCCGACGGGGTCGATCAAGGCGAACAAGGCCACGAAGAAATTGATTGCGAATGTGGAATAGGCCAATGTCAGCTCCACGAGGAATGACACCGCAAAAATTCAGCAATACGGCGCCAGTAAGAAATTTACGCGGACCCGTTGATGCAATATGCGGTTCGTCGCAATTTATTCGTCAATAGCCGGAGAAGGGGCGGGCGCCCGAGGGCCCGAACCAGCGCCGGCGGCAGAAAGCGGCCGCTGTGGCGCGCTCTGGGCAAAGGGAGAAAGCTCATGCAAGTTTCCAAGAAGATGCTGGCCCTGGCCGGCGTTGCGGTGGTCTCGATGGCGGCTGCGCCGGCCTTCGCCCACCACTCGTTCGCCATGTTCGACAACCAGAAGGACGTGACGCTCGACGGGACGATCAAGGAATTCCAGTGGACCAACCCGCACAGCTGGATCCAGATCGTGGTGAAGGATTCTTCCGGCAAGGAAGTCGAGTGGTCGATCGAGGGCGGCAGCCCGAACGGCCTGTCGCGCTCGGGCTGGAAGCGTACCTCGCTGAAGCCCGGCGACAAGGCCGTGGCGGTGATCCATCCGCTGAAGGATGGCACCAATGGCGGTTCGCTGGTGTCGGTGTCGGTCAACGGCGTGAAAATCGGCGGCGCCCGCACCTGAGCGGACGCACGACGTGAAAGATCGAAGGGCGGCCCGCAAGGGCCGCCCTTTTTCGTTGCGCTCATCCGCCTGGCCCGGTGAAGGCGCTGGGGCGCTTGGGGCATCGGTACCCACGATTTGCACGAGGCGCCAGATGACGGCTTTGACCCTCCAGGTTTGGCGTGCCGCCGCCGCCGCCGGCGGCATGGCTGCGGTCCTGCTGGCTTGGGCGGCTCCGGCGCCGGCGCAACCTGCCGCCCCGGCAGGCGCCCACTGGGACGAAGCCATGCCCGCGGGGGCCAACTACCAGACCGCGGAATTCCGCCTTTGGCTGCCGCCGGGCGCCGGAGCGGCGCGCGCGGTGCTGGTGCTGACGCCGGGCTCCAACGGCGATGGCCGGGCCGCGGTCGATGATCCCGCCTGGCAGGCGTTCGCCGCCCGCGAGCGCGTCGCACTGATCGGCGTGCATCTGGCCGACAAGCCTCCGCGCGGTTTCATCGAACAGTACATCGACGTGAAGCGCGGTAGCGGCGAGGCGCTCCTGACCGCCATCGCCCATCTGGGCCAGCGAGCAGGCCATCCCGAGCTGGCGGCCGCGCCCCTGCTCCTGTGGGGCATGTCGGCGGGCGGCGAGTTCAACTACGAGTTCGTGGCCTGGAAGCCTGAGCGGGTCGCGGCCTTCATCGTCAACAAGGGCGGCGTCTACTACTCCGGCATCCTCAACGACGCGGCGCGCAACACGCCCGGCCTGCTGTTCACCGGCGAGGCCGACATGCTCTCGCGCACGGGGATCGTGTCCGGCCTGTTCATGATGAACCGCCGCGCCGGCGCCCTGTGGGGCTATGTGCAGGAGAAGGGGTTGGCCCACGTCGAGGGCCATTCGCCGGAGCTGGCGAGGGCCTTCTTCTCGGCGGTCCTGGCCAGACGCCTGCCGCCGGGGGCCGGGGCGCTGCAAGCGCTGTCGCCCGACAGCGGCTTCATCGGCGATCCCAAGACCGGCGAGATCCGACCGGCCAGACCGGGTGAGGCGCCGGATCAGACCAGCGCCTGGCTGCCCAGCGCCGAGGCCGCGCGGGCCTGGGCCGAGGTCGCGAAGGCGCCGGCGCCAGCTTCCGGTGGCGTCGCGGAGCCCGTCGCCGGGCCGCCGCCCCGTTAGGCCAGGATCCCCTTGACCACCTCGCCCGACACGTCCGTCAGGCGGAAGTCGCGGCCCTGGTAGTGGTAGGTGAGCTGCTTGTGGTCGATGCCCATCAGGTAGAGCATCGTCGCGTGCATGTCGTGGATCGACACCGGGTTTTCGACGACGTTGTAGGAGAAGTCGTCGGTCTTGCCGTAGTGCACGCCCGGCTTCATGCCGCCGCCGGCCATCCACATGGTGAAGTTGCCGCCATGGTGATCGCGCCCGCTGTCGGGGTTGATGCCGCCCTGGGCGTAGACCGTGCGCCCGAATTCGCCGCCGAACATCACCAGGGTGTCGTCCAGCAGGCCGCGCTGCTTCAGGTCGGTGACCAGGGCAGCGGTCGGCTGGTCCACCGCCCAGCAATCGGCCGGGTGGCGTTCGGCGATGCGCACGTGGTGGTCCCAGCCCACCTGCATCAGCTGCACGAACTTGACCCCGCGCTCCATCAGCCGGCGCGTCAGCAGGCAGTTGCGCGCGAAGGTGCCGGGCTGGTGCACGCCGGGCCCGTACATGTCGAGGATGTAGGACGGCTCGTCGGAGATGTCGGCCACCTCCGGCACGGAATCCTGCATCCGGTAGGCCATCTCGTACTGGGTGATCTTGGACAGGATGTCCGGGTCGCCCGAGCTCTGGTACTCGTCCCGCGACAGGGCGCCGATGGCGTCCAGCTCGCGCCGCCGGCGGGCCTTGTCAACGCCCGAGGGGTTGCCGACGTAGAGCACCGGTTCGCCCGCCGCGCGGAACTCCACGCCCTGGTGGTGCGAGGGCAGGAAGCCCGCCGACCAGGTGCCCGAATTGGCGCCCACCCCGGCCGACTGGAACTGGCTCTTCATCACCACATAGGCCGGCAGGTTGCCGTTGTCGGTGCCGAGCGCGTAGTTGACCCAGGCCCCCGCCGACGGCCGGCCCGACAGCTGGAAGCCGGTGTGCAGGAAGATCGCCGCCGGGTCGTGGTTGACGTGGTCGGTGTGCACCGAGTGCACGAAGGTCAGTTCGTCCGAGATGGAGCCCAGGTGCGGCAGCCAGTCGGAAATCCAGTGCCCGCCCTGGCCGTACTGCTTGAAGCCGGTCAGGTTCTTCATCACCGTGAAGGCGCTCTGGGCGTTGGACATCGACGAGATCTTGCCGTTGCCCTTCACCGAAGCCGGCAGCTCGGTCCCGTGCCACTTTTCGAGCTGCGGCTTGTAGTCGAGGGTGTCGACCTGGCTGACCGCGCCCCACATGTGGATCGAGATGACCCGCTTGGCCTTGGCCGGGAACTGGCCCGTCTGCAGGGTCCCCAGGTCCGGCCCCGCGGCGCCCCCGACGTCGGGCATGGACGCCGGCCGCGCGCTGAAGGCCGGCCGCGAGCCCAGCACCTGGGCCGCCGCCACCACGCCGAGGCCGACCCCGGCCCCGAGGACCGCCCGCCGGCTCGCATTCGCCAGGCCCTTGGCCCGCTCTTCTTGGTCGTCATGCGGATTGGAGATCATGGTTCCGCCTCCTATCGCAGGGTGTAGGCGCTGGGTGAGTTCATCACCGTCGCCGCCGTCAGGGTCATGGCCGCTAGCCGGGTGCGGTCGAGCGACGCGTCAATCGGAGCCACGCCGTTGGCGAGCAGCTTGTCCGCCGCGTCCTTGTCCTTGGCCAGGTCCGCCGTCTCGGCCTCCAGATATTGCCGGAGGGTGGTCAGTTCGGCGGGGTTCGGTCGCCGACGCGCGCCCAGGCGGAACAGGGTGACGAGCTGCTGGTTCGGGTCGGCGCTGGCGTGCATGACCCGTTCGGCCAGCTTGCGGTAGGCCTCCATGAACTGCACGTCGTTGAGCAGCACCAGGGCCTGCAACGGCGTGTTGGAGACGTTGCGCGACACCGACGAGACGTTGCGGTCGGGCATGTCGAACACCGCCAGCGACGGGAACGGCGCGTTGCGCTTCATGTAGGTGTACATGGTGCGCCGGTGCAGTTCGTCCTGCGGCACGTTGGTGGGATAGATCACCACGCCCACGCCGGCTCCGTCCCACACCCCGTCGGGCTGGTAGGGGAACACGCTGTCGCCGCCGAGCTTCTTGACCAGCAGGCCGGAGGCCATCAGGGCGTCGTCGCGGATCATCTCCGCCGGCAGGCGGTAGCGCGGGCCGCGGGCCAGATAGAAGTTCTTGGGGTCCTTCTCCAGCCCGTCATGCGAGATCGTGGAGTCCTGCCGGTAGGTGGCCGACATCACGATCAGCTTGTGCAGGTGCTTGATGTCCCAGCCGGAGCGGAGGAACTCGTCGGCTAGGTAGTCGAGCAACTGCGGATGGGTCGGGGCTGCGCCCTGGGTGCCGAAGTCTTCGACGGTCTGCACCAGGCCGGTGCCGAAATGCTGGGCCCACATGCGGTTGACGTAGACCCGGGCCGTCAGCGGGTTCTTGGGATTGAACATCCACTCGGTCAGGCCCAGCCGGTCGCGCGGCAGCTTGGGATCCCAGGCGAACACCTGGGGCACGGCCTGGGTCGGGGTCTCGCCCTTGTAAGAATTGTAGAGGCCGCGATCGAGGATGTAGTTCGTGCGCGGCTTCATCTGGTCGCCGGCCACCATCAGCTGCAGCACCGGCCCTTCGGCGGCCTGCTTGGCCAGGCGCGCGGCGCTCAGCGCCTGCCAGGCGGCAAGGGTCTCGGGATCGCGGGCGGCGGCGATGTCGATCATCTGCTCGCGGGCCTCGGCGGCGGGCGAGGCGTCCGCGGCCTTGGGATCGTGCAGGTATTCGATCTCCAGCGGCGTCAGGGCGCGGGTGATCATCCGCACCTCGTCGATCGCCCCGTCCATCATCTCCATGCGGCCGTGGTTCTCACCCGAGGCCATGCCGTAGTAGCTGCCGGTCTGGTAGCTGTTGCTGTCGCGCGGCATGGCGCCCAGGGTCAGGCCATCGGCCTCGACCTCGGTCGCGAACGGCTTGCCGTCGACATAGAGCTTCACCCCCGACGCCTTGCTGTTGCCGTCGTAGGTGACCGAGACGTGGGTCCATTTGCCCTTCGGCATCTCGGCCACGCTCTCCACCGCGATCTGGTTGCGCGGGGCGGAGTGGATGATCTCGAACTTCAGCTTGTTGTGGTCGAGCAGCAGGTTCCAGCCGGAACTGCGCACCAGGCCCATGTTGTAGAGGATCGTGGCCTCTTCATAGGGCTTGCCCGCCCGCAGCCTGACCCACATGTCGATGGTGTAGGGCTGGGTGCGGTCGAACTGTCCGATGTGGTCCTGGCCCACGGTGCCGAACACCGTGTTCTTCAGGAGCACCGCCTGGCCTTTGTGGCCTGGCACGAACTGGGCGTTGTTGAGGAAGGCCGGCTTGCCGCCGGGGTTGCCCGCCGGGGTCCACTGCAGCTTGTCCTCGTCCAGGCCCACCTTGAGCTGGCGGCGGTTGATGGCCGAGTGGTTGTTGAGGGCGACGTTGGTGTAGCCCTTGGCGATCAGGTCGGAGAGCGCCTTCTGCACCTCCCGCTGGGCGATGCGCGGCGTCTCCGGATCGCGCACCGGAGCGGCGGCCGCCGCTGGCGGAGGCCCGCCCTCTTCGTCGTCGACGCCGGCGTTGGAGCCGCCACGCCCGCGCCCGCGTCCCGGACGCCCGGCGGCCGCGCCGTCGTCGGCGCCCGGCTTGGCTGCGCCCGCTGCCGGCGGTCCGCCGGTCCTCAGGGCTGCATGCTCCAGGCCCGGCCGATGGCCGCCCAGACCAGGTTTGTGTGGTCCGCCCTCGGCGCTGGCGACTTCGCCTTCCGCGCCAGGCGGCCGATGATGCAGGCCGCCGGGTCCGCCGAGGTGATGACCACCCGGTCCCCGGGCGCCCGGCCCTCCGGCCCCTTGACCGTCGGCCCCAGGGGCGGCGGCCGCGCCGCCTTCACCAGGCGGATGGCCGAGCTTGGCGTGGAGCAGTCCGGGATGGTGCTCGCCGGGCCCGCCAGGGCCTTCCGCGCCGAGCCCTCTCGCCTGGAGCCCTCTGGCGCCAGGGCCCCTCGCGCCTGGGGGGCCTTCCAGCGCCGGACCCGGACCGCGCGGATTTCCGCGCTCGGGCGACGTGGCGACGGCTTGACCCAGCTTCTCCATCTTGGCCTTGTAGGCTGGATAGGAAGGCGAGCCCGGGCGCGGCGGCGCCGGGTTGATCATCAGAGGATCGAAGGAGTCCTTGTAGCCGCCGTCGAGGGGATAATAGGCCTGGGTATCGGAGTCTATGGCGGTCTTCAGGAAGCCGTCGCGCTGGGCCTGAGGCACGCCCGCGACCTGCACGGCGGCGCGCTGGCGGGCCGCTGCCAGGGCCTTCTGGTAGGCGGCTTCCTTGACCTTGACGTCCGCATCGGCGGCCGCGATCCGGCGGCTCTGCATAGACGTCGGCCAGGCCTGGGTCGGTCCGCCGGCGCCCACGCCGCGCTCGTCCAGCGAGTTGAAGAACCCGCCCATGGAGTAGTAGTCGGCCTGGCTGATGATGTCGTACTTGTGGTCGTGGCACTTGGCGCAGCCGATGGTCAGGCCCAGGAACGCCTTGCCCACCAGCTCGGTGCGCTCGTTGACGTATTCGACGCGGTATTCCTCGTCGATGATGCCGCCCTCGGTGCTCTTCTTGCCGGAGCGGAGGAAGGCCGTGGCCATCACCTGCTCGCGCGTGGCGCCGGGCAGCTTGTCGCCCGCCACCTGCCAGGTGACGAACTGGTCGTAGGGCAGGTTGCGCTTGAAGGCCGAGATCACCCAGTCGCGGTAGGGGTGCTGGAAGCGCCCGCCGCCGTCGTTCAGGTAGCCGTCGGTGTCGGCATAGCGCGCCACGTCCAGCCAGGACTGGGCCTGGCGTTCGGCGTATTCCTGGCTCGCCAGTAGCTTGTCGACCAGCTTCTCGTAGGCGTTCGGATCCTTGTCGGCGACGAAGGCGTCGACTTCCTGCAGAGTCGGCGGCAGGCCGGTCAGGTCCACCGTCACCCGGTTGATCAGGGTCTCGCGGTCGGCCTCGGGCGAGGGGGCCAGATCCTTGGTCTTGAGCGTGGCATAGATGTAGCGGTCGATGGGGTTGAGCGCCTGCTTGTCCCACTGGGTCCGCGCCGGCTCGAGCACCTTGACCGGCAGATAGGCCCAGTGCGCCTCGTACTTGGCGCCCTGCTTGATCCATCGTTCGATCACGGCCACGTCGTGGGCCGAGAGCGTCTTGTGCGTCTCGCGCGGCGGCATGCGGAATTCGGTGTCGGTCGAGGTGATCCGCCGGAACATCTCGCTGCGGCCGGGGTTGCCCGGCACGACGGCCCGCTTGGTCGGGGCGTCGCCGAGCTTCTCGTAGGCGCCGCCCTGGCCGAGATCGAGCCGCAGGTCAGCTTTCCGATTCTCGGGATCGTGGCCGTGGCACTGGAAGCAGTTCTGCGACAGGATCGGCCGCACGTCCCAGTTGTAATCGACCTTGTCGGGAATCTGTTCGGAGGCGCCCTGCGCCAGGCCCTTGCCGGAGCTGTCATGCTGACAGGCGGCCAGGCCCAACCCCGCCGCCGCGGCTCCGCCCAGCAGAGCCAGGATTGCCGACCTGCGCTTCACCAAGGAAAGCTTGCCCATAAGAAGTCCTCTCGCACCGGGCTTGGCCACCAGCGCCTCCCTCCATTTTTATCAAGGCGGCCAGAGCCGGCCTCGCCACCACTTTTGGGGATCTATGCTGCCCAGAACGCTAGTCCCCCTTTGTCGCGGAATAATTGCTATTCGGAAACAGTCTCAAACTTTGGGAATCCGCGGTCCAAAATCGGGACTCGCGGCGCAACCGCCGGTCGAGGGCGCCGGCCGGGCTTGACGGCCGGCGGCGGCTCAGGGGCAATGCGGGGGGGCGCTGGGCCGGGATGCATTCAATGAGCGGGACAGACGCCCTCGTCCTGAAGGGCCTGCGCAAGGTCTTCGCACAGCCGGCGGTCGACGACCTGGACCTGACCATCCGCGCCGGCGAACTCTACGCCCTGCTCGGCCCCAACGGCGCCGGCAAGACCACAACCCTGCGTATGGTCGCCGGCCTGATGAAGCCCGACGCCGGCTCCATCTCGGTGTTCGGCGTCGACGCCCTGGCCGATCCCATCGCCGCCAAGCGCATGGTGGCGTGGCTGCCCGACGAGCCGATGCTCTACGACAAGCTGACGCCGATCGAATACCTGCAGTTCGTCGCCGGCCTATGGGGCGTGGACGCCAGGACCGCCTACGTCCGCGCCGAGGAGCTGCTGCGTTGGCTGGATCTGTGGGACCATCGCGGCGAGCGCTGCGAGGGCTTCTCGCGCGGCATGAAGCAGAAGGCGGCCCTGGCCGGCGCCCTGGTGCACGACCCCAAGCTCCTGATCCTCGACGAGCCGCTGACCGGGCTCGACGCCACCGTGGCGCGCCAAGTGAAGGACCTGCTGCAGCAGCGCGTGCGGGGCGGCGCCACCGTGATCCTCACCACCCACATCCTCGAAGTGGCCGAGCGCCTGGCCGATCGCATCGGCATCATCCAGGCCGGACGGCTCAAGGCCGAGGGCGCCCTGGCCGAGCTCAGGACTCTGGCGGGGGACCGAGACGGGACCCTGGAGGACGTGTTCCTGCAACTGGTCGGCGAAACCGCTTGAAGCTGTCCTTGACGCCCGGATCGATCCCCTGGCTGCTGGCGCACGAGCTGAAGCTCAGCTATCGCGCCCGGGCCAAGGGCCGCAGGACCCTGTATATCGTCGCCGCGGTGATCGCCGGGCTGATGCTGGCGGTCGGCCTTCCGCTCGGCCTCTACCTGCGCCATCTGTCCTTGCGCGAGACCCCGGGCCTGCTGATGACGCTCGACCTGATCCTACTGGTCGTTTTCACCCTGATCCTGTCGCAGACCCTGACCATGGCGGTCATCGGCTTCTACCAGCGCGGTGACCTGGACCTGCTGCTGTCGTCGCCCCTGCCGCCGCAGCGGACCCTGACGGTGCGGGCCGTCGGCATCGCCGTGGCGCCGATGCTGTGGTTCGCCTCGCTTCTCAGCATCGTGGTGATTCCCGCCGCCCTTCTCGGCCAGCCGCGCTGGTTGGCGGCCTATCCGATGCTGATCGCCCTGGCCCTTGTGGCCTCGGCCACCGGCATGGGCCTGGCCATGCTCCTGATGGGCCTGATCGGGCCGCGGCGGACACGGACGTTCGGCCAACTCCTGGCCGCCGTGATCGGTGCGGCGTTCTTCCTGATCGGCCAGTTGCGCAACATCCTGCCGAACAATGGCCGCGAGTTCTTCGGCGGGATCATGCGATGGGCCGACGCCGGCGCCCTGCAGCCGGGCGCTCCCCTCTCCTGGCCCGCCCAGGCGGTGCTGGGCCATCCCCTGCCGTTGATCGGGCTGTTCGGCGGGTCGACCCTGGTGTTCGCGGCGGTGGTGCTTGGTTGCGCCCCGTGGTTCGCCATCCACGCCGGCCTGGCCTCCGGCGCCGCCGACGCTCCGCAGCGCGCGTCCGGCCGCCCGGTGAGCCTGCGCGGATTCCAGGGCGGCCTGAACGCGGCCCTGATGCGCAAGGAACTACGGCTGCTGCTGCGTGACCCCACCCTGTTGTCGCAGGTCCTGCTGCGGGTGCTCTATGTCCTGCCGATCGGCTTCGCGGTGGTCCGGGCAGGGGCCGACACGCGCCATGGCGCGGACCTGTTCAACGCCCAGCAGCTGTTTGGCCTGGCCGCGGCGGTGGTATTCGTCTCCGGCCAACTCGCCGGCAGCCTGGCCTGGATCGTCATCTGCGCCGAGGACGCCCCCGAGCTGCTCACCTGCGCCCCGGTCGACGGGGCGCGGGTGCGCTGGGCCAAGCTCGCGGCCTCGATGGTCCCGGTGGCGGTGCTGCTCGGCCCGCTGCTCGCGGCCCTGACCTGGTTCTCGCCCTGGGTGGGCTTGTGCGCCTTGCTCGGAACCGCGGCCTCGGCCATGTCCGCCGGTCTGATCAACCTGTGGTTCGAGAAGCCGGCCGTGCGCAAGACCTTCCGCGGGCGGCGCACCGGATCGATCCTGGTGGGGATCATGGAGGCGCTGCTGGGCATCGGCTGGGGCGCCGCGACCGGCATCGCAGCCTCTGGTTCGCTGCTGGCCCTGATCCCCCTGGCCGTCACCCTCGGCATGCTGGCCCTGGCCCGGGTCCTGGGGAATCCCAAGCGCGGCTACTGATCGCCGCTCTTCACGCGCCAGGCCTCGCGGAGGCGCAGGCCGGTCCAGGCCTCGTCGAAGGCGATCGAGCGCACAGGGCGGTAGCCGAGGCCGTTCAGCGCATCCCAGCCGACATCGCGGCTGAGGCCGGTCTGCTTGGCCACGGCGCCCTTGCGGTAGGCGAACCACAGCACCCCGTCGGGAGCCAGTCCGGTCAGGGCCTGGGGCGCGAAGGCGGCGACGTCGGCCGGGCCGGCGCAGAAGGCGAGCGCGGCGTCGCTGGCCTGACCCGGCTCGGTCAGGGTGACGGCGGCCTCGATCGCTGTCTCGACCTCGGCGGGGGCGCCGATCAGCACCACCCGCGCGCCGGGCTTGATCTGCAGTTTGCGCAGCAGCGCCTCGCCGTCCATCAGGCAGTACCCATCAGGCCGCGCTCTGGCGATCGGCCTCGGCCTGCAGCATGCGGCCCAGCATGGCGCGGCCCTGGTTGACCGCGGCGTCGGCGGCGATGGCGACCATGCGCTCGTGCGGGTGCGCGGCGATCACTGCGGCCTGGGCCTGGATGATGGCGTGGTCCTCGGCGAAAGCGACCTCCGTCTGATGACGGATCTCCTCGGTGACCGTGGGGTCGTCGAGCGCGAAGCCGTTGGCGGCGGCCCAGAAGTAGTGGGTCGAGGTCTCGGTCTCGGGCGTCAGGGCCTGGACGGTGTGGAACACCAGGGCCTCGGGCGGCCGCGCGCCCTCCAGCGCCTCCATGCCGGCGGGGGCCGAGCCGAAGTCCATCGACAGGATGTTGCCCTGGAGGCGGAAGTCGTAGATCTGCCAGCGGTCGGCAAGGCCTTCGAACTTGGCGAGGCGCTTGAGATAGGCCGCCAGGGGCTTGGCCTCGTAGAGGCGCGAGACCCGCAGGCCCCAGTCGAACCGCTCGATGTTCGCCTTGATCTCGGCGCTCACTCGCCCGCCGCCGAGGGTGTTCTCGTGCACGAAGCCCAGGTGCGAGAAGTCGAGCAGGTTGTCGATAATCAGCAGGTAGTTGGACCGGTCATAGTAGAGATAGCCGGGCTTGGCGCGCCAATCCGGATGGTCCAGCCAGTGGGCGTCGGGGATCAGGGCGGGGTCGGCCAGGGCCTCCTCGCCCGTCCAGATCCAGATCAACTTGTCGCGCTCGACCGTGGGATAGGTCTTCACCTTCAGGTTGGGGCTGATGTGGTCCTGGGCCGGGATCTCCACGCAGCGGCCGCCCGCGTCGAACAGCAGGCCGTGGTACATGCAGCGCAGGTTCTGGCCCTCGATCCGGCCGGCCGACAGGGGCGCGTGCCGGTGCGGGCAGCGGTCCACGGATGCGGCCAGCCTGCCGCCCTCGCCGCGCCAGAACACCAGCGCCTCGCTCAGGATACGACGCGACAGCACCTTGCCCGGAACCAGCTCCTCGGCCCAGGCCGCGACGTACCAGGTGTTCCTCAAGGCCTTCATTGCGAGCCCTCTTTGCGGCGAGCATAGCAGAGGGCGAACGGGTGGTGAATTTACCGGGAGCGGACTGGGCGCCCTTG
>DASYBX010000077.1:0-5540 GCA_036500495.1 Caulobacteraceae bacterium
AGCAGGGCCAGGCCCATCACCACCAGGGCGCCGATCACCAGGGCCGGCAGGGCGATCAGCTTCTCCAGCCCCTCGCCCCGGATCGACAGGCCCACCGCCGCGCCGACCGCCGCGAAGCCCATCAGCGCGATGACGGCCAGGCCGCACCAATAGATGATGTGCACCACCGGCCCGGTGAGCAGGCGCTCGAAGGTGAGCAGGTCCCAGAAGATCACGCGGGCATGGGCCGCCTGGGGTCTTTCTCGCGACGGGCTGTTCAACGGTTCCACCCCTGGGAGCGCGGTTCGCCGACCGCTGCGCTTGGCTACCAGCGCGGAGGTTAACGCGCAACGACTTGCAAGCCCCGCTAGAACGCCGAACGCCCCATCAGGGATGCGAGCCGGTCCTGCAACGACACGCGGACGGCCGGGTCCGCCTCAAGGCCGATGGCGCGCTCATAGGCCTCCTCGGCCTCGGCCACGCGGCCGGCGCGGTCGCAGAGGTCGGCCCGCGCCGCCCAGTAGGGCTGGTAGTCGAGCAGGCGCGCGTCGCCGGCCAGGTCCTCCAGCGCCACGAGGCCCGCTTCCGCGCCGTCGCGCCGCGACAGGGCCAGCGCCCGGTTCAGGGCCGCCACCACCGAGCCGGTCACCGCCAGCAGGCTGTCGTAGAGGGCGACGATCGCGCCCCAGTCGGTCGGGCCGCCCAGGCGCCGGTGCACATGGGCCGACTGGATCGCCGCCTCGATCTGGAAGCGGCCGATGCGCCCGCGCGGCAGGGCGGCCATCATCAGGGTCTCGGCCTGGTCGATCAGCGGAGTGTCCCACAGCCCTGAGTCCTGGGCGTCCAGGGCCACGAAGCGGCCCTCGCCGTCGCGGCGCGCGCCCCGGCGGGCGTGGGCGTAGAGCATCAGGGCCAACAGGCCCTTGGGCTCGGGCTCGGCGGGCAGCAGTTCGGCGATCAGCCGGCCGAGGAACAGCGCCTCCTCCACCAGGCCGCGCGACTTGGGGTCGGCGCCGGCCGGGTCCGACCAGCCCTGGGTGAACACCGCGTAGACCGCCTCCAGCACCGCGTCGAGCCGCTCGGGCGCGGTCTCCAGGTCGGGTTCGCTGAACGGCACCCCGGCGTCGCGGATCTTGCGCTTGGCCCGCACCAGCCTCTGGCCCATGGCGGCGGGCGACACCAGGAAGGCCGAGGCGATGTCGGCGGCGTCCAGGCCCAGAACCGTCTGCAGCATCAGCGGCGCACGGGCCGCCGGTTCGATCGCCGGGTGGGCGCAGGCGAAGATCAGTCTCAGGCGGTCGTCGGGGATCGGCCGCTCGGCGGTCTCGTCCGCCTGCAACTCCTCGATCATGGTGCTCAGCCGGGGAACCGCGTCCTTGCGCGTGCGCCCCCGCCGGGCGAAGTCCGTCGCCCTGCGCCGCGCCGCCGTCAGGAGCCAGGCTTCCGGGGAAGCTGGCACGCCGTTCTGCGGCCACGCCTTCAGCGCCAGGGCGAAGGCCTCGGCCAGGGCGTCCTCTGCCTCGGCCAGGTCACGGGTCTGGGCCGCCAGGCAGGCGATCAGCTTGCCATAGGAATGGCGGGCGGCGTTCTCCGCCGCCCGCCCCGCCTCCAGGCCCGTCAGATCGTCAGCCGGCACGGTCGTTGTGGCCCGGGATCACCTCGATCTCCCGCACCTCCACCGCGCCATAGGGCACGCCCGGGCAACGGGCGGCCCAGTCCAGGGCCGTGGCCCGGTCCGGCGCCTCGATCAGGAAGTAGCCGCCGAGCTGTTCGCGCGACTCCGCATAGGGGCCGTCGAGCACCCGGGTCTGGCCGTCCTTCAAGCGCACCGTCGAGGCGGTGGGCGCCGGCTTCAGCGGATTGCCGTGCACATAGACCCCGGCGGCCTGCATGGCCTTGGTGTAGGCCATGAACGCGCCCATCAGGGCCTGCATGTCCTCGGCCTTGGCCGCGGCGACGAGATCGGCGTTGCCGATGATCAGGAGCATGTACTGCATGACGAAGCCGCTCCCTCAGGCCGTGGCCGGCGTTCGGGCGAACACCATCAGAGGCCTCACCTCGATCGTGCCCCAGGCCGCGCCCGGGCAGCGGGCGGCCCACTCCAGGGCGGTGTCCAGGTCCTTGGCCTCGATCAGGTAGTAGCCGCCGAGTTGCTCCTTGGCTTCGGCGTAGGGGCCGTCGAGCACCTGGGTCTTGTCGTCGCGCACCCGCACGATGGTGGCGGTGTCGGAGGGCTGCAAGGCGTCGCCGGCCACCAGCACCCCGGCCTGCATCATGGCGTCGGTGTAGGCGCGATAGGCGCCCATCATCTCCGGCGCGCCGCCCTTGGCCTTGGCCACGACCTCCTTCATGCGGTCCTCGTCGGTGTGGATCAGAAGCATGTACTGCATGGCTTGGTCTCCCAGGTTGAGGGACGCGGGTTGCCGATGGCGTCCGCGGCTAGACGCCCGGCTCGGCGGGATTTCGACACCGTACCGGCCGGCCGTCACGTTTTTTCATGACAAAGCCGAGGTTGATCGCCGCCCGTGCAGGGGTAGGTTGGCCGCCCTGGGTGGTCCAGAAGGACGAGGAGACGGGAATGATCCGGAAAGCGCGCGCGGTCTGGAAGGGCACGGGCAAGGACGGCACGGGGGCGCTGACCAGCGACTCCGGCGTGCTCGACTCCACCCCCTACAGCTACAAGACCCGCTTCGAGAACGAGAAGGGCACCAATCCCGAGGAGCTGATCGCCGCCGCCCACGCCGGTTGCTTCACCATGGCCCTGGCCTTCCAGTTGCAGGCGGCCGGCTTCGCCGCCACCGAGATGAGCACCGAGGCGGCCGTGTCGCTGGTGCCCGAAGGCGGCGGCTTCAAGATCGAAAAGTCTGCCCTCATCCTGCGCGCCACCATCCCCGGCATCGACGAGGCCAAGTTCCGCCAACTGGCCGAAGCCGCCGAAAAGGGCTGCCCGATCTCCAAGGTGCTGAACGCCGAGATCACGCTGGACGCGGCGCTGAACTGATCGCGACCTCTCCCATTCGTGGCAGCGAATGGGAGAGGGGGACCGCCCGCCGAGCCCGGCGTCAGCTGGGCGCAGAGCGGGTGGTGGAGAGGGCGCGCGGCCGCGCCGTCGCTTAGAACTGCGAAACCAACCGGGCCACGAGCCGGCGCGCCCTCTCCACCATCGGCTCTGCGCTCCGCTCGGCCGATGGTCCCCCTCTCCCGCGAGCGGGAGAGGTCGCGTTTAGCTGTTATCCAGCCCCATCGCCTCGGCGATGATCTCGAACGAGCGCACGCGCTTGGCGTGGTCGAAGGTCTGGGTGGTGATGATCAGTTCGTCGGCGCCATGGGCCTCGGCGAACCTCGTCAGGCCCTGGCGCACCGTCTCGGGCCCGCCCACCACGGCGCGCTCGAGCACGCTGTCGAGGATGGCGCGATAGGCCGGCTCCAGGCCCTCGCGATAGCCCGGCTTGGGCGGCGGCAGGCGTCCCGCCCGGCCGGTTCGCAGGTTGACGAAGGCCTGCTCCGTCGAGCTGAACAGGTGGCGCGCCTCCTCGTCGGTCTCGGCTGCGCAGGCGTTGACCCCGAGCATCACATAGGGCCGCTCCAGCTGGGCCGACGGGCGGAAGCCTTGCCGGTAGTAGGCCAGGGCCGCCTCCAGGGCCTGGGGCGCGAAGTGCGAGGCGAAGGCGAACGGCAGGCCCATGTAGGCCGCCAGCTGCGCCCCGAAGGTCGAGGAGCCGAGGATGTACACAGGCACCTTGGCGCCTGCGCCGGGCGTCGCCACCACCGCCTGGCCCTCCTGCGGCTCGCCGAGGTAGGCCATCAGCTCGGCCACGTCCTGCGGGAAGCGGTCCTCCCCGCCGATCAGGGTGCGCCTGAGCGCGCGAACCGCCGGACTGTCGGTGCCGGGCGCGCGGCCGAGGCCGAGGTCGATGCGGCCGGGATAGAGGGCCTCCAGCGTGCCGAACTGCTCGGCCACCTGCAGGGGGGCGTGGTTCGGCAGCATGATTCCGCCAGAGCCCACGCGGATACGACTCGTGCCTTCGGCCACATAGCCGATCGCCACGGTGGTGGCGGCGCTGGCGATGCCGGGCATGTTGTGGTGCTCGGCCAGCCAGTAGCGGGCATAGCCCAGCCGCTCGGCCTGTTGCGCCAGATGGCGACTGTTGCGCAGAGCCTGCCCCGGGTCGGAGCCTTCGGGGACGGGGGCGAGGTCGAGAACGGACAACTGGGGCATGGCCGCAGATATAGGGGGCCTTGGCCGTTCGTCATCTGTTGTGAGTGACGACACCCATCGCCGGGACTAACCTCCGCGCCCGAGCCCGAAGAGGCCAGCCAGATTGGCAGGAGGAAAGCATGTGCGATTCTGAGATCAACCGGAGGGCATTCACGGCCGCCTCCATCGCCGCCGGGGCCGCGATCGGCGCAGCCTGGGGGGCCAACGCCCAGGCGGCGGGCGTCAAGGAGACCGAGGTTTCGATCAAGACGCCCGACGGCGAGACCGACGCGGCGCTCTATACCCCCGCCGGCAAGGGCCCGTTCCCGGGCGTGCTGATCTTCACTGACATCTTCGGCCTGCGCCCCGCGTTCCGCGACATGGGCAAGCGCCTGGCCGGCGAAGGCTACACGGTGCTGATTCCCAACCCCTTCTACCGCACCAAGAAGGGCGCGCTGCTGACGCCGGCCGAGCAGGCCGGCTTCAACTTCGCCAAGGACGGGGCCAAGCTGCAGCCCCACACCTCGGCCATCACCGCTGACGGCACGACCAAGGACGAGACCGCGTGGCTCGCCTATCTCGACGGCCTGCAGCAGGTGTCCAAGAAGGCCAAGCTCGGCGTCAACGGCTATTGCATGGGCGGCCCGCGCGTGGTCCAGGCCTCGGCCATCCGGCCCGACCGCGTCGGCGCGGCCATGGCCTGCCACCCGGGAAACGGCCTGGTCACCGACCAGCCGTCGAGCCCGCACCTGCTGGCCCCCAAGATCAAGGCCAAGACCTTCTTCGCCATCGCCCAGAACGACGCGATGCAGAAGCCCGACATCGCCGACAAGCTGAAGGCCGCCTGGGCCGCCGCCGGCAACCCCTGCGGCGCGGAGGTCTACAAGGCCAATCACGGCTGGTGCCTGCCCGACGGCGCCGTCTACAACAAGGAAGAGGCCGAGCGGGCCTGGAAGCAGATGCTGGTCACCTTCAAGGAAGGCATGGCCTGAACCGAAATTTTGTCCGGCTGAATTTTCGCCGCTCCTCCCTGCTTCGACGGGGAGGCCGGCGTTCTTTTGACAAGGTGAAGCTTCTGGAAATCCTGCAGAAACTACAGCTCAGCTCATGACTTTCGCCTTACGGTAAAGCTTATTTGAACAATAGCTTTGCTGTTTCAATTTAGAACTTAAGTGTAGTCCGCCGCGAACCTTGTGCCCGTGTCGGCGTTCCAATTCCGCTAAGCCAGGGTTGGAGACTCGGGGATGACCACCTATTACAACTACCTTGGCCAGGCGATGGCCGTGGGCGCGGATGGGAGCTGGACCAACGGCGATCCCAACGGCGGCGTGACCATCACCGCCCCGCCCGGTCCCTCGTCGGT
>DASYBX010000078.1:0-13767 GCA_036500495.1 Caulobacteraceae bacterium
CGAGGTGGAGCTGGAGACCCTGCGCCTGGGCCCGCCGAACTTCCTCAACAAGTACGAGGTCAACCGGTCCGAACGCATCGTGCGCCAGTGGGAGGCCTGGGTCGACGAGGCCGCGGCCAAGCAGCGGGCCGCTCCGGCCCACTAGAGCGCCCAAGCTCACCGGCGTCGCCTTGCCGGCGCCCGTTCGCCTCTGTCCTCCGTGTTCCGATAGCTCCAGACGCGGCGCCTGCGCCTCGATGCGTCACGGCTTGGCGGCGTCAGCGCGCGCCAGACGTCCCGCCCAAAAAATCTCGCGACGTCCGCTGAGGAAAATCCGAGGCGCGCCCGTCTTGCGTCTAAGGCCAAGATAAGCCGACGCCATTCGGAGCTCTGCTCACGACGATAAAGCGATTCGATAGCGCAAGCCAAACAATACCGAACCCGTGCAGGCGCTCAATGCCTGCTGCGATCGATGTTCTGCGGCCTGAGCACAACGTGTGTGGCGCCGACAAGTCCAGTCAACTCGGCATCATCGAAATACAAAGAAAAGAGGGAGGAACATGAGCAAAGATAACCTGGGCGAACACCGTCTGTATTCCGCCGCACGTGGGGCGAAGGGCCATTCCGCCGGTATGAGGCGCCTGCTTTGCGGCGCTGGCAGCGCGGCCATCTCCATGGCGATCCTGCTTCCGGCAGGTGCGGCCTTCGCCCAGGCGGCTCCGCTCGCCACTGTCCCCGCCCAGCCCGCCACGGCGAACGGCAAGTCCGACCAAGCGGTGGCCGAGGTCGTGGTCACCGGCTCGCGCATCGCCCGTCGTGACTACACCTCCAACAGTCCCATCGTGACGGTGACCTCGCAGTCGCTGATGACCCAGGCCGACCTGCAGATCCAGTCCAGCCTGAACAAGCTGCCGGAGTTCAGCCCCGACCAGAACATGACCGGCCGCGACAACACCGGCGACCACTTCCCGACCCCCACCCATTCCGTGGGCATCTCGACCGCCAGCCTGCGGGGGCTGGGCCCCAACCGGAACCTGGTGCTGATCGACGGCGAGCGCGGCGCGCCGGTCAACGGCGAGCTGGTCATCGACCTCAACACCATCCCCACGGCGATGGTCGACCACGTCGAAGTGATCACCGGCGGCGCCTCGGCCGTGTACGGCGCCGACGCCGTCGGCGGGGTGCTGAACTTCGTCATGAAGAAGAACTTCCAGGGCCTGGACCTGGACATGCAGGAGGGCATCAACCAGGCGGGCGGCGACGGCAAGCAGTTCAGCGTCAGCGCGATCATGGGGACCAACTTCGCCGACAACCGGGGCAACATGACCATCTCCCTGGAGCGGTTCACGCAGGACCCCACCCTGGAGAAGAACCACGCCTGGGTCACCAAGGGCTGGAACGACCCGACGGTCTCGCCGGTCAACGGCTTCCCCTTCGGCACCGAGTTCACCCCGCTGACCTCCAATCCGATCAGCGCCTCGGCCGTCGCGTCGGTGTTCCCGAACGCGCCAGCCGGATCGATCCCCCTCAACACCGCTTTCTGGTTCCAGGGCAATTCGGTCTACACCGGGATGCTCGGCACCGGCGCGGTCGCCCCGGGCGGGGTTTCCCAGAACCCCAATGCGGTCAACGGCACCACCGTCGCCTACGCCAATGCGGTCAACCCGGCGACGGGCAAGGTCGTCCAGCTGATCAAGAACAACGAAGACATCGGCGACATCCAGACGCCCCTCGACCGCTGGTCGATGTTCGCCAACGGCCACTACGACATCAACGACTGGGTCACGGCCACCTTCCAGGCCAACTTCGCCGAGACGCACACCACCACCCACTTCACCCAGTATCCGCCTTCGTTCCTGACCGGGTGGACCGTCAACATCCCCTATGACCAGGCGACCAACGGCGTGGCCTCGGGTCACCCCGTGCCGGCCGCCCTGGCGACCCTGCTAAACAGCCGGACGAACCCCAACGCGCCGTGGCAGCTGAACTGGCTGCCGAACGTCAACACCGGCATCCTGCCGCCGTGGGGGACGGACGACACCAATACCGTCTGGCAGATTCGCGCCGGCCTGAAGGGCAAGTTCCCGGGCGGCTCCAACTGGAACTGGTCGCTGGACGGCTCGCACAGCGATTCGATGGAATACACCGTCGCCACCGGCGAGTTTTCCCTCACCCGGCTGCAGGCCCTGTTCACGGCCAACAACTATGGCCAGGGCACTTTCCAGGGCAACTACTACCAGCCTAACGGCAACTACTACCTGCAGCCGCCGCCGGCCAACCTCGCCACCCAGCCGGGCGTGATCGTCAGCCCTAACGCCAACTACGGCAACGCCAAGGTCAGCTGCACCACCGGCTTCTACAACACCCTGTTCAACGGCGCCGCCCCGTCGGCGGACTGCCTGGCGGCGGTCAACGCGCCGCTGCAGAGCATGGACATCACCACGCAGGACGTGGTCGAGTTCGACACCTCGGGCGACCTGTTCCAGCTGCCGGCGGGCACGGTGAAGGCCTCCCTGGGCGCCGACTACCGCCGCGACGCCCTGATCTTCAATCCTGATATCCTGGGCAGCAACCAGTCGTTCACCGACCAGGTGGTGGGCGTCTATCCGGCAGCCTATTCCAACGTGTCGCAGGACGTGAAGGAAGGCTACGGCGAGCTGTCGATCCCGATCCTGGCCAACCTGCCGTTCATCAAGAGCCTCACCCTCAACCCGGGCCTGCGTTATTCCAGCTACAACCGGTCGAAGGGCGGCTTCACCTACAAGATCCTGGGCGACTACGAGCTCAATGACTGGGTCCGGCTGCGCGGCGGATACAACCTCGCCGTGCGCGCGCCCAACCTCGGCGAACTCTACGAAGGCCTTACGGAAGTGTTCGGCCCGGGCTCCAGCTACGGCGACCCCTGCTCGCTGCTGTCCACCGCGCCCTACGGCGCCGGCGGCTCCCAGGCCACCGTGACCGGGCTCACCGCGCCGGTCGCCAACAAGGGTGGCCTGGCCGGCGCCCAGAATGCCCTGCAGATCTGCAAGAACCTGATGGGCGCGCAGTCGGCGCAGTACTACTACAACACGACGGGCGTGACCCAACCTGCGCCGGGCCCCTCGGCCGTCGGCTGGGTCAATGTGCAGGGCAACCCCAATCTGCTGCCCGAAACGGCCAAGACCTTCACGGCGGGCGCGGTCCTGAAGTCGCCGTTGCAGAACCCGCTGTTCAGCCGGATCACCGTCTCGGTCGACTACTATAAGATCCACATCGACAACGCGATCGAGTTCACCTCGGTGGACTACGTCTATCAGCAGTGCCTGACCCAGCCGGTGGCGACGGCGGCGGCGTCGATCTACTGCCAGGCGGCGCAGCGCACGCCGCTGACCGGCGGCGAGGCGCTGACGACCACGCCGGCGGCCAACCTGGCCACCATCGACACCAGTGGCGTGGACCTGCAGCTCGACTGGAGCTTCGCCCTGGAGGACCTGCGCAAGAACCTCCCCGGCCGCTTCTCCCTGAGCATGGTGGCCAACTTCCTCGGCAACTACGACACCATCTCGGGGCCGGGGCAGGCGGTGCAACGCTGGTATGGGACGCTCGGGCCGACGCTGACCGGCACCAACGGCGGCGCCTACCGCTACAAGCTGAACACTACCTTCGGCTATTCGATCGGGCCGGCCACCTTCAACCTGAACTGGCGGCACCTGCCTCAGGTCAATGCCGCCACGGCGGTTGCGCCGGGCAACTCGACCCTGCCGACCAGCGCCTACGACATCTTCGACCTGACCACCAACTGGACCCTGCCCCACGGGCTCCAGCTCCGCGCCGGCATCCAGAACCTGTTCGACGCCCAGCCTCCGACGACCGCGGCCACCAACGCCGTCTACGTCAACGGCGTGCAACAGACCGTGGCGTCGAGCGGCGCCGGCTACACCAACCCGGCCTTCTACGATCCCTTCGGCCGTCGCTTCTTCGTCGGCCTGAAGGCCCGCTTCTAGTTCACGCCCTCCATTGATTTCCCCTGACTGAGGCAGGCCGAAAGCCTGCCTCATTTTTTGCGCCGAATCAGTCAAGCGCTGCTGCTGGACTGCTGAGGAAACCGCCGGCGTCAACCGTCATCGTGGAAGCCAATAAAAAAGTAGGGAGGGTTTGGCGTGAGGGAGTTTGCGAAACTGCTCGCGGCCGGCGCAACGCCGCTGGCCCGTCCGTCGGGGCACGGCATAGGTCCGCCCGCGCTGGCTTCGGCTTCGGCGACGCCGCCGTGGCGATCGAGGCCTGCAGGAGCCCGCGGATCGGCGCCGTCCGCGGCGATCGCATCGCCCACGTCCCCCCTCGAGTAGGAGAGTCCGGCGCGGTTGACGCGTGCGCCGGCAAACCGTCATGCTTGAATCCGAAAAACGAGGTTCCGCCGTCCCCATTGCGACAGGCTCCCCCCCACCGGCGAGGGGTGCGGCGGCTCCGATAACGACGCGGGAAGGGGGAATGGCTCTGTTCGTCACCGATCCGAAGGGATGGCGCGCTCTGTTGCGGCGCGTCGCCTCGGCCACGCGCGCGGACGACGCCGAAGACCTGCTGCACGCCGCCTTCGTCAAGCTCCAGGAATACCGCGACCGGGCGACGATCACCAATCCGGCGGCCTATCTGGTGCGCACGGCGGTGAACCTGGCCCATGACGAGCATCGCGGCCCGGCCGCGCGGGAAGGGCGCCTGCGCACCGACCCGATCGGCCTGGTCGACGACATGCCGTTGCAGGATGAGGTTTTCGCGGCCCGCGCTCGTCTTGTCCGGGTGCAGCGTGCGCTGGGCGAACTCAGCCCCCGCACGCGGCAGGTGTTCCTCATGCATCGGCTGGAGCGGATGAAGTACCGAGAGATTGCCGACCAGCTAGGGATTACGGTAAGCGCCGTGGAGAAGCACATCGCCAAGGCAGCGCTGTTCCTCGCCGAGCGGATGAAAGACGACTGATGGCGAGTGACCGATCCGACAACGTGATCCGATCCGAGGCGGCCGCCTGGCTGGCCAGGCTGCGTTCGGACGAACGTGTGTCGGCCGACGACGTCGGCTTCCAGACCTGGCTCAACGAGGACCTGCGCCATCGCCGGGCCTTCGACCAGGTCAATAGTGCGTGGGATATCGCCGGCGGGGTCCTGGCCGAGGCGCAGGCCGTGCGCGAGCCGCAACGGCCTCGCCGCGCCCTGGCGGGTCTGGGGATCGCGGCCGCGCTGCTGCTGGCCGTCGGCGCCGGCGGCGCCTATTGGCTGTGGACCGCGCCCAGGACCCAGCAGTTCGCGACGGCCGTGGGCGAGCAGAGGCTGGTGAGCCTGGCCGACGGCTCGGTGATGATGCTCGACACCTCGACCACGGTGAAGGTGCTGCTGACCAAGCACAAGCGCGCCATCGAACTGGTCGGCGGCCGCGCCCACTTCGAAGTGGCCAAGTGCGAAGACCGGCCCTTCGAGGTCAGCTTCGACAATCGCCGGGTGGTCGCCGTCGGCACGGTGTTCGACGTGACCCACCAGGGCCAGACAGCCAGCGTCCTGCTCACCCGGGGCAAGGTGCTGGTCGAGGCGCCCTCCGGCCGCGCGCTGATGTCGCCGGGCGACCGCATCCAGTTCCGCCACGACGCCATGTCGGCCGACCGTCCGCCGATCGACGCCCTCACCGCCTGGCACGTCGGGCGGGTGGTGTTCGAGAACGAGACCCTGGCCCAGGCCGTCGCCGAGCTGAACCGCTACAATCAGCGGCCTCTGGTCATCGCAGACTCCCGGGTGGGCTTGCTGCGCATCAGCGGCGTCTACAAGGCCAACGACGGCGCAGGCTTCGCCGTATCGGTGTCCAACCTCCTGCCGGTGTCGGTCGATGTGCGGCCGGATCGCGTGGTGCTGTCGGCCCGGCCTGCGGGCGCGGCCAACCCCCAGCCGGCCAGCTAGCCAAGTAACTAAATTGCGATCAGGTTGGGGAAAGCCCGATCTCGACACGTCATTGAGGGGACAGGCGGCCGCCAGAGTCGCCACATAAGGGAGGACCCATGGTTGGTGACGTCCGGCGCTTGCGCCGGTTGCTGCTGTGCACGGTCGCCGCCGGTTCCCTTGCAGGGGCGCCGGCCCTCGCCGCGCCGCAACCGACCGTGAGCATCCCGGGCGAGCCCCTGTCCCAGGCGCTGAAGGACCTGGCGCGCCAGAGCGGCGTCAACATCCTGTTCGAACCCCAGGCGACCGCGGGCCTGCGCGCCGAACCGATCGAAGGCGTCATGACCGCCGAGGACGCCGCCCGGCGCCTGATCGCCGACACCGACCTCGAGGTGGTGCGCGACCCGACCGGCAGCCTGATCGTGCGCGGCGCGGCGCACCTGGCGCCCAAGCCCCTGCGGCAGAAGATCGCCGACGTCCAGCCCTCGGTCGGCCCCCCCGCCTCTGCGTCGGTGAGGGTGACCGTGGCCGCGCCCGAGGCGATCGGCCTGGACGAGGTGGTGGTGACCGCGACCCGCCAGACCAGCACGGCCAACCGCGTGTCGCTGTCGATCGCCGCGCTCACCCAGAGGAACCTGGATCTGCTGGGGATCGAGTCGGCCCAGGACCTGAGCCGGGTGGTGCCCGGTCTCAGCGTGCCGCCCACCGGAATGGGCGGTCAGACTGTCGGCACCTCGGGCGTGGGCATCTTCACCATCCGCGGGGTCTACGCCAGCGCGGGCGCGGCCACGACCGGCGTCTACATGGACGACACCTCCCTGACTCGGCGCAACAACGCGGGGGTGGTGCAGAACAACGGCGCGCCCCTGCCCATCCTGTTCGACCTGCAGCGGGTCGAGGTGCTGAAGGGGCCGCAGGGCACCCTCTATGGCGGCTCCTCCCAGGGCGGTACGGTGCGCTTCATCACCCCGGCGCCCGACCTGACCGACTATTCAGGCCTGGTGCGGGTGGAGGGCACGTCCCTGAACCTCGGCGGCCAGGGCGGGGAGGTGGGCCTCGCCGTCGGGGGGCCCATCGTCAAGGACAAGCTGGGCTTCCGCCTCAGCGCCCTGACCCGCGCCAACCCCGGCTACATCGACGCCTATTCGCCCTACACCCTGCAGAAGCTCGGCAGCGACGTGGACCGCACCGGCCAGGAGATGGTGCGCGGCTCGGTGCTGTGGCAGGTGAACGAACGGGCGAGCGTGCTGGCCACGGCCTATGCTTCGCGCGATTCCGCCCATTCCCAGATCGTCTCGCCCACCACGGTCCTCTCAAAGAGCGCCAATGGCCAACTCGCGTCCCCGAGCGAGACGTTCTCGACGCTGCAACGCTGTTTCGACACCTCGGTGTTCGCGACCTTCGTGGCCCAGCAGCCGGCCCTGCCCATGGGCACGGCGCCGGCGGCCAGCGCGGTGCAGCCGACCGAGATCCCCTGCAGCTCGGCCAACCCTGCCAAGTTCACGCGGCCGGCCCTGAACTACGGGCCGTTCCCGCAGGGCCGCCAGATCGCCTACCTGCTGAACCAGCAGGAGCTGACCGGGCGCTACACCGACCTCGACGTTCTCTCGACCACGCTGAACTACGACTTCGACGCCATGAACGTGAAGTCGATCACCTCGCTGGTGCACGACCGCACCTACGCCGAGAACGCCGGCGGCGAGGACCAGACGCTCTACCAGTACCTCACCGGGGGCCCGACCAACCCGCAGACGGGCGCGCCGATCGTCGGCTTCCCCCTGTGGGGCGCCTTCCCCGACTATCCCGGCCACTTCCAGAGCGCGACCACGCGCGAGGGGCTCGAGGAGGAGCTGCGCCTGTCGTCCCGGGGTGACGGCCGGCCGCTGAGCTGGGTGTTCGGTCTGTTCTATTCGAACCAGCGCATCAACAACCACTACCAGTATCCCGACAGCAACATCGACCAGTCGCTGGAAGGCTTCTGGGGGCTGAACGCGGTGCAGCGCTTTGGCGTGGTGCCGACGGACAAGAACTACGCCACCGAGCTCAATGCCCATATGAACGACGAGGAGATGGCTGCCTATGGCGAGGCCAGCTACTACCTCACGCCCAAGCTGAAGGCGACGGTGGGCCTGCGCTTCACGCGCCTGAACTTCAGGTTCGACACCTACGAGGCCGGCTACCTGGGCTCGCGATATCCCAACTCCATCGGCGGCTCGGCCTCGGGCTCGACCACCAACTGGCCGACCACGCCCAAGTTCGGCCTGACCTACGAGCTCACGGCCAACGACCTGCTCTACTTCGACGCCGCCACGGGCTTCCGGTCGGGCGGGGTCAATTCGCCGGTGGGCCAGACCACCTGCGCGGCGGGCTTGGCGCTGTACGGCATCAAGGCCACCGACGCCCCCATAACCTACGGCCCCGACACGGTGTGGAACTATGAGCTGGGCGGCAAATTCCGGCTGTTCGACAACAGGATGCAGGTGAACGCCGCGCTCTACCGGATCGACTGGAGCGGCATCCAGTCGACCCTCACCCTGACCTGCGGCCAGGGCTTCACCGAGAACGGCGGGCGGGCGCGCAGCGAGGGCGTCGACCTGCAGGGCCAGTACCGCCCGATCCAGTCTCTGACCTTCGACGTGGCCGCCGGCTACGACGACGCCCGCTACATCGATCCGGTCGCCGGTCCGCGCGGACCCGGCATCGGACCGCCCGCGGTGAATGCGGGGGATCCGTTCCCCGTGCCGCCCTGGCAGCTGTCGCTGAGCGGGACCTGGGACAAGACCTTCGGCGCCTACAACCCCTACCTGCGCGTCGATTACCAGTGGCAGAGCGGCTACACCCAGCCCGGCTCCTTCGGGGTGGCGTCTTACAGCCGCTACGTCCTGCACGTGGGCGCCAACGACGTGGTGAACACACGCCTCGGCATCCGCTACCGGGCCTGGGACTTCAACGTCTTCGCCAACAACCTGTTGGACTGGAGCGAGAAGGTCGGCAACGCCGGGATCGGCGTCACCCAGTGCAGCGCCAGGGACCCGAGCTGCGCCCTGTTCGGCAACTTCAACCCCTTCGTCAACCAGCTGTACCAGCGTCCGCGCGAGATCGGGATGCAGGTCAACTACCGCTTTTAGAACCCAAGGAGCCTCCCCATGTTGCTCGCCCTGCTTGCCGCCGCCGCAGCCGCCACGGCCCCGGCCCCGGCCACGCCGCAGAAGCCGGACTCGACCATCGCCCCGATATCGACCACCACCCTGTTCGACGTGCCGGGCAAGGCCCTGTCGGCCAGCAAGGTGTCCTATCCGCCGGGCGGCAAGGACCCCAGCCACGTCCATCCCAACGCGGTGTTCGTCTATGTGCTGACGGGCGCGGTGCGCTCCGCCGCCGACGATGGCCCGGTGACCACCTACCACGCGGGCGAGACCTTCTACCTGCCGGCCGGCCACACCCATCGGGTCAGCGAGAACGCCAGCGCCACCGAACCGGCCAGCCTGCTGGCCGTGCAGGTGGTCGAGCAGCGGCGGCCCGGCGGGCGCTGACCTACCCACCTTTTCAACCCTTCCCCGACAATCGGAGGCCCTAGTGACCCCCCACAATTCGATGCTTCTGGCGGCGCTCGCCTTGGCCGCCTTCGCCCCCCCATGCCTGGCGCAGACCCGGCCCGCTCCCGCCAAGACCGCTGCTCCGCCCGCCGCGGCAGGCGCACCAGCCCTGCCCACGCCGCCGGGCGGCAACGCCGACCAGGTGGCCGCGGGCCAGCGTTTGTTCGGCAGGTCCGCCTGCCGCAACTGCCACGGGCCCGAGGCCAAGGGTACGCCGATCGGTCCGGACCTGACCGCCGGCGCCTGGCTGTGGAGCGACGGGGCTCTGCCGGGCATCCGCAAGACCATCTCCGACGGCGTGTCCAAGCCGAAACGGTTCAAGATCGCCATGCCGCCCAAGGGCGGGATGCAGTTCAGCGACGCCGAACTGACCGAGCTCGCGGCCTATGTCTGGGCGGTGGGCCACCACGCGGCCAAGCCCTAGCGCGGATAGCCGTAAAGGGCCGCCGGCCGCGAGGTTGTGGGCGTTTCGGGAGGTCAAATTTCCCAAATAGTGGGACATGATGGGGCCCTGGCTGGGCTCCGTCGACGCGAGCGCGCGGCCGGAAGGCAGGAGGATGGGATGCAGAAGGGGATTTGGTTGGCCGCCGCCGCTCTGATGGCCTTCGCGCCGCGAGCGCAGGCGCAGGAGACGCCGGCGGGATTGATGACCGATCTGGAGGCGCACGTGGCCGCGGCCCACAGCGCCGCGGGCAAGGACTTCGCCTGGCAGGCCGACATGATGTGCCTGAACGCCCAATATGGCGGCGACCTGGTCGGCCAGTTCTGGGCCGGGAGCCGCATGAGCGCGAACGACCAGGATTTCGAGCCGACCGAGATCTTCGACGGCGTGTACTACGTGGGCCTGCGCGACATCGGCGCCTACGCGATCAAGACCTCCAAGGGGGTGGTGCTGATCGACGGCCTGCTGCCCGGCCAGACCGACCGCTACCTGATCCCGCACCTGAAGAAGGTCGGCATCACGCCGGATCAGATCACCTACGTCATCGCCACCCACAGCCACGAGGACCACTTCGGCGGGGCCAAGACCCTGCAGGACCGCTACAAGGCCCGCGTGGTCATGACCGGTCCCGACTGGGACGTGGTCGACAAGCTGCCGCAGACCGGCGCTGGCGCGCCGCCCCGGCGCGACGTGGTCGCGGCCGACGGCGACAGGATCACGGTCGGCGACCGCACCTTCACCATCCTGCTCACGCCCGGCCATACGGTCGGCGCCCTGTCGGTGATGTTCGCGGTGACCGACCACGGCCAGCCGCACATGGCCCTGCTGTTCGGCGGCGCGGGCTGGGGCCTGAAGTCGATGCCCATGGCGATGCGGCCGATCTACGCCAAGTCGCTGGACCACCTGGGGGAGGCGGCGGCCGCCAACCATGTGGACGTGGCGCTCGAAGGGCATCCCTTCCTCGGCGCCACCCTCGCCAGGATCGCCGACGAGCGCGTGCGCAAGGCCGGGACGCCCAACCCCCTGGTGATCGGGGAGGACGGCTACCGGCGCTACCTGACCGTGTTCAAGGAGTGCCACGCGGCCTCCACCGATCGCTACAGGCTGCTCACGATCAAATACGGGCCGGACAGCAAGGCCTGGAAGACGGGGTTCGTCGGGTAGAGGGCAACTGTCCGCCGCTACACCTGGAGCCACTTCACCCAGGCGCCGTGGGGATGGACCTCGGCCAGGGTCCGGGTCACGCCGCCGGGCCAGGTCGTCGAGCGCACCTCGAAGCCTGCGGCGACGGGCTCCATCCTGAGCCAGACGAAGGGGCCTTCCGGCGTGGCGGCTGCGCCGTGCGACTCGATCGCCGCGCTCAGGGCCGCCTGACCGGCAGCGGGCACGTACTGCCAGAACACGGAGTGGTAGAGCACCGTGACGGCGCCGGGGCGTGGCGCGGATTGCAGCACCCAAACCGCCGCATCGGCGGCCTCCACGATCACGTGGCGGTCCAGAGCCAGGGCGATCGCCGCGTCCAGCCGCCGAAGCCGATCCCGTTGATCGGCCCAGACATAGGCGCGCAGCCGCAAACGCTCGTCAGGACTGCCGAGGTCGATCGGCCGTCGGTCGCAGGCGCGCCGTTCGATCACCTCGACCCGGGCGTCGATCGCGGGCGGCGCGCCTGTCCAGTCGGTGTCGATATGCAGGGGCGAGTCCGGATCGCCCCAGGCGGAGGGGCCCAGCTGATAGCGGTATTTGTCCCACGACTGGTTGAGCCCCGCGCTAGCCCCGAGTTCGAAGCATCGCAAGGGCAGGCCGTACTCGGCGGCCGCCTGCAGAAAACCGCCGACCAGGCAGATCGAACGCCGCACCTCGTTGGTCTGCGGCTCATGGGTCATGAAGGCGGCGATGGCGTCATGCCGGCGCGCCAGCAGGCTCTCGACCACGCTCCAGGCCTGGGCGGCGTCGCCCGATCCTGTGGCGGGGTAGGCCGCCGCCAAGGCAGGTTCCTGGCCGCCGAGAACCAGCGCGTGCAGAGCGCCGAGGAAGCGCAGGGCGACCGCCTCGTCGCGCACCTGGTCGAAGCTCGCCTCGCGCCAGGGGACGAGCAGGGCCGCGGCCAGCCCGCCGGCGCTGGCGTTCTCGCGCGCACGCTGGAGCAGGGCCGCGCTGAATGGCGAGCCCAGATCGGCGCACCAGTGGCTTTGCAGGTCGAAAGCCTCGAGCAGGGCGTCGGACATCGAAACCATGACGCCCAGCCTGCGATAGCCACGGGATGGCGGCCAGCAAATTGATTGAATCATGCCGAGACGGACACGCGGTCGGCCGCCCTTTGCACATGGCGGCGCCTGCAACCCCGTAAACACCCGTGCTTCTGAAGCTGTTGGGCCTTTTCAAGCCCTGGCGGAGAGGGAGGGATTCGAACCCCCGATACCCTTGCGAGTATGCCGCATTTCGAGTGCGGTGCTTTCAACCACTCAGCCACCTCTCCATGTCGGGGTCGAGCGAGGGCGCGGAACCTAGCGACGAAGCCCTCCTTGCGCAAGTGCGACGCGCTGCCCACCTCAATTACGGTCAAGCTCGCCTCAGCCGCGAGCTATTTTTGCGGTGCAGCGGAACCAACTTGGCTGTGGGCCATTTCCGGCGTAGTTCGGGGGTTGGGCCCGGACGGGAACAGGGGCGACATGGCCGCACGCGACGCTATCGAAATCAAGCGTCACAATGTTGTCGCAAGTCTTGCGCCAAGCTTACGCGAGGGGCGGGAGCTGCGCCTTGCGAAATCACGAGGGGCCAAAGCGACGTTCATCTATACACCGCACGAAATCGAGCGCGGCCTTGGCGGGCGAATTGTCCAGGATCGAGAATCAATGCCTGGGTCCCGCCCGTGTTTCGGCGACACTGACGATCGAACGCCTGGTAAAACAGGCGGAATGGGACTGAAAGCGGGATGTGTGTGACTCCCAGGTCACGCACTTTTCGCC
This sequence comes from Caulobacteraceae bacterium, assembly GCA_036500495.1. GTDB lineage: Bacteria > Pseudomonadota > Alphaproteobacteria > Caulobacterales > Caulobacteraceae > BOG-938. The sequence goes on from DASYBX010000078.1 coordinate 12,878, forward strand.
TCGGGCTGTTATAAGCGGCCGGTAAACCCGGCTCAGAGCAGAGGGCATAAAGAGGGCTCTTGATATGAAAACCAAACTTCTCATCGGGTCCGCCCTGGCTGCGGCGCTCGCCGCTGTCGGCACGGGCGCCTCGGCTCAGGCCGTGGGCTGGTATGGCGCGATCGACGGCGGCATCCATTTCCCGCAGGACATCCACGCTTCCTCGCCGGGCATCTCCTCCAAGTGGAGCTTGAAGGACAGCTGGGTGGTCGACGGGCGCGTCGGCTACCAGTTCACCCCGAACTGGCGGCTGGAAGGCGAGATCGGCTACCGCGATGGCGGCCTGAAGGGCATCTCCTCGGGCCCCAACAGCCTGTTGTCGCCGAGCGGGTCGGTCAACACCTGGAGCTACATGGGCAATGTCATCTATGACTTCATGCCCAACTCCCGGATCAACCCCTTCGTCGGCGCCGGCGTCGGCGCCCGCGAGATCAACTTCAAGACCTCGGCGCTCACCCCGACCGCCCCGACGCAGGCCCTGACGACCAACACCAACGACACCAAGTTCGCCTGGCAGGTCCTGGCCGGTTTGGCGTTCAAGGTGTCGGACCGCCTGAACCTGGATGTGACCTACCACTACCAGGACGGCGACAAGTTCAAGTGGCACAGCTCGGTGGGTGGCACCGGGCCGCTCATCCCCGTGGGCGCCTTCAGCGGTGGCCTGCAGGATCATGCGGTGACCGTCGGCCTGCGCTACTCGTTCGCCGCGCCGCCGCCGCCCCCGCCGCCGCCGCCTCCCCCGCCGCCGCCGCCTCCCCCGCCGCCTCCCCCGCCGCCTCCGCCGCCTCCGCCCCCGCCGCCTCCGCCGCCGGTGGCTGAAGCCAAGGAGTTCATCGTCTACTTCCCGTTCG
>DASYBX010000079.1:0-20531 GCA_036500495.1 Caulobacteraceae bacterium
CGAACTCGGACAGCGACGGGAACAGGCTGACCACCGCCGCGATCGGCGCCACGGCCCAGAGCCGATAGGTCAGCTCCGCCCCGATCAGGAGGCGCGCCGGCCCGCGGAGCAGCAGCACGAGGACGATGGCGAGGCTGGCCGCGGCCTGGGCCCTCAGCAGTGTGGCGAGGAGGAAATCAGCGGTCATCGTCGAGATCGTCCAGCAGGCGCCTCAGCCGCTTGATCTCGTCCGGCTTCAGCGTCCGGTGCTCGGCGAAGTGGGCGACGAGCGGAGTCAGGCTGCCCTCGAACAGCCGGTCGAGCAGGCCCTGGCTCTCGCTCTGCACATAGTCGACCCGCGCCACCTGGGCGACGTAGCGCACCCGCCCGTCGATCCGCTCGGACTTGAGTGCGCTCTTCTTGAGCAGGCGGTTGATCAGGGTCTTCACCGTGGCCCCGCCCCAGCCCTGGGGCTTGCCCGGATCGTCGATCAGATCGTCGGCGCTCAGAGGACCTCGTCGCCAGAGGGCCTCCATGATGAAGCTTTCCGCTGAGGTGATGTGCATGGGAGTCCTCCGTGGCCCCAGCTTGGCGCCGTCAGAAAGATTTACAAGCGTAGATTGACATTGATCGTACACGTGTAATTCTGATCGGACTTCAGGAGGCGCTGTCCTGCACCTGCGGCGTCTCCTGGGGCGTCTTCCCAGTGCGCTGTCGGCTAGAGCCTACTCGAGCGGCAATCCTTGTGGGCGCTAGCCGCTTCGTCCTCACCAGCGCCAGGGCGTGTGTGGCATGAGAGTCCCATCGACGGTGACGGCAAGGGTCTGCGCCGCCGGGGGATGGCTCGCGGCGGCGTCGGCCCTGCTGGTGGCGGCCGCCCTCATCCTGCAGGACCAGGTCGAACGCGCTCAGGATCGCGCCTACTGGACCGTGGCCGGCAGGCCATGCACGCCGACCACCGCCGCCGGCGTCGCCCAGCTGTCGAGAAAGCTCGACCAGACCTTCACCTTCGAAGGCCGCCGGTTCTGGCGCATTTCCGGAGCGGCGTCCTGCAGCGGGCTCACCACCACGGGGCCGCAGGCCCTCCATTACGACGTCTGCCAGTTCAACAGCCCGCGCGCCGTGGCGGTCCGGGCGGGGCGGCAGACCGTGTTCTACGAGCTGGGCGGCGGCCCCGCGACCGTGAAGGTCGGCCCAGGGGGCGAAGTCACCTGCGTGCTGAACGCACGGTTCGATGGGCAGTGAGGCGGCCTACTCGTCGTCCTCGTCCTCGGCGTTTCCGGCGTCCTCGACGCTCGCCGGCGGCGTGCCGCCGTAGTCCACCCCCGTCAGGTAGAGCCCCTGCGGCGGCGCCACCTGGCCGCAACGGCGACGGTCGCGGGCCTCCAGCGCGGCCTGCAGCTGGTCGGCGCTCCAGCGGCCGGCGCCGACCTCCACGAGCGAGCCGACCATCGAGCGCACCTGGCGGTGCAGGAACGAGCGCGAGGCGAACTCCACCCTCACCTCCTCACCCTCGCGCCACACGCGCACCAGATCGAGCGTCTTGATCGGCGAGGAGGCCTGGCACTGCATGTCGCGGAAGGTAGTGAAGTCGTGACGCCCGACCAGGCGCTGGGCGGCGGCCTGCATGGCCTCGTGGTCCAGCGCCTTCTTCACGTGCCACACCCGCCCCTGGTCCAGCCCCGGCGGCGCGCGGCGATTGAGGATGCGGTAGAGGTAGCGGCGGCCGGTCGCCGAGAAGCGGGCGTGGAAGTCCCCGGGCGCCACCTCGGCCCGCACCACCGCGATCGGCTCGGGCACGAGGTGGGCGTTGATGGCGTCGCGCACCACGTCGGGCCGCCAGACGCGGTCGTGCTCGAAATGGGCGACCTGGCCGGTGGCGTGCACCCCGGTGTCGGTGCGGCCGGCCACGTAGAGGACGCAGCGCTCGCCGGTGAAGGCCTTGATGGCGCGCTCCAGCGACCTCTGCACCGAGGGGATGTCCTCGGCCTGGAGCTGGAAGCCCCGATAGGGGGCGCCGTCGTATTCGATCAGGAGCCGGTAGCGGGGCATCAGCCGAGCAGGGCTCCCGCCGGCAGGGGGAAGCCGCGCAGGAAGGTCCCGGCGTCCTGCACCTGGCGGCCCTCGCGCTGGACCTGCAGCAGGCGCACAGCGCCCGAGCCGCAGGCGATCAGCAGGCCGTCGTCGAGCAGGGCGCCCGGAGCCCCCTCCCCGTCCTCCGGCCGCGACAGCAGCGCCTTGACCCTGACGGGGCCCCGCTCGCTGGGGGCCTCGAACCAGGCGCCGGGAAAGGGCGACAGGCCGCGGATCTTCGGGTCGACCTCGTGGGCCGGCCGCGTCCAGTCGATGCGGGCCTCGGCGGGGGTGATCTTGCGGGCATAGGTGACGCCCTCGGCCGCCTGCGCCGTCTCCCGCGCGCCGCCGCGCTCGACGGCGGCCAGCGCCCGCGGCAGCAGGTGCGCGCCCACGGCCGAGAGCCGGTCATGCATCGTGCCGGCGGTGTCGAGCGGGCCGATGCGCACGGTCTCGGACAGCAGGATCGGGCCCTCGTCCAACCCGGCCGTCATGCGCATCACCTGCACCCCGGTGACCGGGTCGCCAGCCATGATCGCGCGCTGGATCGGCGCCGCGCCGCGCCAGCGGGGCAGCAGCGAGCCGTGCAGGTTGAAGCTGCCGTGGCGCGGGGCGTCCAGCACCGCCGCCGGCAGGATCTGGCCGTAGGCCACCACCACCGCCGCGTCGAGCTCCAGCGCCTGTAAGGCGGCGATCGCCTCGGGATCGCGCATGGAGGCCGGCGTGCGCGTCTCGATGCCCAGGGTCTGGGCGAAGGCCTGCACCGGCGAGGGCCGCACCGCCTGGCCGCGGCCGCGCGCGGCCGGCGGCTGGGCGTAGACGACGGCGATCTCGTGGCCGGCGGCGACCAGTTCGGCCAGGGCGGGCACGGCGAAGTCGGGCGTGCCGAGGAAGGCGATGCGCATGGCGGCGGTTTAGCCGTCGAAGGGTCTTGGCGGAACCCCCTGTCAGACGTCGCCGTTTGCCCGAACACGGGTCAGCAAGCCAGGCTAGGAGCCAGACCATGCGCTTAACCCTCATCGCCGGCCTCGCCGTCGCCGCCCTCTCGGTCGCGGCCTGCAACAAGAACTCCGACGCCGACGACCATCTCAAGGCCGCCGGTCAGGAAGCCAAGGCCGCCGTTTCGGACGTCGGCAAGGCGATCGACTCCACCACCCCGGGCATCAAGCAGGCCGGCGCCGACCTCGGTCAGGGGATCAAGGACGCCGGCGACAAGGCCGCCCCCAGCATCAAGGAGGCCGGCCAGGCCCTCGGCCGCGCCGCCCACGACGCCGGCCAGCAGATCAAGGACGCCGGCGACAAGGCCAAGGACAGCGTCAAGAAGGACGACGACAAGAACTGACGCCCGCCTGGCGAGCGCCTATCGGGGGGCCGGCGGGGCGGGCTGAGCGGGCCGGAACCGGATGGGCACGGGCACCACATAGGTCTGGTTCGGGTCGGGCCGGACGCTGCCGGCGGCGGGCTTGACCACATAGGTCATGGCCAACTTCATCGCCGCCTTCACCAGGACCGGATCAGCGGGCGCGCCGGGCGCTTCGCGGCAGTTGCGCAGGTCGCCGGCGCCCCCTGAAGCCTCGCACGACAGGGTGACCAGCCCGGTCATGTCCTTGACGCCATTCAGGGCGCGGTCGAGGTCCGGATCGGCGGGCAGGTCCGGCTTGAGCGCCAGGGTGAAGGTCGGCGCCTGGGCGGCCGCCTTCTGCTCCGCCTTGTCGCCGTCGTCCGCCTTGCGCGCACGGCCGCAGGCCTGGATCGTCCTCGGATGGTTGTCCTCGACCGTCCCGAAGCCGCCGAGGATCCCCGAGAAGTCGTGCAGGGCCATGGTCGAACTGGCGAAGGTCTGGTCCCAGCCCAGGCAGGCGGCCAGCGCCTTCTGGAATTGCGCCTCGTAGCCGGGCTGGCGTCGCAAGGCGGTGAGATCGTCGAGGACTTCCTGCACGCAGGCGTCGTCGGCGCTCCCCTGATGCGCGTCGTCGCCATGGGGCACGCCCGTGTAGCAGGGCCTCTTGGAGGCCATGCGCTTGGGATAGGGGATCGCCGTGATGGTGACTTCGCTCACCCCCGTGCTCCCGTCGCCCGCGGGCGCCGCCGGTGAAGGGGGCGCCGTCGGGGCGGTCTGCGCCGCCACGGGCAAGGCCAGGACGGCGCCGGCCAGCAGCGCCGCGCCTGCCATCGCGAAACGAATGGACCCCATCGAGTTCCCCGATCTGGCGACTGAGCCCGCTTCCACGCCGGCCGGGCGTGAAACCTGGAGTTGTGCTGAACGGAGATAACTCAAACCGGGATGCGGTTGAAGGGCTGGCGCGCGTTCCCGGCCGAAACCGGGCGCGGCGCACCAGCCGCCTTCATCAGGCCAGACGCTTCAACTCGTCGGCCAGGTCGGTGTTCTCCCACGAGAAGCCGCCGTCTGCCTCCGGCGTGCGGCCGAAGTGGCCGTAGGCGCTGGTGCGGGCGAAGATCGGGCGGTTCAGCTTCAGGTGCTCGCGGATCGCGCGAGGGGTGCAGCCGTCGACCAGTTCCGGCAGGATCTTCTCCAGCTTGGCGGGGTCGATCTCGCCGTTGACCAGGTCGACGTAGAACGACAGCGGCTTGGACACGCCGATGGCGAAGCCGATCTGGATGGTGCACTTGTCCGCCAGGCCCGCGGCCACGACGTTCTTGGCCAGGTAACGGCACATGTAGGCGGCCGAGCGGTCGACCTTGGTCGGGTCCTTGCCGGAAAAGGCGCCGCCGCCGTGCGGGGCCGCGCCGCCGTAGGTGTCGACGATGATCTTACGGCCCGTCAGGCCGCAGTCGCCGTCCGGCCCGCCGATCACGAAGTTGCCGGTGGGGTTCACGTGCCACTCGGTGCGGTCGTCGATGAAGCCTTCCGGCAGCACCTTGAGGATGTAGGGCTTGACCATGTCGTGCACGTCGGCGGGCGACAGCCCTTCCTTGTGCTGGGTCGACAGCACGATCGAGGTCGCGCGCACCGGGCGGCCGTTCTCGTACTGCAAGGTCACCTGGCTCTTGGCGTCGGGCTCCAGGCCCCGCTCCTCGCCGCTCTTGCGCGCCTTGGCCAGCACCGAGAGGATGTTCTGCGCGTACTGCAGGGTTGCCGGCATCAGCTCCGGCGTCTCGTTGGTGGCGTAGCCGAACATGATGCCCTGGTCGCCCGCGCCCTCGTCCTTGTTGCCGGCCGCGTCGACGCCCATGGCGATGTCGGCGGACTGGGCGTGCAGGTGGCAGGCGTAATCGGCGGTGGCCCAGTGGAAGCCGTGCTGCTCGTAGCCGATGTCCTTGATCGCGGCGCGGATCTTGTCCTCCAGGCCGTCGATCACCTCGCCGGGCCCGCGCACTTCGCCGGCGATGACGATGCGCTGGGTGGTGACCAGGGTCTCGCAGGCCACGCGGGAATAGGGATCGGCGGCGAGGAAGGCGTCGACCACGGTGTCGGAGATGCGGTCGGCGACCTTGTCCGGGTGACCCTCGGACACGCTTTCGCTGGTGAAGATATAGGACGGACGGGTCAAGGGCGGACTCCAGCAGGCGGCGCAAGGGAGGGCGGCCGCAGGTTGGGGAAGAACATATAAAGCTATCTTTATATCCGCAAGCGTGCGCGGGAGCTTCTCTGGCGCACGGCGGGGATCAAGGCCACCGCCGACAGGGCGATCATGATCCAGAAGGCGGTCTCGCCATAGCGGGCGAAGACGGTGGGCTGCAGGCGCGCGCCCGGCAGCGGGGCGTCGATCACGCCCTGCTTACCCAGGGCCAGGAGCTGCAGCGGCCGGCCCTCGGCGTCGATCACCGCCGACACCCCGGTGGGCGTGGCGCGGACGATCGGCATGCCCTCCTCGATGGCGCGATAGCTGGCCAGGTTCAGGTGCTGCCAGGGCCCGGATGTCTGGCCGAACCAGGCGTCGTTGGACACATTGACGATCCACGCTGCCCGCCCGCCGACCAGCCGCCCGCCCTCGCGCACGAACCCGGGAAACAGGCTCTCGTAGCAGATCAGCGGCTGCAGCAGGCCGAGGCCCGCCACCAGCATCGGCCGGGGCTGCGGGCCGGCGGTGAAGCCTTCCTCGGCCACATGGACCAGCTTCTGGAAGCCGATCGCCGACATCAGCTTGCCGGCCGGCATATATTCGCCGAACGGCACCAGCCGGTACTTGTCGTAGACGCCGAGCACGGTCAGGTCGTCGCCATCGCGGCGCAGGGCATAGAGGCTGTTGTAATAGGTCGGCCGCACCGCCTTCTCGTCCAGCCGATAGGTGCCCATCAGCAGGATCTGGCCGGGCCTCAGGGCGCCCACCAGGGCCCGGTAGAGGTTGCGGTTCACGCTCCGGTTCAGGAGTTCGTTGATCGAGGTCGGGATCGCGCCCTCGGGCCAGATCACCACGTCGGGCGTCTTGCCGGAAGCCGAAGGCTGGGCGGTGAGGCGCAGGTAGCGGTTGACGATCTCCACGAACTTGTCGGTGTCGTATTTGGACTCCTGGCGCACGTCGGCCTGCACCACCCGCACCATCGGCCCGGCCGTCGCGGGGCCCTCGCCGTGCGACAGATGCCAGAAGCCGTAGGCGTAGAGGCCGATCACCACGGCGATGCCGCCCGCCAGCAGCGACCAGGTCGAACGCCGGAAGCCGAAGGCGAAGGGGGCGGCCAGGGCGGCCATGGCGAACAGGGTGATCCAGGTCAGGCCATAGGCGCCCACCAGGGCGGCGGCCTGGGAGGGCGGCAGCCCCGCCCGCCAGGTCTCGCCCGGCAGGTTCCACGGGAAGCCGGTCAGGATGTGGCCACGGGTCCATTCCAAGAGCGACAGGGCGCCGGCGAACACCAGCACCTTCAGCACCGTGTCGCGGGGCCGCAGCGCCCGGTAGAGCAGGCCGCCCAAGCCCCAGAACAGGGCCAGCCCACCGGCCAGCAGGATAACGGCAAACGGGGCCATCCAGCCCTGCTCGGCCGCGTCGACCAGAAAGGCCTCGGCCACCCACCAGCAACTGATCGAGAAATAGGCCACCCCGGCCAGCCAGGCGCGCCAGAAGGCCGAGCGCAGGGGCCGCTCGCCGTCGGTCTGGTCGACCACAGCGAACATCAGCCCGTAGCCGAGAATGCCGGGCAGGACGCCGAACGGCGGATGGGCCAGGGCCGCCGCGATCCCGGCCGCAAGGGCCAGCCACGCCGGCCCGGAGAGCACCCGCACGCCTTTCACCCCTTACCTCTCTTCGTCATCCTCGGGCTTGTCCCGAGGACCCATGGACTCCAGTGGGTTGAAAGGGCAGGCGAAACCCCCTGGCGATCGGCGCTGATGGGCCCCAGGGACAGGCCCCGGGGTGACGATCTCCGGATCAAACCTCATCGGCGGGCTTGGGCGAGGCGGCGTCCGACGAGGGGCGCTCGATCTTGCGGATGCGCACGTGCTTGATGCGGCGAGGGTCCGCGTCGGTCACCTCGAACTCGTAGCCGCCGGGATGGGTGATCACCTCGCCCCTCTGCGGCACGCGCCCGGCCAGGGTGGCGACGAGGCCGCCGACGGTGTCGATCTCCTCCTCGAAGTCCTCTTCGGTGACCACGCGCTCGCCGAGCGCCGCCTCGAGCTCCTCCAGCGAGGCGCGGGCGTCGGCCTCGAACACCCCGGCGGGACGGGCGACGATGTGGGCGGGCGTGGCCACGTCGTATTCGTCGGAGATGTCGCCGACCACGGCCTCGACCAGGTCCTCCATGGTCACCAGGCCGTCGGTGCCGCCGAACTCGTCGATCACCAGGGCCAGGTGGATGCGCGAGGACTGCATGCGCAGCAAGAGGTCGGCCGCGCGCATCGAGGCCGGCACATAGAGCACCTCGCGGCGCAGGCGGTGCAGCACCGGATCGCTCGGCTGAGGGGTCGCCTCTCCGGCCAGGAGCTTGAACACGTCCTTGACGTTCACCACTCCCACCGGATCGTCGAGGGTGTCGCGGTAGACCGGCATGCGCGAGTGCTCGTGCTCGGCGAAGCAGCGCACGACCTCGGCGAAGTCCGTGGAGATCTCCAGCGCGTTGATGTCGGCCCGGGGCGTCATCACGTCCGAGACCCTGAGCGTCTTGAACACCTCGGCCTGGTCGACGATGTCGACGCCAGAGCCGGGGGTCGGCGGCGAATTTGCCTCCCCGCCGTGATGACGATCGCCGCGCTCCTCCCCCTTCAGGCCCTTGCGGAAGCGGCGCAACACGGCGCGCATCCCGCGGCTCTGGGGGGCGTGGGGCTCGGCGGGACTACTCTGGTCGTCTGTGGACATGGATCCAGGAAGGGGTTCGGAGATCAGGCGCGCTCGGAAGCGTAGGGGTCGGGCACGCCCAGGCTCTCCAGGATGGACCGCTCCAGGGCCTCCATGGCCTCGGCCTCGCCGTCCGTCTCGTGATCGTAGCCTAGCAGATGCAAAACGCCATGCACCACGAGATGGGCGAGGTGCTGATCCAATCCCTTGCCCTGTTCGGCCGCTTCCCGGGCGCAGACGCCCTGGGCCAGGGCCACGTCGCCCAGGTGGTTCTCCGGATTGGCGGAGGCCGGGAAACTGAGGACGTTGGTCGGGCCGGCCTTGCCGCGGAACTGTTGGTTCAGCTCCGCCAGGGCGTCGTCGGAGGCCAGGAGCACGACCACCCCCTGCTCGTCGCCGCCCTCGGCCGGTTCGATCTGGTCGAGCACCGCCTGGCCCGCGCGCTCGGCGATCGCGGCGGCGTCCGGGAGAGCCGAGGTCCAGGCGTCATCCTCGATCTCGACCTCGATCATTTTCTTGGCCCTACCGCTTCGCGACTCGAGGGCATGGGTCAGGCGCCCGGCTCGCGCGGCGTGGACGGCAGGCCGGCCTGGCGCGCCGCGTCGGCGTCGTAGGCGCGCACGATACGCTCCACCAGCGGGTGGCGCACCACGTCCTCGGCCTTGAAGCGGGCCACGGCCACCCCCTTCACCCCGTCGAGGATGCCGACGGCATGGGCCAGGCCCGAATCGGCGCGGTTGGACAGGTCGACCTGGCTGGGGTCGCCGGTCACCGCCATGCGCGAGCCCTCGCCCAGGCGCGTCAGCACCATCTTCATCTGCAGGCGGGTGGCGTTCTGCGCCTCGTCGACGATGACGAAGGCCGAACTCAAGGTGCGGCCGCGCATGAAGGCGATCGGCGCCACCTCGATCTCGCCCTTGTCGCGCCGCCGGCGCAGCTGGTCGGCGCCGAGGATGTCGTTCAGGGCCTCCCACACGGGGGCCATGTAGGGATCGACCTTCTCGTTCATGTCGCCGGGCAGGAAGCCGAGACGCTCGCCGGCCTCCACCGCCGGGCGCGTGACGATCAGCCGGTCGACCTCGCCGCGCAGCAGCAGGGACGCGCCATGGGCCACGGCCAGGAAGGTCTTGCCCGTGCCGGCCGGGCCGATGCCGAACACCAGCTCGCAGCGGTTCAGCATGTCGAGATAGCCGACCTGGGCGGCGGTCTTGGCGGCGATCGCTCCCCGCTTGCCCATGGGCAGGGGCGCGCCGCCGCCGGGGCCGGGCTCGCCGGTGCGGGCGGCGGAGATGGCCACGCGCACGTCCGCCTCGCCCACCTCGGCGCCGGCTTCCACCCGGGCCGCGATCGCCTGCACCGCGCGCTTGGCCGCCGCGCGGCCCGCCGAGTCGCCCTTCAGAAGCACGCCGCCGCCAGGCGTCTCCACCAGCACGCGGAAGGCGTCCTCGAGCAGGGCGGCATGGCGGCTGGAGGGTCCGGACACGGCGCGCACCGCGTCCTCGGTCAGGGGGATGAATTCCTGGGCGTCGCGGCTCAAACGAGTTCCTTGTTTGCGCTATCGGCCTGCGGCCTACTCGAGCGCGAGGGCTCCAAATCCAGTTCGCCGGTCAGGCTGTTCATCGCCGCGCTCTTGATCCGCACAGGAACGATCTGGCCGATCAACCGATCCGGGCCATCCGCGTGGACGGCTTGCAGGTACGGACTGCGGCCGAGGATCTGGCCCGGATGGCGGCCGGCTTTGTCGAACAGCACCGGCAAGACCTTGCCGACCTGGTCGGCGTTGAAGGCGCGCTGCTGCTCGGCCAGCAGGGCCTGCAGGCGGGCCAGCCGCTCGTCCATCACGGCCTCGTCCACCTGGCCGGGCATGGCCGAGGCAGGGGTGCCGGGGCGACGGGAGTATTTGAACGAGAAGGCCGCCGCGTAGCGAGCCTCGCGCATCAGGGCGAGGGTCGCCTCGAAGTCCTTGTCGCTCTCGCCGGGGAAACCGACGATGAAGTCGCCCGACAGCGCCAAGTCCGGCCGCACCGCGCGAATGCGATCGACCAGCCTCAGATAGGTCTCCGCCGTATGCTGGCGGTTCATGGCGCGCAGCACCTTGTCCGAGCCGGACTGCACCGGCAGGTGCAGGTAGGGCATCAGTTCCTCGACCTCGGCGTGGGCGACGATCAGCGCCTCGTCCATGTCGCGCGGGTGGCTGGTGGTGTAGCGGATGCGGTCGAGGCCCTCGATCTTCGCCAGCCGACGCACGAGCCCCGCCAGCCCGCCTTCGCCGGCGTAGGCGTTGACGTTCTGGCCGAGCAGGGTCACCTCGCGCACGCCCTGGTCCGCCAGCCGCCGCGCCTCCTCCAGGATCGCCTCGGGCGGCCGCGAGTATTCGCCGCCGCGGGTGTAGGGCACCACGCAGAAGGTGCAGAACTTGTCGCAGCCCTCCTGCACGGTGAGGAAGGTGGTGACGCCCTCCACCTTCCGCTCCGCCGGCAGGGCGTCGAACTTTTCCTCGGGCGCGAAGTCGGCGGCCAGGCGCTCGCCGGTCTTGCGGGCAGTGCGGGCGATCAGCTCGGGCAGCTTGTGATAGGCCTGGGGCCCGACCACCAGGTCGACCACGGGGGCCCGGCGCATGATCTCCTCGCCCTCGGCCTGGGCCACGCAGCCGGCCACCACCACGCCCATGCGCCCGCCGCCGGCCTCGGCCCTGGCGATGCGCATCTCCTTGATGCGGCCGAGCTCGGAATAGACCTTCTCCGCCGCCTTCTCACGAATGTGACAGGTGTTGAGCACCACCAGGTCGGCGTCCTCCACCTGGTCGGTGACGCCATAGCCCAGCGGGCGCAGGACGTCGGCCATGCGCTCGCTGTCGTAGACGTTCATCTGGCAGCCGTAGGTCTTGATGAACAGACGCTTGTTCGGACCTTCGGGCGCGGGTGTTTCTGTCATGGGCCCATGCTTATGGGGACGGCTGGCGAAAGCCGCAAGCCGATCCCACCTATTGCCCGGGCCCCAGAACGCTTTCGGGACCTTTTGACGGACCCCTTTCCATGACGCCAGACGAACGGATCCTGCTTTCCAACTTCCTGCGCGACCTGGCCCAGGCGCGCGCCTCGGGCAAGGACGCCGAGGCCGAGGGCATGATCAAGGAGGCCTTCGCGGCCAACCCCGACGCAGCCTATCTGATCGTGCAGCACGCCATCCTGTCGGACCAGGCCCTGCAGACGGCCCAGCAGCGCATCGCCCAGCTGGAGGGCGGCGGCCAGAGCGCCAGCTTCCTCGGCGGCGGGCGGCCGCAGAGCACCGCCGTGCCGCCGTCGCAGCCCTATGCGCCCCAGACCGCCTACGACCCCCAGCCGCCGCCCTATGCGCCGCAGCAGCCGTCCAGTCCATTCTCCTCGGGCGGCGGCCTCGGCAGCTTCCTGCGCAGCGCCGGAACCATGGCCGCGGGCGTGGCGGCCGGTGATTTCCTGTTCGAAGGCGTCTCGGGCCTGTTCGGCGGACACCGCGGGTTCGGCTTTGGCGGCGGCGGGTTCGGCGGCGGCGGCTTTGGCGGGTTCGGCGGCGGGCCCTCGGTCGAGAACGTGACCATCAACGAATACGGCGACGATCACGACGGCGACTTCACCGACCAAGGCGACTTCGACGACGATGGCGGCGGCTGGGACAACAGCTGACCTGAAACTCCGGCTTCTCCCCGCAGGTTGAGCGGGGAGGAGGCCAGCCATGGATGATCACGACCTGAAACCCGGAGACGAGGCCCAGCCGGGCACGCCAGGCGCGGGCGAGGACGTCTGCCCCGTGTGCGAGGGCTCCGGCCGCATGGGCGACCGCCCCTGCGCCAACTGCGACGGCACGGGCGTGATCGAGCGCGGGATCGGGTGAGTCCTGGCAGGCTCCCCGCCTCGGGGAGCCTGTGGCCGCTACCCGCGCCGCTTCGGCTTCGGCGCCGCCCGCAGATGCGCCGCCTGCAGGGCCGATAGCAGGGTCGCCTCGTCGACCGCGGTGAGATCGCAGCGGGTCGCGCCCATGCGGCCCCAGCCACCGGGGACAGGGGTGAAGGCGCCCGGCGCCTGTTCACAATACTGTTCACAATAGAAGTCGCGCAGGTCCGGATCGAACATCAGGTTCAGGTCGGGAACCGAGGCGTCCAGCGTGGCGAAGATCCTGCGCGGCGTGCGGAACGCCACCCGGTGGAAGTGCGGCGCCTCGACCACGCCGGCCAGCGACAGAGCCAGCGTCCGGGCGCGCTCGGCCGAGACGGCCACCGCGGCTACTTGCCCTCTTCGTCCAGCGGCACGCCGTAGAGTTCGAGCCGATGGTCGATCAGGCGGAAGCCGAGCCGCCGGGCGATGGCGTGCTGCAGCGTCTCGATCTCTTCGTCGACGAACTCGATCACCCTGCCCGACCGCATGTCGATCAGGTGGTCGTGGTGCACGTCAGGCGCTTCCTCGTAGCGCGACCGGCCGTCGCGGAAGTCATGGCGCTCGATGATGCCGGCTTCCTCGAACAGGCGCACCGTGCGGTAGACGGTGGCGATCGAGATGTGCGGGTCCTCGGCGTGCGCGCGGCGGTAGAGCTCCTCGACATCGGGATGGTCCTTGGCCGAGGACAGCACGCGCGCCACCACGCGGCGCTGGTCGGTCATGCGCATGCCCTTGTCCACGCAGAGCTTCTCGATACGATCCACAGGCCCTCTCACCACGTCCCCCATTTGCGCGGAACATAGCCTCAAGCCATGGGGCTGTTAAGGGTTCGGACCCCCATTGAGAGTGCGTCTCAGAACCAGGGCGTCGACCGTCCGCCCGGCCGGCCGGCGATAGTAGCCGCCCCGCTGCCCCGCCTGCTCGAAGCCCTCGTCGTGATAGAGGGCCAGGGCGGCGGAATTGTCCGCGGCGACCTCGAGGAAGGCCTCCTCCGCCCCCATCGCGGCCGCCTGCGCCAAGCCCCCGCGCAGAAGCGCCCGCGCCACGCCGCGCCGGCGGTGGGATGGCTCCACGGCCAGGGTCAGCACCTCGGCCTCCCCGGCGATGGCCCGCATCAGGATCAGGCCGACCGGCGTTCCGTCGATGGCCGCCAGGGCGAATACGCCGGGCGTGTCCATCAGGGCGGCGAAGGCTTCCGGCGGCCAGGGCGAATCGAAGCCCGAGGCGTGGGCCTTGGCCAGGGCCAGGGCGTCCGAGGCGTCGGCGGCCCGCAGCCTCATTCCACCAGGTCCCGCCCGCCCAATTCTCGACCTCCGGGCAACTTGGCGTCCGGCGCGCGCAGGTAGAGTGGCCGGGCCGGGGTGGTGCGGTCGGCCGTCAGGGCGCAGACCGCGAGCGGGTCGGGCGCGGCGCGCTCGATCACGAACACCTCCGGCGCGATCCCGGCCAGCAGCGGCGCCCCCGGTCCGACCAAGCGCAACGGTCCGCCGCGCCAGAGCTCGGCCAGGCGCGCGGCCGCCGTGGCCACCGGCAGGGCGTCGGGCGCCATCACCGCGCGCCCGCTCTCGAAGGCCTGCAGATAGACCTGCTCCCGCCGCGCGTCGATCACCGCCGCGGTCAGGCCCGGCCCGGGCGAAGAGGCGGCCAGGGCCTCCAGGGTCCCCACGCCCACGCACGGCTTGCCGAGCGCCAGGCCCAGGCCCTTGGCGAACGCCAGGCCGACGCGCAGGCCGGTGAAGGAGCCCGGGCCGACGGTGACGCCGACGCGGTCCAGGGCCGAGAACGGCAGGCCGGCCTGCGCCATCACCTCCGCCGTCATCGGCGCCAGCCGCTCCTGATGCCCGCGCAGCATGGGCTCGCTCGCGGCGGCGAGCACCTCGCCGTCCCGCGTCACGGCGACGGAGCAGGCTCCAAGGGCGGTGTCGAGGCCGAGGATGATCATGGCTGCAACCTAGGCCGTCCGGATCACGCCGTCCGCATCCACGGCGATCGGCCACGGCTCCAGCCGGTCGCCTTCGCAGGGACCGGAGGTGCAGAGGCCGTCCTCGATGCGGAACAGGGCGCCGTGGCCGCCGCAGAAGATGCGCTCGCCGCCGCGGGTCAGATAGCGGTCCGGCAGGGGCGCCAGCGGCCAGCCGGCGTGGGGGCAGCTGTCCACATAGCCCAGCACCCGGCCCGCCTTCCTCACCACGAAGCCGGCGAAGATCGCCTCGCCCGCACGGAAGTCGAAGCCCTTGGCCCCGGGGTCGGGGATGTCGGTCGCCAGGCAGAGCGCGGTCCCCTCGGGGGGCCGCGCCGGGTTGGATGGGATCAGGACCACGACCCCATGGTCTTGTTGAAGCCGCGGATGTCGACCTTGCCGAACACCCCGCGCTGCACGAAGGGATCGCCAGCGTTGAACGCCTTGGCCGCCTCCAGATCGTCCACCTCGATGACGAACATCGAGCCGCACATGTGGCCGTGCTCGTCGATCTGCGGTCCGGCGACACGGATCACCGCTTCCTGGGTCTTGAGATAGGCCACGTGGTCGGGCCGGTGCGCCAGGCGCTCGTCCATGGCGCCGGGCTTGTCCCAGCAGGTGATGGCGAAGAGAGCCATGATCTAACGCTCCGATTTCAGGGGTCGCGACAAAAGGCCGTCGATGGCCCGGTTCAAAGTGATCTCGCCGCCGAGCACGGCGGCCACCGCCTCGCAGATCGGCATCTCGACGCCGAGCTGGCGGGCCAGGGCGCGCACCGCCGGGGCGCTGGCCACGCCCTCGGCCACCGACAGCTTGCCGGCCAGGGCCTGCTCCAGGCTCTTGCCCGAGCCCAGCGCCAGGCCGACGCTCATGTTGCGTGATTGCGGGCTGGAGCAGGTGAGCACCAGGTCGCCGAGGCCGCAGAGCCCCGCCATAGTCTCGGCCTGGGCGCCCTTGGCCACCGCCAGGCGGGTCATCTCGGCGAAGCCCCGGGTGATCAGGGCGGCATGGGCGCTGCGGCCCAGTTGCAGGCCCTCCACCACCCCGCAGGCGATGGCGAGCACGTTCTTCACCGCCCCGCCGGCCTCCGCGCCGATCATGTCGTCCGCCAGATAGGGACGGAAGGCGGGACCGGCGATCGACTCGGCGAGCTCCTGACCGAGGGCGGCATCGGGGCAGGCCAGGGTGACGGCGGTGGGCAGGCCGCGCGACACCTCGGCCGCGAAGCTCGGCCCCGACAGCACCGCCGGCCGCGCCTTGGGCAGGCACTCGGCCAGCACCTCGGTCATCAGCTTCAGCGAGCCCTGCTCGATGCCCTTGGCGCACAACACCACCGGCAGGCCCTCGGGCGCATGATCGGCGAAGGGGGCCAGCGTCGCGCGCACATATTGCGCCGGCGGAACGGCCAGGACGAAGTCGCAGGCGGCCAGGGCGGCGAAATCGCCGGTGACCGTCACGCTCTCCGACAGGGTCACGCCCGGCAGGAACAGGTCGTTCTGGCGCCGTTCGCCGATCGACTGGCGCACCTCCGGCTCGCGCGCCCACAGCACCACCTCGCGCCCGGCCCGGGCGCAGACCTCCGCGAGCGCCGTGCCCCACGCCCCCGCGCCGATGACGCCGACCGTCTCGAAGCTCATGCTTTTGCGCCTTTGCGGCCGGGAAGATGGGTGGGATTGGCCAGGGCGGCGGCCTCGTCGAGCGGCCAGCGCGGCCGCGCCACGGCGTCGAGGCCGTCCTTCATCCCGGCGGCCAGGCGTTCGGCGCCGGCCAGGGCGATCATGGCGGCGTTGTCGGTGCAGTAGGCGAGCGCCGGGGCGAAGAAGGCGAAGCCCTGCTCGGCCGCCGCGGCCTGCAGCGCCTGGCGCACCGCCGCGTTGGCGGCCACTCCGCCGGCCACCACGAAGTCCAGCGACCGGCCCGGATGCGCCTGGGCGTAGGCGGCCATGGCCTTCCGGGTGCGCTCGGCCAGCTGACGGGCGATCGCGGCCTGGACGGCGGCGGCCAGATCGGCCTTGTCGCGCTCGCTCTTCGCCCCATCGGCCAGGCGCGCCGCGGCGGTCTTCAGACCCGAGAACGAGAAGTCGAAGCCCTCGCGGCCCAGCAGGGCGCGCGGCAGGGTGAAGCGCGAGCCGTCGCCCCGCTCGGCCAGCCGCTCCAGGGCCGGGCCGCCGGGATAGGGCAGGCCGAGGGTCTTGGCGATCTTGTCGAAAGCCTCGCCGGCCGCGTCGTCGATGGTCGAGCCCATCCGGCGGCAGGCGCCCACGCCCTCGACCTCCAGAAGCTGGCAGTGCCCGCCCGAGACCAGCAGCAGCAGGAAGGGATAATCGACCGGCTCGGACAGCCGCGCCGAGACCGCATGGCCCTCGAGATGATTCACCGCCGCCAACGGCAGCCCCCGCGCCAGGGCGATGGCCTTGCCCGCCGACAGCCCCACCATCACCCCGCCGACCAGGCCCGGGCCGGCGGTGGCGGCCACGCCGTCCAGCCCGTCGAAGCCGAGCCCGGCCTCGCGCATCGCCTCGGCGATGACCGTGTCGATCACCTCGACGTGGGCGCGCGCGGCGATCTCGGGCACCACCCCGCCATAGGGCGCGTGCTTGGCGATCTGGGTGGAGACCACCGAGGACAGCACCTGCACCGCGCCGTCACCCCCACGGCGGACCACAGCCGCGGCGGTCTCGTCGCAGCTCGTCTCTATCCCCAGGATCGTCAGTGCTTGCGTCAGCGGTGGTCACTCTGTAGCGAGGCGATACGTAACTCCCGGTAACGCGCTCATCGTGTCCAAGCAACCGCCCGTCCGCATCGGCTCCCGAGCCTCGCCCCTGGCCCAGGCCCAGGCGCGCCAGGTGCAGGCCGCCATCACCGCCGTGCTCGGCGCCCCGGCCGACGCGGCCGACGAGGTCGCGCCGATCACCCTGTTCTCCACCGCCGGCGACCGCATCCAGGACCGGCGCCTGCTGGAGATCGGCGGCAAGGGCCTGTTCACCGAGGAGATCGAGGCCGCCCTGCGCGCCAACCAGATCGACTGCGCCGTGCACTCGCTGAAGGACGTACCCTCCGACCTGCCCGAGGGCCTGGTCATCGCCGCCACCCCCGAGCGCGAGGACGTGCGCGACGCCTTCGTCAGCCTCGCCTACGAACGGTTCGAAGACCTGCCCCAGGGCGCGAAACTCGGCACCGCCTCCCTGCGCCGCCAGACCCAGGCCCTGTGGCGGCGGCCGGACCTGGAGCTCGTCAACCTGCGCGGCAATGTCCAGACCCGCCTCGCCAAGCTCGAGCGCGGCGAGGCCGACGGCATCCTCCTGGCCTACGCCGGCCTGCGCCGCCTCGGCCTCGACCCGGTGGCGCGCCAGCTTTTCGACCCCGACGAGATCCCCACCGCGCCCGGCCAGGGCTGCCTGGCGATCGAGACCCGGATCGAGGACGCCGGCAGCGCCTGGGCCAAGGCCCTGAACCACGAACCCACCGCCCTCACCATCGCCGCCGAACGGGGGGCGCTGGAGGCGCTGGAAGGCTCCTGCCGCACCGCCGTGGCCGCCCGCGCCGTGCTCGAAGACGGCGGCCTGAGGCTGATCGTCGAGGCGCTGACGCCCGACGGCGGCGAACGTTTCCGCCGCGAGGCGCGGATCGGCGCGGTGACCCGCCAGAGCGCCGACGCGCTCGGCCGCCGGCTCGGCGACGAGATCCGCGCCGAAGGCGGCGACCGCCTGCTGCTGAAGACCTGATCCGAAAGACCGCCGGGCGATGCGCATCTGGATCACCCGAGCCGAGCCCGGCGCCAGCCGCACCGCCGAGAAGGTCCGCGCGCTGGGCCACGAGCCGGTGGTCGCGCCGCTCCTGGAAGTCCACGCCCTGCCCACCGCGATCGACCTGGACGGCGTCGGCGCGCTGGCTTTCACCAGCGCCAACGGCCTGCACGCGTTCGCCGAACGCTCGGCCGAACGCGCCCTGCCCGTGTTCACCGTGGGCGACGCCACCGCCGCCGCCGCGCGCAAGGCGGGCTTCACCGACGTGACCTCCGCCGGGGGCGACCTGCAGGCCCTCGCCGGCCTGATCGCCGCCCATGCCGGCCGCATCGCCGGCGCGGTGCTCGCGCCCGGGCCGCGCGAACCGGCCGGGGACCTGCCGGCCGCCCTGGCCGCCAAAGGCAAGGGCAAAGGCGTGGCCGCCCGCGCGTTGCCGCTCTACGAAACCCGCCCCCGCTCGCCGCCGGAGGACATGGCCGGGATCGACGCGGCGCTGATCCACTCGCCCAAGGCCGCCGAGCGCCTGGCCACGGTGATGGCCGGCCGGCCCGGCCCGCCCGTCTATTGCATCTCCCCCGCCGCCGCCGCCCCGCTCGCCGGCCGCCCCTTCGCCCGCGTGCAATGGGGCGCCCGCCCAGACGAGGACAGCCTGCTGGGCCTGCTGCCTCCGCCATGACCGCCGATCCGCCCCCCGAAGACGATGGCAATGGCGAAAGCGATGGCGAAAGCGATTGCGGCGCCCGCCGCCCGCCCCGCCTTATGAGCCGGTGGTTCTGGTTGGCCCTGATCTTCGGCCTGGCCTGCATCGTCGCCGGCCTCGCCCTGGCCAAGCTCGGCCCGAAATATCTGTAGAGGCGAACCGCCACGCCCGAGCCCGCTTGGCAAGAGCAGGCCCTGCCGGTAAATAGGCCGCCTCTCGCGCCTCGGGCCCGCCCCGAGTCGCCAGACGCCCTTCCTGGGCCGCCTTAGCTCAGCCGGTAGAGCACCGCATTCGTAATGCGTGGCTATACAGCGGGCGAGGCGAACTATCTAAGGGCCGATGGCAAGCTACCAGCGCCGTCGCCTACGAGAGCCGCTTTAGCTCAGCTGGTAGAGCACCTCATTCGTAATGAGGGGGTCACAGGTTCGAGTCCTGTAAGCGGCACCATCGCTCTCTCGCCAGGAAATCGTCAGACAAGCTGCGCAGAGGGTCGAAAACCCAGGCGCCGCGTGGGTCCAAGCTGGGTGTGGCTCTCAGAAGGCACCTGCACCTGACGAAAGCGGCTAGTGGGTCATGGGGTGGAAGCCCTTGGACCGCCTAGCGAGGCAGTTGTCCATCCCCAGGCGTTGAAACTAGGCCGGATCGGTGGGCTCAGCGACTATGCCTGCGACCAAGTCGGCTTCGGCTATCGGATATTGGACCCCACGTACGTCCTTGTAGCGCTTGCGGGCCCGGACTACGGCCTGCTTACTCGGAGGTGGGCATCTTTGGGCGCGCGAAGTTCTTTCGCTGTGGAAACTCCAGCATATGCGGCCGGTAAATTTCCAGCCGCACCAAGTAGAGCTTCGAAGCGAGCCGCGACCGTAACGTAAGAGGCTTCCAGTATCTCGTCAGTCGGCCGCGCATCCGTGGCGATCATGGTTGGATCCAAATCGAACGAGATAGAACGCACCATGTCGTAGAGATTGACGATGGTCGTAACGGCTTTCTTCTCACTCACCGCGACGTTGCCGGCCGCAAGCTTTAGGTCGCCCTCGTCGCCCCGTCGTGTGAACACCTTCACCACCCCGTCTTTGGAGAGGAAGGGGTGCTCGGTGATCAGCCGCCGGGTAAGGATCCCGACTTCACGGTCGAGCATGGACAAGACACTTGGTACTGGGAACATTGCGGGCTCATGCACCAAGCCGAATACGTCGCGCGTTGGACTAAGAAACAAGCCTGGTATGCCGAGCTGGGCATCACTCGATGGTCGCCCGAAAATCCCAAGGGACGTCTGATCGTGACTGAGGACACCATGCAAGGCGGCATCGACAGCGGAGCGATCAGCCGGGTCGCCCAAAACCTGTTTTGCGCCTAAATCATGGTCCAGGTCGAAGCTGGTCTCCGCCTCAGCGGGGATTGAGTAAGTCCAACAGGCGACCGCCCTTGGTCATTTCGACTTGCCCTCCCCGTGGAGCAGCCGCTCGATGTCCTCGCGCCGGATGAGCGACCGGCCCAGGACTCGTACCGGCGTTAGCTCGCCCGTGTTGATTAGGCGGTACATGGAGCCGTGGCTGATCCCCAGGATATGGCCAGCCTCCTTAATGCCGTAGGCCGCGCGCTGTGGAACCGCAAGCTTGGCCTGTAGGCGCTCAACCACACGATCCAGGGTAGCGTCATCGAGGACAGGTTGCACGACCTGAGGGCGCGCCGGCTCGGGTTTGCGGAGGGGTAGTCGCCGAAGCAGTGCGTCCAAGTCCTTCCGCCGCCAACGTTCAAGATCGAGGTCCAACTCAACAGGAGAGACGTTTCCAGTGATTGCAACCCTTCGGAAGCTGGCTTCGTCCATGGAGAGATAAGCCGCCGCCATCTCCGCCGACATGAGAGCCGGCCAGTCGGGAAGTTCCTTCTTCGAAGGTCGGTCGCGCGCCAACGGTAGGTTCCCTAGTTCGC
>DASYBX010000080.1:0-2628 GCA_036500495.1 Caulobacteraceae bacterium
GTGAAGATCTCCTGGTTGTCCGCCGCCGGCAGGGCGCAGGACGCCTGGGGCTTGGGCGGGCCGGGCTTCACCTCGACCAGGCACATGCGGCAGTTGCCGGCGATCGACAGCCGCTCGTGGTAGCAGAAGCGCGGGATCTCCGCCCCGGCCAGTTCCGCCACCTGCAGAACCGTCATGCCGGGCTCGAACTCGACCTCGACGCCGTTGACCTTGGCCTTGGGCATTCCCGTTACTCCGCCGCAGCCAGCGTCGCGCCCTGAACGTGGGGCTTGCCGCTGCGATAGTTGGCGATGCGCTGTTCGATCTCGGGGCGGAAGTGGCGGAACAGGCCCTGGATCGGCCAGGCCGCCGCGTCGCCCAGGGCGCAGATGGTGTGGCCCTCGATCTGGGTGGTGACCTCCAGGAGGGTGTCGATCTCCTTGGGATCGGCCTCGCCCTTGGCCATCCGCTCCATCACCCGCCACATCCAGCCGGTGCCTTCGCGGCACGGCGTGCACTGGCCGCAGCTCTCGTGCTTGTAGAAGTAGCTGATGCGGGCGATCGCCTTCACCAGGTCGGTGGACTTGTCCATCACGATCACGGCGGCGGTGCCGAGGCCGGACTTCAGCGCCGACAGGGCGTCGAAGTCCATCGGCAGTTCCTCGCAGGCCTCGGCCGGGATCATGCGCACCGACGAGCCGCCGGGGATCACCGCCTTGAGGTTGCCCCACCCTCCCCGCACGCCGCCGCAGTGATCCTCGATCAGTTGGCGGAACGGGATCGACATGCTCTCTTCCACATTGCACGGCCGCTCGACGTGGCCGGAGATGCAGAACAGCTTGGTGCCGGTGTTGTTTGGGCGGCCGAACGAGGCGAACCATTCCGCGCCGCGGCGCAGGATGGTCGGGACCACGGCGATCGACTCCACGTTGTTGACCGTGGTCGGGCAGCCGTAGAGGCCGGCGCCGGCCGGGAACGGCGGCTTCAGGCGCGGCTGGCCCTTCTTGCCTTCCAGGCTTTCGAGGAGCGCCGTCTCTTCGCCGCAGATATAGGCCCCGGCGCCGTGGTGGATGTAGACGTCGAAGTCCCAGCCGTGGACGTTGTCCTTGCCGATCAG
Organism: Caulobacteraceae bacterium; assembly: GCA_036500495.1. Lineage (GTDB taxonomy): Bacteria > Pseudomonadota > Alphaproteobacteria > Caulobacterales > Caulobacteraceae > BOG-938. Next base: position 1,097 of record DASYBX010000080.1, read on the forward strand.
CTTGGCCTCGTAGGCCTGCTTGACCGCGGCCTCCATGACCTCGCGCTCACGCACATATTCGCCGCGGATGTAGATGTAGCAGGCGTGGGCCTGCATGGCGAAGCTGGCGACCAGGCAGCCCTCGATGAACAGGTGCGGGTCGTGCCGCATGATCTCGCGGTCCTTGCACGTGCCCGGCTCGGACTCGTCGGCATTGACCACCAGGTAGTGCGGACGGCCGTCCTTCACTTCCTTGGGCATGAACGACCACTTCAGGCCGGTCGAGAAGCCGGCGCCGCCGCGGCCCCGCAGGCCCGAGGCCTTGGTGTTGGTGATGATCCAGTCGCGCCCGCACGACAGGATGTCCTTGGTGGAGTTCCACGCGCCGCGCTGCTTCGCCGCCTCCAGCCCCCAGTCGTGGAAGCCGTAGAGGTTGGTGAAGATGCGGTCCTTGTCTTCGAGGATGCCGACCATGTCGGTTAGGCCCCCTTGTCGGTAGGGTTGGCCTTCACGAGGCCAAGGATGAAGACGATCTGAGAGCCGAAGCCGCCGACCATCGACAGGATGAACAGCGGCATGCCCCACCACTGGTGCAGGGACACGTTGCCGACCATGCCCATGAGGGCGGTCACGCAGCAGGCCATGGTGAGGACGGCGACGCGGAAGAAGCGGCCCTTCAGCGCCTTGCGCTCGGCCGCGCCCATGGGCGCGGCGGGCGACGGCTTGGGGTTGCTGGCCACGGCGGTCATGCCGGCGCCGATGCGTTGGCCGGCTCCGGCGCGTTGGGGATCTTGACCGGCTTGGCCTTGGAGCCGTCGAACAGCGCCGGGTCGGTCAGGGTCTGGGCCCCGCCCGCGGGCTCGCTGGTGTGGCGGCCGGCGTAGGAGCCGGGCTTGGGCGCCTTGCCCGCGCGGAAATCGTCGATGATCTGGCCCAGGGTCTCGGGCGTCAGGTCCTCGTAGTAGTAGTCGTTGATCTGGGCCATCGGCGCGTTGCAGCAGGCGCCCAGGCACTCGACCTCCTGCCAGGTGAACAGGCCGTCGGCCGAGAGATGGTCCTTCTCGCCGATCTTCTCGTGGCACAGCTTCATCAGGTCGTTGGCGCCGCGCAGCGCGCACGGCGTGGTGCCGCACACCTGGATCAGGGCCGCCTTACCCACCGGCTCCAGCTGGAACATGGTGTAGAAGGTCACCACCTCGAGCACCCGGATCACCGGCATGCCGAGCAGCTCGGCCAGCTTGCGGATGGCGGGTTCGCACACCCAGCCGTCCTGCTTCTGGATCAACCACAGGATCGGGATCACCGCCGACTGACGACGGGTCTCCGGATATTTGGAGATCCACCAGTTGGCTTTCTCCATCGTGTCGGGCGCGAAGTCCCAGGACGCGGGCTGCTCTTTCGCGAGGCGGCGGACGCTCACCGGTCGATCTCCCCGAAAACGATGTCCAGCGACCCGAGGATGGCGGAGACGTCGGCCAGCATGTGGCCGCGGTTCATCCAGTCCATCGCCTGCAGGTGCGGGAAGCCCGGCGCGCGGATCTTGGCGCGGTAGG
>DASYBX010000081.1:0-15747 GCA_036500495.1 Caulobacteraceae bacterium
GGAGACGGGCGCGGTGACCAAGTCGGTGGCCGACGACATCGTCGACTGCTGCAAGACCGTGGTCGGCATGGAGGACAAGTTCATCGACCTGGCCTTCGAGATGGGCCCGGTGCAGGGCATGACCCCCGACGACATCAAGCATTACATCCGCTACATCGCCGACTGGCGCCTGAAGCAGCTGGAGCTGCCGATCGTCTATGGCGTGAAGGAGAACCCGCTGCCCTGGCTGCAGGTGCTGCTGTCGGGCGTGGAGCACGCCAACTTCTTTGAAGCCCGCGCCACCGAATACTCCAAGGCCGCCACCACCGGCCAATGGCATGGCGCCGAGGGCGTGTGGGCCGAGTTCGACCGCATGCAGACCCGCCGCACCGAGCAGCTGCCGGCGGAGTAGAGCCAGGCGCCCGACCTTGCGCCGCGCTGCGTGTGGTGAGGTCGGGTGTCGAAACTGTCTTCGGTCGCGGTTAAGCTCGCCCCATGACCGAGATGAAAGACCTGCCGGCGATCGTGGACCGGCTGCAAGCGCTCTACGAGCAATCCGTCGATAACCTGAAGTCGGCGCTGAGGGCCTATCTGGAGACGGGCGCGCGCCCGAACCTGGAGGACCGCCTGCGCGGGCTCTTCGCCTATCCCGAGCTGCGGGTGACCTATGCGCCCGAGCCCGGCCAGCCGATGAAGGCCTCGCGCGGCGCGCGCGCCTATGGCCGCCTCAGCGACCCCGGCCTCTATGCCGTCAGCGTCACCCGTCCGGCCTTCTTCCGCGCCTATCTGATCGAGCAGCTCGGCCACCTGGCGCGCGACTACCACGTCGAGATCACCGCCGGCCCGTCCGGACAGGAGATCCCCTATCCATACGTGCTGGACGCCAGCCAAGACCTCGGCCTCGACGCCCTGGCCTCGCGCGAGGTCGCGCGCTGGTTCCCCACCACCGACCTGTCCGGCATCGGCGACGAGACCGCCGATGGCCTGTGGAACCCGGCCCTGCAGGAGTCACGCCCGCTCAGCCTGTTCGACGCGCCGCGGGTGGACTTCTCCCTGGCGCGCCTGACCCACTACACCGGCGCTCCGGCCGAGCACGTGCAGCAGTTCATCCTGTTCACCAACTACCACCGCTACGTGGACGCCTTCGTGAAGTGGGCCTGCGAGCAGCTCCGGGACCCCAATTCCGGCTACACCCAGCTCTCCTGCGCCGGCGGCCTGGTGGTTGGACCGGAGACCGCCGAGCCCGAGCGCGCGGTGGCTGACGCGGCCTGGCGCCGCCACCAGATGCCGGCCTACCACCTGATGCGGCCCGACGGGGCCGGGGTCAGCCTGGTCAACATCGGGGTGGGCCCGTCCAACGCCAAGACCATCACCGACCACCTGGCGGTGCTGCGGCCCCAGGCCTGGCTGATGATCGGCCACTGCGGAGGCCTCAGAGCCAACCAGACCATCGGCGACTATGTCCTGGCCCACGCCTACCTGCGCGACGATCATGTGCTGGACGACGTCCTGCCGCCGGAGATCCCGGTGCCGGCCCTGGCCGAGGTGCAGCAGGCCCTGCAGCGCGCGGCCGAGCTGGTCACCGGCGAGGAGGACGACGCGCTCAAGCGGCGCCTGCGCACCGGCACGGTGGTGACCACGGACGACCGCAACTGGGAGCTGCGCTACACCTCCTCGGCCCTGCGCTTCTCCCAGTCCCGCGCGGTGGGCATCGACATGGAGAGCGCCACCGTGGCCGCCCAGGGCTACCGCTTCCGCGTGCCCTACGGCACCTTGCTGTGCGTGTCCGACAAGCCGCTGCACGGCGAGATCAAGCTGCCCGGCCAGGCCAACCGCTTCTACGACCGCGCCATCGTCGAGCACATCCAGATCGGCATCGCCACCGTAGACCTCCTGCGCCGGGAGGGCGGCCGCCTGCACTCGCGCAAGCTCCGGGCCTTCGACGAGCCGCCGTTCCGGTGAGCGCCCTGGGCGATCACGCCTTGCCGAACAGATAGAGCCCGAAGCCCATCACCCGCCGGCCCTCGGTCAGATAGAGCCTGCGCCAGCCCTGGATGCGCGCCTGCATGCCCCGGGCGTCCGGATCGTCCGGATGTTCGGCGGCGTAGGTTTCCACCGCCGTGGAATAGCGCCAGGCGTATTCGTCCCAGTCCTGTTCGGAGCTGACCGCGGCGTAGAGCGGCATGAGGCCCGCCGCCTCGCCGGCGGCCATATAGTCGGCGTGGGGCGCGTAGAGCGCCGCGGTCGGACCTAGCCCGGCCTTGAAGAAAGCGGAGGGCTCGGCCTTCCAGAAGGTCTCGCCCCACAAGAGCCGCCCGCCGGGCTTCACCGCCGCCGCCAGGGCCGCGAACTGGGCGGCGTTGTCGGCCGCATCCGGGACCAGCAGGCCCGCGCCCACCACCATCAGCAGGTCGCAAGGCTCGGCGTCCTTCAGCCACTCGGTGGACTCCGCCTGGCGGAAGCTCAGCCGCCCGCCGGCCGGATGGTCGGCGGCCCGGGCGCGGGCCAGGTCCAGCATGATCTGCGAGCGGTCGACGGCCTCGACCTGTGCGCCGTAGCGCTCGGCAAGGTGCAGGGCCATGGCGCCGGGGCCGCAGCCGAGGTCGGCGACACGCCAGCCCCGCTCGATCCCGGACAGGGCCAGCACGCGGTCCAGCATCTGCGGCGAGACCGGCGAAGAGAAATGATGGGTGGCGTGGCCGACGAGGCTGAGCTTCAGGTGGTCCATGCCGGCAACCTAGGCGGGCTGGATGACGGAAGGTAGCCCCCGCGCTCGAGCACTGTCAGGCGGGAGCGCGAAAACCAGACCCCGGAAAAGGGAGCGCGTCCGGGGCCGAAACTCCGGACGCGCACGGGACCTTGGACCTCCATCCCGGCCTGTAGATTGGCGCGTCGCCCGCGCGGTTTCTAATCACTAGGGCGTGAGGCTCAGCTTAAGAATGCCGCAGGGCAACGCACCCTGGCATCTGAGCAACACTCGGCCCCGCACGCGCCGGCCGCCGCGGGGCGGTGGCGCAGGGATAATTCTGCTATGGGGACCTCATGGGCCCAGCACAGATCCCCATCGACGATCGCGGCTTCCTGCTCGGCGACGGCCTGTTCGAGACGGTGCTGTTCAAGACCGGCCGGCCGGTGCTGTGGGAGGCGCATGTGGCGCGCCTGCTCCGCGGCTGCGCGGCGATCGGCCTGCCCGCGCCCGACGCCGGGCGCCTGCGGACCGAGGCGGACCAGGCGGTGGCAGGGCAGGGACTGGGCGGGGCCCGGGCCGCCGTGCGCCTGACCTGGACGGCGGGCTCCGGGGGGCGTGGGCTCGGCCGGCCCGAGCCGCTCCTCCCGCGCCTGACCGCCTCAGCCGCTGAGAATGCCCGCCCGCAGACACCGGCCACGGTGGCGGTCTCGGCGATCCGCCGCAATGAACATTCGCCGAGCGCGCGGCTGAAGAGCCTCGGCTACCTCGACAACGTCCTGGCCCGCCGGGAGGCGGAAGCGGCGGGCGCCGACGAGGCCCTGCTGCTGGATACCGCCGGCCACCTGGCCTGCGCCGCGGCCGCGAACCTGTTCTGGATCGCGGACGGCCGCCTGCACACGCCGAGCCTCGCCTGCGGCGTGCTCGACGGGATCATGCGCGCCCAGGTGATCGCCGCGGCCCCGGTGGAGGAGGTCCGCGCCGACCTCGCCGCCCTGCAGCGGGCCGAGGCCGCCTTCCTGACCAACAGCCTGATCGGCATCAGGCCGATCGCAGCGCTGGACGGCCGCGGCCTCGCCCCGCATCCGGTCATCGACCAGTTGATCGCCCGCCTCGCCGAGCTGTTCTGACGTCGTCACCGCCGTCTTCGACCGCGCCGGATCATCCGCGCTGTTTTACTGTATTTCTGAGGTCATGACGTAATACCGCAATCGCGGTATTTCGCTAATTAATCTGTATTAATGGTAAATTTATAATAAATACACATTAACAAGTAAGTTAATTTGTATGTTCATTTGAGATTAACTTGACGATGCGATCTTCCCCTGGTCATCGGGGCAGACGGCCGTGGGGGCTTGACGACCCGAACAGTTTTAATTGTTCAAACAGGAGATCGTCATGTCCAAGTTGCTCTCGCGCTTCATGCGCACGGAATCGGGCGCCACCGCGGTGGAGTACGGCCTCATCGCCGCCCTGATCGGCGTGGTCATCATCGCCGGCGCGGGCGCCCTGGGCTCCGCCCTGAACGACAAGTTCACCAACATCGGCAGCACCGTGTCGACGGCCGGCGCCGCCACCTAAGCCCTTCCTTCTTGGGGCCAGTCATTGCCCCGGAGTTTGCAGTGACCGCGTTCCCCCCAAACACCTCGGGCGGCCGCTCCAGCGGCCGCCCGTTTTGCTTTAGGGTAGGCGGGCGTCGCGCGCCCGCAAGGATGCAGACCGTGTTCGTCAGCCTGCTGCAGACCTGGCAGCGGCGGGCGCGCACATCGCGGCGGGCGTCGTCGCTCCGCTCGCGAGGATGATCATGTTCGCCCTCGGATGGATCGGCGGCGGCGACGCCAAGCTCACGGCCGCGTGCTGCCTGTGGTTCGGCGGGCCCGCCCGGCGCGCCCGCGCCCTAAGGCGTGGCCATGGCGTCAGGGCGCCGATCTTCTTCCTGGTCAGCGAATGGTTAAGCGATTTTCATACAAGTTACTGTATTCATTACTATTCTTTAGCTGGGTGTTAAGTCCCGATACGGCATGATCCGCCCGAAGATCGCATTAGCCCAGGCGTTTCCGCGCCAGGCGATCGGTCTGGACGCCAAGGAGGCTCCGTCTCATGGGTGCTTTGCGCCTCGTCATCGTTCTGGTGGTCGCCGGGGCCGCCGCAATCACCCTGGCTCTGGGGTTCCGTCAACTGACGGCTTCGCACAGCAACCGGGCGATGGCGGCCACGCCGGTGGTCCAGTCGCGGCCGCAGATCCGCGTGCTGGTGGCCAGGCACGACCTGCGTGTCGGCTCACGCCTGACGCCGGACGACGTCAAATGGCAGCCCTGGCCGGCGAACGCCGCCAACCCCGCCTTCATCTCCGGCGGTCCGGTCAAGGACAGCCTGGTGGACAAGGCGGAGGCCGCTCTGTCCACCGACCCGGCGGTGCAGTCGGTGACCGGCGCCCTGGTGCGCACCTCCATGGTCGCCAACGAGCCGATGAACCTCAACAAGATCGTCAAGGCCGGGCAGAGCGGCTTCATGGCGGTGAAGCTGCAGGCCGGCATGCGCGCCATGGCCACCGCGGTCAACGTCGACACCGGCGTCGCCGGCTTCATCCTGCCCGGAGACCATGTGGACGTGATCCAGAACATCCGGCTGACGCCCGCGTCGGACGGCATGCCCAACGTCCAGAGCCGCATCCTGCTGAAGAACATCCGGGTGCTGGCCATCGACCAGGCCCCCGACCCCAAGCCGGGCGCCTCGAGCCTGGTCGGCACGACGGCGACCCTGGAAATCCCGGAAGACAACATCAACATCCTGGCCAAGGGCCGCGACGAGGGTTCGCTGCAGCTCGCCCTGCGCTCCTACGCCGACCTCGACGATCCGGTCGGCGCGCCGAAGGCGCCGCCCCCCATCCACCGCGCCCTCCGCTACGAGACGGTGGCCGTGCACGTCTACCGCGGCGCCCGGGAAACCGAAGTGAGGGTGCCTTGATGCCTGTTTCCCGTCCCTTCGTCCGGGGGCTGTTCGCCGCGCTGATCGCCGGCGCCGCCGTCCAGGCCATGCCCGGGCCCGGCCACGCCCAGCTGGCCCTCGGCGGCCTGGCCAAGGGCGTCGGCTCTCTGTCGGCGGCGACCACCTCGGCGGTGTCCCAGGCGGGCTCGGCCAAGCCGGCCGGGCAGATCAGGCCGGCCATCCGCTCGGCCGACAGCAGGTCGGCCGCGGGCCGCGCCAAGGGCGCCGTGCGCCCGGCCGACGGCCCGTCCGAGCCCAGCATGCTCTATGTGGACCTGTCCACCGCCGGAGGCTCGGCGAAGTCGCTGAACCTGCCGCTCGGCAAGTCGGCCATGGTCGACCTGCCGGCCGACGCCCGCGACGTGCTGGTCACCAACCCGGCCGTGGCCGACGCAGTGCTGCGCAGCCGCCGGCGCATCTCCGTGCTGGGCGTGGCCCCCGGCGATACCGATGCGGTGTTCTTCGACGACACCGGCAAGCGGATGCTGACCCTCGACATCCACGTGTCCAAGGACTCCAGCGGTCTGGCCGCGGCCCTCGGCCGGATCCTGCCTGGGGCCAAGGTGCGGGTCGAGTCGGTCAACGACAGCCTGGTGCTGAGCGGCGAGGTGGCGAGCTCCGCCGACGCCGCCAAGGCCGTGAGCCTGGCCGAGCGCTTCGTCGCCAAGCCCGAGCAGGTGGTCAACCTGATGACCATCACCAGCAAGGAACAGGTGATGCTGAAGGTGCGGGTGGTCGAGATCCAGCGCTCGATCATCAAGCAGCTGGGCTTCAACACCTCGGCCATCTACCAGGCCGTCGGCGGCGCCAACGCCTACAAGCTGACCTACAACCAACTGGCGGGCTATGGGGTGAACGGCGCGCCGGTCGGCGGGGGCGCCCTCACCGGCGGTTACGCCGATAGCAAAGGCAACACCGCCGCGGCGGGGATCCAGGCCTTCGAACGGGTCGGCCTCGTGCGCACCCTGGCCGAGCCCAACCTGACCGCGGTCTCGGGCGAGTCCGCCAAGTTCCTGGCCGGCGGCGAATATCCGGTGCCGATCGGCCAGGACAACGAGGGCCGCGTGACCGTGGAATTCAAGCCCTACGGCATCGGCCTCAACTTCACGCCGGTGGTGCTGTCGGGAGGCCGCATCTCGCTGAAGATCGCCACCGAGGTTTCGGAGCTGTCCACCGACGGCGCCTTCGCCATCAACACCGGGGCCAGCTCGACCCTGTCGATCCCCTCGCTGAAGCTACGCCGCACCGAGACCACCGTTGAGATGCCCTCCGGGGGGGCCATGATGATCGCCGGCCTGCTGCAGCAGCAGACCAAGCAGGACATCGACAAGACCCCGGGCCTGGCCGACATGCCGGTGCTGGGCGCCCTGTTCCGCTCGCGCGACTACCTTCAGGGCGAGACGGAACTGGCGATCATAGTCGAGCCCGTGCTGGTCGACTCCACCTCGCCCGACAAGCTGCAAACCCCGGTCGACGGCCTGCAGATGGCCAGCGACGGGGCCAGCGACCTCCTTGGCAAGCTGAACAAGGCGTCCAACGTGCCGCCCGCGGCGATCGCCGGCAAATCCCTGCAGGGCCCCTATGGCTACGTCATCGAATAGGCTCATGCTCATGACCTCGACGCGCACCCTCCTGGCGGCTTCGCTGTCCGTCGCCGCCCTGGGCCTTGGCGCCTGCGCGGCCGAGCAGGCCAACAGAGCCGGTCCGGTCACGCCCCTGACCCAGTATTCCGCGAGGGCCGAGGCTGCGGTCGACCGTGTCGCCCTGGCGGCGCATGCGGACGGGCTGTCCGACGCCCAGCGGCAGGCCCTGAGGGCCCTGGCCCAACGCCGCGCCGACGTGGATGGCGGAGCGATCACCATCAGCCTGCCGCACGGCCCAGCCGATGCCGCCGCCACCGCCCGCACGGCCGCCGCGGCCCAGGCCGAACTCGGCGTCGCGGGCGCCCAGGTGCTGCGCTCCAGCTACGAGAGCGACGACCCCAAGGCGCCGGTGCTGGTGTCCTTCGACTACGACAAGGCCGAGATTCCGCAGTGCGGCCACTGGGACGACCTGACCAAGACCGCCGAAAACGGGGGCTACGCCAACTTCGGCTGCGCGGTGACGGCGAACATGGCGGCCATGGTCGCCCGGCCGTCCGACCTCATGCATCCGCGGGCGGAAGAGGCGTCGGACGCCGATCGTCGCGTGGGCGTGGTCGGGAAGTACAAGGCCGGCAAGGTGACCACCCAGGACGAGCCGCCCGTCCACGCCTCCATTTCGCAAATCGGGCAGTAGGAACCGGAAGCCGATGTCCGCTCAAACCAATCCGCTCGCCCACGCCCTGGACGACCAGGCCCCGGACGATCAGGACGACCTGTTCGGCTCCCTCTACGGACACGCCGGCCCTGGGCCGGAGTTCGACTACGACGAGATTCTGCGCAAGGCGCGCGCGGCCATCGACCAGGACTACGAGGCGCCGGCGAAGAATTCCGTGGGCCAGATGCACAGCGGCATCGCCGAGGCCTTCTCCGGACCCGCGCCCGAGGCCACGCCCGAGCTCCAGACCGCCCCGACCCTCCAGGCCCAGCCCGAGGTCGACGTCCAGCCCCAGGTCCAGGCCGAGCCCCGGCCGCAGCCGGCGCAGGCCCAGGCCCAGGCCGAGGCCCAGCCGGTGTTCGAGATCGCCCCCCCGGGCGTGGCCCCGCGCATCAGCATCCACCTGTTCTGCGAGCTCGCCTCCACCGCCTCGATCGGCGAACAGGCGCTGAAGGACCGTCGCCTGGCGCGCGCCTCCGGCGCCATCTTCCCCGGCGGCCTGCCGGCGGCCATCGCCCGCTACCGCAGCCACACCACCCCGTCGCTGATCATCGTCGAGGCGGGCGAGGACACCGGCCTCCTGCTCGCCAACCTCGACCGCCTGGCCGAGGTCTGCGACGTCGGCGCCAAGGTGCTGGTGATCGGCCGCAAGAACGACATCGGCCTCTACCGCGAGTTGGTCCGCCGCGGGGTCAGCGAGTACCTGATCTCGCCCGAGCCGCTCGACCTGATCGGCGCCGTCAGCGGCCTCTATGACGATCCCGCCGCGCCCTTCGTCGGCCGCACCGTGGCGGTGCGCGGCGCCAAGGGCGGCGTTGGCGCGTCGATCATCGCCCACAACCTGGCCCACGCCCTCAGCGAGCGGCTGGAGTCCAACACCGTGCTGGTCGATCTCGACCTGCCGTTCGGCGCCGCGGGCCTGAACTTCAACCAGGACCCGCTGCAAGGCGTGGCCCATGCCCTGGCCGACCCGGAGCGCCTGGACCCGGTGCTGCTGGACCGCATGATGGTCCGCTGCTCGGACCGCCTCAGCCTGTTCGCCGCCCCGGCGCACTTGGACGAGGACCACGAGCACTCCGCCTCGGCCTATGCCGAGGTGACCCAGAAGGTGAAGGGCGCCGCGCCGTTCGTGGTGCTCGACCTGCCGCACCTGTGGTCGGGCTGGATGCGCCAGACCCTGCTCGCCGCCGACGAAGCGGTGGTCGTGGCCACGCCCGAGTTGGCCAGCCTGCGCAACGCCAAGAACCTGATCGAGCTCCTGACCCAGGGCCGCCCCAACGACGGCCCGCCGCGCCTGATCCTGAACATGGTGGGCGTGCCCGGCCGGCCGGAGATCTCGGTGAAGGACTTCGCCGAGGCGGTCGGCCTGCAGCCGGCCCTGATCCTGCCGTTCGAGCCCAAGCTGTTCGGCCAGGCGGCCAACAACGGCCAGATGCTGTTCGAGGCCAACGCCAAGTGCAAGGCGGCCGAGGCGATCGGCGGCCTGGCCCGGACCATCGCCCGGCGCGACACCGCTGCCTTTGCGGCCGCTCCGGCGTCCAAGGCGTCGTCCGTGCTCGGCGCCTTGTTCAAGCTGAAGTCCTAAGGAGCCCTCGTGTTCGGCAAGCGCGCCGCCGGTCCCGTTCTCCAGCCGCCTCGTCCCGCCCCGGCGGTCCAGACGGCGCTCCAACCCGCGTCCGCCCAGCCGGCGGCCCCGGCTCCGAAGCTCGACGCCCTGGCCTCCAAGCCGGCCGCCAAGCCGGCTTCCGCCGCGCACAAGCCGCGCCCGGCCGCGCCGCCGCAACCGGTCAGTACAGAGACGGCCGAGCAGCAGGAGTTCTACGTCGCCACCAAGATGGCGATCTTCAACGCCCTGATCGGCACCATCGACCTCAGCCAGCTCGCCCAGCTCGACGCCAAGGGCGCGGCCGAGGAGATCCGCGACATCGTCGCCGAACTGATCGCCCTGAAGAACGTGTCGATCTCGACCGTCGAGCAGGAGCGGCTGGTCCAGGACATCATCCACGACGTGCTGGGCTATGGCCCGCTGGAGCCCCTGCTGGCGCGCGACGACATCGCCGACATCATGGTCAACGGCGCCGGCCGGGTGTTCATCGAAGTGGGCGGCAAGACGCAGGAAACGCCGATCCGTTTCCGCGACAACGCCCAGCTGATGAACATCTGCCAACGGATCGTGTCCCAGGTCGGCCGTCGCGTCGACGAAAGCTCGCCGATCTGCGACGCCCGCCTGCCCGACGGTTCGCGCGTCAACGTGATCGTGCCGCCGCTGGCGCTGGACGGCCCGACCCTGACCATCCGTAAGTTCCGCAAGGACAAGCTGAGGATGCATCACCTGATCGAGTTCGGCTCGATCAGCCCCGAAGGGGCCAAGGTGCTGGAGGTGATCGGCGCCAGCCGCTGCAACGTCCTGATCTCGGGCGGCACCGGCTCGGGCAAGACCACCCTGCTCAACACCATGACCGCCTTCATCGAGGAGGACGAGCGCGTCATCACCTGCGAGGACGCCGCCGAGCTGCAGCTGCAGCAGCCGCACGTGGTGCGCCTCGAGACCCGCCCGCCGAACCTCGAAGGCCAGGGCCAGATCACCATGCGGGATCTGGTCAAGAACTGCCTGCGCATGCGTCCCGAGCGGATCATCGTGGGCGAGGTGCGCGGACCGGAGGCGTTCGACCTGCTGCAGGCCATGAACACCGGCCACGACGGCTCGATGGGCACCTTGCACGCCAACTCTCCGCGCGAGGCCCTCAGCCGCCTGGAGTCGATGATCACCATGGGCGGCTACGGCCTGCCCTCCAAGACCATCCGTGAAATGATCACCGGCTCGGTCGACGTGATCATCCAGGCGGCGCGCCTGCGCGACGGCTCGCGCCGCATCACCCACATCACCGAGGTCCTGAACATGGAAGGCGACGTGATCGTCACCCAGGACCTGTTCCTCTACGACATCACCGGCGAGGACGCGCACGGCAAGATCGTCGGCCGCCATCGCTCCACCGGCATCGCCCGGCCCAAGTTCTGGGAGCGCGCCCGCTACTACGGGCGGGAGATGGAACTGCTCGACGCCCTGGAGGCGGCCGAGTAGCCATGGACATGACGCTCATCCTGATGGCCGGCATGGCCTTCGTCGCGGTGGCGGGGCTGGGGCTGGTGTTCGCCGGCGTGGGCTCGGGCTCGGCCAAGGCCGCCAAGCGGGTCCAAGCCGTGGCCAGGAAGGGCCGCGGCAATCTCAGGGCGTCGCGCACCGGCGCCGCCGACGCCGTCCAGCTACGCCGCAAACAGCTCCAGGCCGCGCTCCAGGAACAGGAGAAGAAGCGCCGGGCCGCCGCCTTCGACGCCGAGGCCCGGCTGCGCCAGGCGGGCCTGAACCTGGACGTGAAGAAGTTCTGGATGCTGTCCGCCGGCCTCGGCCTGGGCATGACCCTGGTCGACCTGGTGATGCTGCACTTCAGCCTGCCGACCTCGCTGATGATGGGCTTCGTGGTCGGCGCGGGCCTGCCCCTGTGGGTGGTCGGCTTCCTGGCCAAGCAGCGCAACGCCAGGTTCAGCATGGCCTTCGCCGACGCCGTCGACATCATCGTGCGTGGCCTGCGTTCGGGCCTGCCGCTGCACGACTGCCTGCGGGTGATCGGCAAGGAGAGCCCCGAGCCCCTGGGCGCCGAGTTCCGCCGCCTGGTCGAGAACCTGTCCATGGGCATGACCCTGGAGCAGGGGCTGGAGCGGATGTACGAGCGCCTGCCGGCGCCAGAGCTGCGCTTCTTCACCATCGTGCTCAACATCCAGCAGAAGACCGGCGGCAACCTCGGCGAGGCCCTGGGCAACCTGTCGGCGGTGCTGCGCGGCCGGCGCATGTTGCGCGAGAAGATCAAGGCCCTGTCGAGCGAGGCGGTGGCCTCGGCCGCAGTGATCGGCTGCATGCCGCCCGGCGTGGCGGCTCTGCTGTCGGTGGTCAACCCGCGCTACCTCACCGTGATGTTCACCGACCCGCGCGGCCACCTGCTGCTGGCGGGCGGCGCCGTGATCATGGGCTTCGGCACCATGGTCATGCGCAAGATGATCAACTTCAAGTTCTAGGCGCGAGGCCATGGTGGACATCGTCGAACTCGCCGCCGACCCGCTCAACTTCCTCACCGCGGGCGTGGCCGTGCTCACCTTCGCCACGGTGGCGACCCTGGCCGCCCCTCTGGCCAAGAAGGACAACCTCGGCGTGCGCCTGAAGGCGGTCGCCAACCGCCGCGACGAGCTCAAGCGCCGCTCGCGCGAGGCGCTCAAGGGCAAGAGCCTGCGCCAGGTCGACCAGACCTGGTACAAGAAGGTCGTCGACATGCTGCAGCTGTCGCGCCTGCTCGAGGATCCCAAGGTCCTCGACCGGCTGGCCGAAGCCGGCTACCGCGGTCCGGGCCCGGTCTCGACCTTCTACTTCTTCCGTTTCGTGATGCCGTTCGTGACGGCGGCGCTGTTCGCCTTCTACCTGTTCAAGGTCCATGACATGGGCTGGTCGACCAACACCCGGGCAGCGGCCAGCTTCCTGGGCTTCGGCCTAGGCTTCTATGCGCCCAACATCTACATCACCAACCAGGCCCAGAAGCGGCGTCAGAACATCGCCATGGTGTTCCCCGACTCGCTCGACCTGTTGCTGATCTGCGTCGAGGCCGGCATGTCGATCGAGGCGGCCATGCAGAAGGTGGCGCAGGAGATCGGCGCCGGCTCGGTGGAGCTGGCCGAGGAACTGACCCTGCTGGTCGCCGAACTGTCCTACCTGCCCGAGCGGCGCCAGGCCTACGAGGGCATGGCCAAGCGCGTGAACTATCCGGGCGTGCGCTCGGTGATGACCGCCATGATCCAGTCCGAACGCTACGGCACGCCGCTCGGCAACGCCCTGCGCGTGATGGCCAAGGAAAACCGCGACCTGCGCATGGCGGCCGCGGAGAAGAAGGCGGCGGCCCTGCCGGCCCAGCTGACCGTGCCGATGATCCTGTTCTTCCTCCCGGTGCTGTTCATCGTCATCCTCGGCCCGGCCGCGATCCACGTGACCGACATCCTGGCCAATACGCCTGCGCTGAAATGAGTGCGGGTCCGCCGCGCGGCGGGCCGATCCTCCCAAGACCCTGCCTTCCTCTCGTCGTTGTGTCGCGATGTGAAAGCATTCGTGGTTAGCAAATGAGTAAACATATACATTAAATGGTATTTAAATCACGACACTTATAACTGTGGTGTCAAATTGAAGAGGCGCCCCCGACCTCTATTCAATTTTCCATTCAGGAGAAACGAAGATGTCGATCGTGAAGCGCTTTGTGAAGAATGAATCCGGCGCCACCGCGGTGGAATACGGCCTGATCGCCGCACTCATCGGCGTGGTCATCATCGCCGGCGCCGGCGCCCTGGGTTCGGCCCTGAACTCCAAGTTCACCAACATCGGCAGCACCGTATCGAGCGCGGGCGCCGCGACGGCCGGCGCCGCCAGCTAAGCCTCACTTCCCGGGCGATCCGCCCGAAATACCGATGACGGGGGCGGTCGGCGCAAGCCGGCCGCCTTCGCCGTTTTCCATCAAGCTCTCTCCGTTATTGGATCAGTAATCATCTTTCTTAGGCAGGATTTAAACCGTGATCTGTAGAATTGGACCATCGAATTGAATAACCGCGTACTCTTGAATCAAACTCAATAGTTCTTGGAGAATCCCAGAGATGTCGTTGCTGAAGCGTTTCGTGAAGACTGAATCCGGCGCCACCGCCGTGGAATACGGCCTGATCGCCGCGCTGATCGGCGTGGTCATCATCGCGGGCGCCGGAGCTCTCGGCTCGGCCCTGAACTCCAAGTTCACCAATATCGGCAGCACCGTGTCGAGCGCGGGCGCCGCGACGGCCGGCGCCGCCACCTAAGCCGGCATCCCGGGCGCGTTGCCCGGGTAGTGATCAGCAGGGGCGGCCGGCCGAGGCCGGTCGCCCTTGTCTTTCCAGAACCCGGCCCAGGACTCGGCGCAGTGAAGCGCGGCCCCGCAAACAGGATCTCGATCGTGCGCAAGATCTCCGTCGCGACCCTCGCCGCCTTCGCCGACATCGGCTTCCTCAGCGTCCTCGTCGCCTGGCAGGCGGTACGCCTGGCCCCGACGCTCGGCCACAGCCCGGCCAACCTCGCCCTCCTGATCTCCGACGCCCTGCCGCTGGCCTTCATGCTGGTGCGCCGACCGGCCCAGGCCATCACAGTGAGCGCGGCGGACTGGCTGTCGGCCTTCGCCGCGGCCGGGGCCCCGATCCTGCTCACCCCCGGCGGCCACCCCCTGGTCGACCCCCGCATCTGCGGCGCGCTGATGATCTTCGGCCTGCTGTTCAACTTCTACGGCAAGGCCAGCCTCGCCCGCAGCTTCGGCGTGGTCGCGGCCAACCGCGGCGTGCAGCGTTCGGGCCCCTATCGGCTGATCCGCCATCCCATCTATGCCGGCAACACCGTCACCCAGATCGGCTTCCTGCTGGCCAATCCCACCGGCGTCAACCTGATCCTGTGGCTCGCCGCCATCAGCCTGCAGATCATCCGCATGCAGGCCGAGGAGAAGTTGCTCGGCCAGGACCCGATCTACGCCGAGTACATGACCAAGGTGCCCTACCGCCTGGCGCCGGGTCTCTACTAGGCGTGGCCGGAGCGCAGTCGCGCGTCCCGATTCCTCACGCTGCACTGCAAAAGAAAATGTGATCACGGACCGCCTTGCGGGCCCGCGCCGACCTGTCGACGGCAAGGTCGCGCGAGGCGCCGCAGCGCGACAGACCTGGGCGGAACTCGGGCCTCGCACTCTTCGACCTGCGCAAGCCGCAGGCGCCGAAGGTTCCTGATGACACGTCACGAAGCTTTGTCTTGAAAGGCTTTGGGCCATCCCTCCAATGGCGCCTTCCTTAGTTTTTGGAGGTCGCCGATGGCTGTCGTGCACGTCGCGCTGGAGCGTTCATTCGTGGGATCATTCCCGGCGGTCGGGGCGGACCCGATCGGCGAGGCGCGACGCTGCGCCGCCGAAGGAGGCGTGCTGCCGGCGGAGCGCGACGGCGAGGCGCGCTGCCTGGTTCGTGACGGCCACGCCGTCTACCGCATCTCGGCCACCGACACCGGCTGGCTGGTCGGCTCGTTCCAGGCCGGTGGCGAGCCCTGCATTCCCGTGGGCCGCTTCGCCAGCGAGGGCGCCGCCCACGACTGGCTGCTCGGCCACCTCGGCTTCGCCCGTACCGCGGTGCTCGGCGCGGCCTCTCAAGCCTAGCGCTGGCTGGAGGCCTTCAGGTAGTCGAGGTTGGCCTGGGCGATCTGCGGCGGCAGGTTCTCGCGCTCGATCTGCTCGGCCTCGGCCAGCTTGCCCTGCAGCCCCAGCACCAGGGCCAGGTTCTGACGCATCTTCAGGGTCGCATCCGGCCGGGCCACGGCCTTGCGCAGCAGGGTCTCGGCCTGGGCGTTGTCGCCCTGGGCGGCGTAGAACATGGCCGCGTTGGTCAGCACGACCGCATTGTCGGGGGCCAGCTCCAGGGCCTTGTGATGGGCCTCCAGCGAGTCGATCGGGCGCTGGGCCTGATCGAGGGCCACGGCCAGGAGGGTGGCGGGCCGCCAGTCCTTGGGCGCGATCTGGATGGCGTGGCGGGTCGGCTCGATGGCGTAGAAGCCCTGGCCCGCGGCGATGGCGGTGCGCGCCTTCTCCAACAGGGCGTCGAGGTTCTCCGGCTGGGACACCAGCACCGCCTGGGCGGCGGCGGACGCCTCCTCATAGCGGCCGAGCGTGCGCAGGGCCGAGGCGAGCTTGATGCCGGCGTCCGCGTCCTTGGGATCG
>DASYBX010000082.1:0-2115 GCA_036500495.1 Caulobacteraceae bacterium
GCCGGTTGTGGTGGTCAACAAGGGCGACCAGCTCGGCGCCCCGCGCTGGCAGCTCAACGTCGGCGGCCAGTTCGACTGGCGGCTTCTGGACCGCTGGGACACCTTCGTGCGCGCCGACTACCAGTACTCCAGCCAGTTCCAACGCGGCGTGGGTCCGGGCGCCCAGGGCTATGACGCCCAGACCGTGGTCGGCGCGCCGACCCACTACCTGACGGCGCGCGCCGGGGTGAGCTTGAAGGGGTGGGAGTTGGCGGCCTTCGTCAACAACGTCACCGATTCCCAGGACCGGCTCTATTCCGCGCATGGCGCCGGTTCGCCGCTGATCACCTCGTCAACCTTCCGCCCGCGCGAGATCGGGCTGGAGGCGACCGTCCACTACTAGTCCGATCCGTTCCGGCGCCTGGCGCGCCGGAACGCACTGTCCGCAAAATCCCCGGGAGCGCCCCATGCCCAACCGAGTATCCTCTTTTGCCTCAGGGCCGGCCCTGGCGGTCTCCGCCGCCGCGATCCTGGCCGGTTCGCTGCCGGCGCAGGCCCAGCCGCAGCCCGGCACCGCCCTGCCGCCGGTCAAGTTCGAGGTGCAGGCTGGCTACAAGGTCGGCCGCCTGCCCAACGGCCTGCCGGACTGGAGCGGGGTGTGGGGCGCCGTCGGCCCGCGCAACATGGACCCGACCACCGACACCGGTACGCCCCAGCCGGCGGCGCCGCTCAACGCCGAATACGCCAGGCGCTACAAGGCGCGGCTGGACGGCTTCGCCTCGGGCAAGCCGATCTCCGACATCGGCTGCCTGCCCGAAGGCGCGCCCAGGATCATGCGCGCGCCCTATTCGATGGAGGTGGTGGCCACGCCCAAGCAGACCTGGCTGCTGATGGAGTTCAAGAACGAGAACCGACGCATCTACACCGACGGCCGCAAGCCGATGGATCCCGATCCCACCTACGAGGGCTATTCCACCGGCCACTGGGACGGCGACGCCCTGGTGTTCGACACCGTGGCGCTGAAGGCGGGCACCCTGGACTCGCGCGGCCTGGAGCACAGCGACGCGATGGTGCTGCACGAGCGCCTGCGGCGGGTCAGCCAGACCCTGCTGCTGGACGAGATCACCATGAGCGACCCCAAGGCCTTCACCAAGCCGTGGACGGTGATCCGCTCCTACAAGTGGCAGCCGACCTGGGAGCAGAAGGAGTTCATCTGCGCCGAGAACGAACGCAACGCGCCGGCGGCGGATGGATCGGCCCGCATCCAGCTGAACAAATAGGGCGGACAGGCCTGACCTGATCCGCCCAGGCTATGCGGAAGAGAATTGGGGAGGAGCTGAACATGTTGAGACGGATGATGGGGCGCGTCGGCCTGGCCGCCGTGCTGGCCTGCGCCCTGGCGGGGGCGGGGTATGCCGCGGGCGATCCGGACGAGGACAACGTCTCGATGCTGGTGATCGCCAACCACGTGCTGGCCGACCAGGGGGTGCTGGACGGGTTCGGCCACATCACCGTGCGGTCGACCAAGACCCCGGACCACTACTTCATGGCGGTGTCGCGGGCCCCCGCGATCATCACCCGCGCCGACATCATCGAGTTCGACGACAAGGACGGCAGTCCGGTGCGGCCGGAAAAGCGCGACCTCTACAGCGAGCGCTTCATCCACGGCGAGATCTACCGGGTGCGGCCGGACGTGAAGTCGGTGGTCCACGCCCATACCCAGGCGGTGCTGCCGTTCGGGTTGACCAAGACCCCGTTCCGGCCGGTGGTGCACGTGGCCTATTTCCTCGGCTTCGACCCCGTGCCGGTGTTCGACATCCGCGACGTGGCCGGCGAGGACAACAAGATGCTGGTCAACACCGCCCCGCTGGGCGCGGGCCTGGCCAAGACCCTGGGCCAGCGCAGCGTGGTGCTGATGCGCGGCCACGGCATGACCGTGGTCGGAGGCTCGATCCAGGAGGCGGTGTTCCGCGCGGTCTACACCAAGTTCAACGCCGAGGTGGAGCTGGAGACCCTGCGCCTGGGCCCGCCGAACTTCCTCAACAAGTACGAGGTCAACCGGTCCGAACGCATCGTGCGCCAGTGGGAGGCCTGGGTCGACGAGGCCGCGGCCAAGCAGCGGGCCGCTCCGGCCCA
>DASYBX010000083.1:0-19093 GCA_036500495.1 Caulobacteraceae bacterium
AATCGGCCAGCTGATCATCGTTTGTATACTGGCCACGACCTTGGAATTCGTCAGGCGGCAGAACCCGATGATCGGGCGCCGGGTGGCGGTGGCGGGCTCCTACGTGGTGATCGCCGCGGGGGCCTTCTGGTTCGTGCAGCGGGTCTTCTTCCCGGGGGGAAATACATGAAACGGATTGCGATCCTGTCGACGATCGTGGTGGCCGGCCTCGCGGTGGCCGGCATCGCCGCGGCTCAGCGCGGCGCGCCTCCGCCCGCGAAGAAGGGCGACCTGATGAAGGTCAAGGACAACCTCTACAAGATCTTCGACGGCTGCTCGTGCGGCAACACCACCTTCTACGTCACCGAAAAGGGTGTCGTGCTGGTCGACACCAAGGTGGCCAACAACGGCCAAGCCATCCTCGACCTGGTCAAGACGGTCACCGACAAGCCGGTGATCATGATCATCAACACCCACTCGCACCCCGACCACAACGGCTCCAACAAGGAGATCAAGGCGCTCTACCCGACCATCGACGTGGTGGCGCACGAGAACCTGAAGAAGCGGGTGGAGGCGGCGATGGCCGCCCCTCCCGGCCCGCGCGGCCCCCTGGCCGACCCGTCCCAGGACCCCAACATCAGCTTCAGCGACAAGCGCTCCGTGCTGAGCGGCAAGGACCGCATCGACCTCTACTATTTCGGCCGCGGCCACACCGACAACGACATCTTCGTGGTGTTCCCGTCGGTGCGCGCCATGGCCATCGGCGACCTGATGGCCTGGAACATGGCCCCGCTGATCGACCCGGGCACCAACGGCAGCGTCATCGCCCTGCCCGACACCCTGGAGAAGGCCGAAAAGGGCATCAAGGACGTGGACCTGGTGATCGAGGGCCACGGCAACGTCAACACCTGGCGCGGCATGGTCAACATGGCCACCTTCGACCGCGCCGTGGTGACCGAGGCCAGGAAGGCCTACGACGCCGGCAAGACCCCCGACGACGCCCTGGGCGAGTTGCAGAAGAACCCCGCCTTCACGCCCTACCTGACCCACGTCCTGCTGCCGGGCATGGAGTACGGCTCTTCGCCCGCCGCCCGCGCCCTGATGAACATCGACGTGGCGTTCCAGGAGATGGCCGGCGAGAAGGTGACCACCAACTTCGGCGGCGCCCTGCCCGCCACCGGCAAGCACAAGGGCGGCTCGGACCCCGCGGCCCTGGCCCCGCCCCGGCCCGCGAACCTCGGCCCCGGCCCGGGCGCCGCCCCGGCCACCGCGCCCAAGGGCTGACGCAAGGCGGCCTCCCCCGCTCATGGGGGAGGTGTCAGCGAAGCTGACGGAGAGGGTGAGCTCTGTGGCGGCCAACGATTTGGCCGCCATGCGAACGCCCGCCTAAGGCGGACTGGGCCGCCGCAGGGCCGGGCAGGTCAGCAGTTCAAAGGACATCCCCGTGGAATGCCCTCTCCACCACTTCGTGGTCCCCCTCCCCCGCGAGCGGGGGAGGCCGCGCCTGATACCTCACGCTCAACCGGTATCGCGGCGGAACATCACGCCCGCACCCGCCCCCAGGAGCGGACGCGCGGGCGCCAGCGCCAAACCGGCCAGGGGCCAGCCGGGCTGGCCGCCGGCGATCTCCTGCGTGGCCCAGGCCTCCTCGGCCAGGCGGGTCCAGTCGAGCTCGAGGCCGAGGTCGCGGCAGATGAGGGCGAGCACCTCGCTCATCGGGCGCTCCAGCACGTCGCCGTAGAGGTCGTCGTCGTCGAGGCGGTCGCCGGCCTCGGTCATCAGGCGATCGACCGCGGGCTCATCGTCCGGGTGGCGCGCCTTGGCCGCGCGCTCGATGATGCGTTCGACGCGGAACTTGCGCATCTGCTCGGGATCGTGGGCCGCCTCGTCCGCCTCGGTCCCGGCATCCGCCTGGGAGCCCGCCCGACACTCTATCTGGGCGCCGGCCTGCGTCCCGGCCAGCTTGGCCTTCAGCATGACGGTCAGGCGCACCGCCCGCGCCACCCGCGCATAGGCCATGGCCGCAACCTGAAGTTCGGCGACCGGCTGGTCCGCATCACCCGCCTGCACCCGCCGCGCAATGACCCTGGCGATGTCGCGGCCGTAGCCGGCTAGTTCGTCCAGCCCCTCCCACTCGCGTAGGCCGTCGCCCCCGCCGCCGGCAAGGGCGTCGTGGCCGGCAATCTCGTCAAGGGTGGCGGCGGCGCTCATTCCGGAACAAAGCATGAACAAAGACAAACGATTTGTCAAGCTTGACCACGCTCCGGTTGCTGAATGCACCAGCAGCGCAATTCCTCAATCACGGCAGGTATGCGATTCATTCTCATCCTGCTCCTTAGAGAATTGACACGCCGCAGCTCAAAATGAGGCGTAGGTTCGGCGCGCGTAGTTCGAGGGTAAAATCATGGCCGATATCATGATCGTCGAGGACGATGACGCTTTCGGCTATGTCATTGAAAGACAACTCCTCAATGCCGGCCACTCCGTGACGCGCTTCACCGACTGGAAAGGCGTTCTGGAACGTCTTGAATCAGAAGCGAATGTCGATGTCCTGCTGACCGACCTTCGCTTGCCCGAAGGCGGCCCGAACGGCGTGTCGATCGCCATGATGGCCTCGGCGCGCCGCCGGAAGCTGAAGGTCATCTGCATGACGGCCTACCAAGAAACGGCCGACGCGGCCGGCTCGACTTTCCCAACCGTGATCCTGAAGACCGAC
Source organism: Caulobacteraceae bacterium (assembly GCA_036500495.1). Lineage (GTDB taxonomy): Bacteria > Pseudomonadota > Alphaproteobacteria > Caulobacterales > Caulobacteraceae > BOG-938. Next base: position 2,696 of record DASYBX010000083.1, read on the forward strand.
GGCACGGCCAACGTGCTTGCGGCGATCAACCTGGCGCTTGCCAGCTAGCGTTGAGGTCCGGGCTCGGAAGGGATTGGTAGGCCAGGCTGCATCGGCCGATGCGCCAGGCTGGCGATCGTCAGCGGCGCTATTGCAACAATTCTATATTCGGTGCGCTACATCCCTAAAATAAGGGACGTCTATTTTGGCGCGCTATCACTTCCACATCGAAGACGGCGTCTGTTTCTCGGATCAAGACGGATCGGAGCTACCCGACCTCAAGACGGCGTCGGCAACGGCGATCAAGGTGCTTGCAGAGCACCTTCAGCATCAGCCGGCTGACCTGTGGAAGGACGATTGCCTCCAGGTCCACGTGACGGACGATACCGGCCTGAAGCTGCTGACCCTGACGGTGACGGCGATGTTCGCGCCAGCGCTTCTAGGACGAGAGGACACGGCGCGGCCGTGAGAGATCGCTGGATTCTCCTGACCCCTGCCAGCCGCGAAGGGCGGGGAGGACGCGGTCGTTGACACCCCGGCTCGGCCGAGCAGACTTGGCCGTTCGATGGTGTCGGGGCGAAAGGCTTGGCGTGCTGCAGACCGCTCGTTTGCTCCTCCAGCCGTGGGGGGACCAACACCGCCAAGGCTTCGCGGCCCTCAACGCCGATCCCGAGGTGATGGCGGATCTCGGCGGTCCGCTCGATCGCCTGGGAAGCGACGCGAAGTTCGAGCGGTATCGCGCGGCCTTCGCGCGGGATGGCCTGTCGCGCTGGGCGGTGGAGGACCGCGAAGGCGGTTTCCTCGGCTATGCCGGCGTCATGTTCCGCGCTGATCCTGGCCATCCGCTCGGCCGGCACCACGACGTCGGGTGGCGTCTCGTCCGCCATGCCTGGGGCCACGGCTACGCCACCGAGGCGACGCGGGCCGCCCTCGATCACGCCTTCGGCCTGCTCGGGGCCCGCGAAATCCTCAGCTACACCAGCCGGGACAATGTGAGATCGCAGGCCGTCATGAACCGCCTGAGCCTGCGGCGCGATCCGGGCCGCGACTTCGCCACGCGCTACAGCGACGTCGGTGAATGGCAGGGTCTCGTCTGGGTGGCTTCCAAAGCGATGGGTTAGCCGCCCCGTCGGTGCTCGGCGACGCTGCGGCTCCACTGACGGTCGCCCATGCCGGTTCGCCCGGCGCCGAGCCCAAGCCGACGCCGGCCCTCGCCCCTTGGCGGACATCCCCTGGATTGGGTTTGCCCGGCGCCGGCAGGAGGGCTAGTGAGTCCGGGTGGCCGCGCCCTTCGGTCGGCAAAGATAAAGTCCCTGCGACGCTGCCTTTGGCTTCCGAGTACGTTTGTCTGGTCAGGATTAGGGAACGAACATGGCCGAGCGTGAAACGCCCTTTCCCGTGGTCGGGATCGGCGCCTCGGCGGGGGGCGTAGAGGCGCTCGAAGGGTTCTTCCGCGGCGTTCCCGACGAGAGCGGGTGCGCCTATGTGGTGCTGACCCACCTCAATCCCGACCGGCGCAGCCTGTTGCCTGAGATCCTGGGCCGGTTCACGTCGATGCCGGTGCGGGTGGCGGCGGACGGGGCGGCCGTGCAGCCGGACGAAGTCTATATCCTGCCGCCGGACGCCATCCTGGACTTCAGGAACGGCCGCCTGATCCTGCGCAAGCCCACGTCGACGCACCGCGAACGCAAACCCATCGACATCTTCTTCGCCGCCCTGGCGAGGGACAAAGGGGAGTATGCCGCCGGGGTCGTGCTGTCGGGCGGCGACGGCGACGGCACGCTCGGCGTGAAGGCGATCAAGGAATATGGCGGCCTGACGCTGGCCCAGACCGCCGACGGCAGCGGTCCCCGCTACGCGGACATGCCCAAGAGCGCGATCGCCAGCGGCATGGTCGACATCGCCGCCTCCGTCGAACAGATGGGCCAAAGGCTCGCCGATTTCGCGGCCAGCTTCGACCGTTTCGACCGCATGGTCGCCGAGGCGCAGCACGCCGGCGACGTCAAGACGGTCAAGGACCTGCGGGTGGAGATCTGCGCGATCCTGCGCAACCAGCTGGGCCACGACTTCGCCGGCTACAAGGAGAAGACCTTCCTGCGGCGGGTGCAGCGCCGGATGCAGGTCAACCACCTCGAGAGCATGGAAGGCTATGTGGAGCGCCTGCGCCAGGACCCCAAGGAGGCCGGCGCGCTGTTCCGCGACCTGCTGATCAACGTCACCAACTTCTTTCGCGACGCGGACGCCTTCAAGGTGCTGGAGGAACAGGTCGTTCCGAAGCTGTTCGAGAACCGCGCCGTCGAGGAGACGGTCCGCGTCTGGGTTCCGGGCTGCGCCACCGGCGAGGAGGTGTTCTCCATCGCCATCCTGCTGCAGGAGCGCATGCACGGCCTGATGGTCACGCCACGCGTGCAGATCTTCGCCACCGACATCGACGAGCACGCCCTCGCCGTGGCCCGCGCCGGCCGCTATCCCGAGGCCCTGCTGGACAGCGTGTCGGAGGAGCGCCGCAAGCGCTTCTTCACCTACGACGACGGCAGCTACCTGCTGACCAAGGAAATCCGGGACATGTGCGTGTTCTCGCCCCACAGCGTGATCCGCGACCCGCCGTTCTCCCGGCTCGACCTGGTCTCATGCCGCAATCTGTTGATCTACTTCGGGCCGGAGATGCAGAACCAGGTGATCCCGACCTTCCATTACGCCTTGCGGCCCGGCGGCTATCTGTTCCTCGGCACCTCGGAGAACGTCTCGCAGTTCTCCGACATCTTCGCGGCCGTGGACAAGAAGAGCCGCGTGTTCCGCAGCCGGGAGGACGGCGCATCGAGGGCGCGGCCGCCACTGAGCATCGCCGGCTTCCGCTCCGCGCCCTTCCCTCCGCCGCGTCCGGGCAATATCCGCGGGCCGGGCGGAGCGGCGCTGAGGCAATCGGTGGAGAACCATGTGCTGGACCGGTTCGCCCCGGCCCACGTGGTGGTCAACCGTGACGGCGAGGTGGTCTACTACTCCGCCCGCACCGGCAAGTACCTGGAGGCGTCTCCGGGGGCGCCGACACGCCAGCTGACCACCCTGGCCCGCAAGGGCCTGAGGCTCGACCTGCGCACCACCTTGCGCGAGGCCATCGAGCTGGACCGCCGCGTGGAGCGGACCGGCGTGGTGGTGGAAGCCGAGGACGACCGCATGCAGCGCGTCGACCTGCTGGTCGAACCGCTGAGGGACTCCCCGCCGGAGGATCGCCTGTTCCTGATCCTGTTCCAGGACGTCGGACCGATGGTCAGCCGGGAAGAGGCCGCCCATCCGCCGGGGCGCACGGACGAGACCATCCTGCAGCTGGAGCGCGAGCTGAGGGACACCCGCGAACGCCTGCAGTCGCTGATCGAGGAATACGAAACGGCCCTGGAGGAACTGAAGTCCTCGAACGAGGAGCTGGTCTCGGTCAACGAGGAGCTGCAGTCGACCAACGAGGAGCTGGAGGCCTCCAAGGAGGAGCTGCAGTCGCTGAACGAGGAGCTGCACACCGTCAACGCCGAGCTGAGCGGCAAGGTGGACCTGCTCGACCGCGCCAATTCCGACCTGGTCAACCTGTTCGAAAGCACCAAGGTGGCGACCGTGTTCCTGGACCGGGGGCTGGTGATCCGCAGCTTCACGCCCGCGGCCTCGCAGATCTTCAGGATCCTGCCAGGCGATCGCGGGCGCCCTCTGACCGACCTCGCCAGCCGGGTCACCCTGCCGGGCCTGGCCGACGACGTGCGCAGCGTGTTCGCCACGGGCGAGACCCTGGAACGCGCCGTCGATCACGAGGCGCGCGGCGCCCGATACCTGCTGCGGCTGATCCCCTACCGCGACAGCGACGACAAGATCGCCGGCGTGGTGCTGACCTTCGTGGACGTCACCACCCTGGCCAATGCGGAGGCGCACCAGAAGGTGCTGATCGCGGAGCTGAACCACCGCGTGAAGAACATGCTGACCGTGGTCATCAGCATCGCGGAGAACACGTCCAAGGCCTCGCCCGACGCCAAGTCGTTCAAGGACGGCTTCATCCAGCGCATCAAGGCGATGGCCAAGAGCTACGAGCTGCTGGCGCGCGACAACTGGACCGCGGCCTCGATGCGGAACCTGGCCGCCCAGCATCTGGCGCCCTTCGGCACGGAGCGGATCGTGCTCGACGGCCCCGAACAGCCGTTGACGCCCAACCAGGCGCTGTCGTTCGGCATGATCCTGCACGAACTGGCCACCAACGCCGGGAAGTATGGCGCCTTGAGCGTCCCGGAAGGCCGCGTCGACTTTTCATGGAACAATCTCGACGGTGACGGCGCACAGGCGATCCGCGCCGTCTGGCGCGAAACCGGCGGCCCGCCGGTGGCCGATGCGGGACACCGGAGTTTCGGCATGAAACTCATCGAGCGCGAGACCGTTCGTGGTTTGAGTGGGGAATGCGAAATCCGCTTCGACCCTGAAGGTCTCCAGGTCACGCTGACCCTTCCAGAGTCCATGGGGAAGTGAGCCATGCAGCCCAGGATTCTGATCGTCGAAGACGAATGGCTGATCGCCGACCTTCTGGAACAGATGCTCACCGAGCTCGGCTACGAGGTCGTCGGCCCCGCCGCCGATGTGGTCGAGGCCTTGGCCTTGATCGAGGAACGGGTTCCCGATGCGGCGGTGCTGGACGTCTCGCTGGCGAAGGGAAAGAGCTTTGCCGTCGCCGATGCGATGAGGGACCGGGGCGCGCCGTTCCTGTTCCTCACCGGCCACGTCGATGGCGACCTGCCGCCGCAATACCGATCGACCCCGCTGATCTGCAAGCCCGTGCTGATGAGCGACCTCAAGGCGCCTTTGGCCAAGATCGCGCCGACGGACGGGCCGGTTCGCTGCGACGCCTGACACGCGCCAGGGTCAATCCAGCCGCGCGAGGATCTTCGCGGCGAGCTCGTCGAAGGCGCCGTTGAAGTGGTGCCCGCCCGGCATCTGCTCGATGGTGACGCTTTCGGCGGGCAGTTCCGGGCACAGGGTGTCGCCGTCGCCCTCGCCGTAGAGACATAGCGTGGTGGCGGCGCTGAGCTTGATGGCATCGGGCAGGATGGGCTGGGCGTCGGCGGGGCTGCCGATCCAGTTGCTGAGATGGAACTGCCAGGCGACCTTGTGCTCCAGCCCGATCAGCACGAGCTGATCCACCCTCTGGCGCGAGGCTTCGGGCAGGCGGTTGAACGACGCGGGCAGGGCATTGGCGCCCTGCGAATAGCCGATCAGCACCACGCGGCTGCGTTTCCAGTGCGCCGCGTAGTAGCGCACCACGCGGTCGAGGTCGTTGGCGAGGCCCTCGGGCGTGCGCTTGCTCCAGAAGTAGCGCAGGGAATCCAGGCCGACCACAGCGACCCCCTGGCTGGCCAGAGCGGCGGCCACATCCTTGTCGAGGCCCGCCCAGCCGCCGTCTCCGGACAGCATGATGGCGAAGGTGTCGTTGACCTCGGGGGTGGTGGCGCGGCCGGTCGCGGGAACCTCGACCAACGGCAGGCCGGCGAGGCTGGCGGGGGGCGGCGGCAGCGGCGGGCGATTGGCGGCGGCGAGCCTGTCGTAGGACGCGACCAGCCGCGGCGCGTCGCCGGCCGCCAGCACGCCAGCGAACAGGTCGGCCGGCGGTTTGGACTTCAGCGCCCGCGCGAACGCCAGGGCGGTCGGCGCCGCCGCCAGCAGCGGCGTGTGGTAGGTGGCCAGGCGCGCATAGCCCTGCACGTAGTGGGCGAGGTTTTCGAGATCGCCGACCGGCACGTCGCCAGGGACGAGTTTCGCCTCGAAGCGCGGCAGGTCGACGCCGGCGACCATGGCGCCGTGCTTGGCCAGCAGGGCGGCCTGCCTGGCCGCGGCGGCGGTCCAGCCCTTGTCGCCCGACAGGAACAGCACGAACTGACGCGGCGCGCCGGCGGGCCTGTAGACGTGCACCTGCTCGAAGCGGCCGTGCGCAATGACCTGTTCGGCGCGGCCGGCGCACGGGACCAGCAGGGCCAGGCCGAGCATGCAGGCGAACCAGGCGAGCCGCTTCATGAACGATTGCTCCAGACAGCCCCGCGCCAGTCGGACCAGGGCCATCGATCGTCGTGGGTTTCAGCGACACCAGCGCCGTCAGCTCGAGCTCACGGCCTGGAGGGCGACCCTCCGCATGACCGGGGGCCGGACCCGGTTATCGCCCTGCTCCGCCCGAAGGTCCAGTTTGGAGCGCGGATCAAATGGCCGCAGCGGCGCGCCGGGTCCCGGATCGACGCGCTGGGCGCGCCGTCCGGGATGACCCGGTTGGTTGGGAGAGGGCCGCCGCTCAGAACACCCGGATCGGGATGTCCGCCGGGGCGGCCAGCAGCTTTTCGATCTCCGCGTCGAGGCGCAGCAGGGTGAGCGAGGCGCCGGCCATCTCCAGCGAGGTGCAGTATTCGCCGACGTAGTTGCGCACGATGGTCATGCCGGCGCCCGTGGCGCGCTGGTGGGCGTGGCGATACAGGACATAGAGCTCGCTGATCGGCGTGCCGCCCAGGCCGTTGACCATGATGGCGACGCGGTCGCCGGACTTGAACGGCAGGTCCGAGGCGATGGCGTCGAACATCTCGTCGATGATCGCGTCGGCCGGCTTGATCTTGTCGCGGCGGCGGCCCGGCTCGCCGTGGATGCCGATGCCGACCTCCATCTCGTCGTCGGCGATATCGAACAGCTGGCTGCCCTTCAGCGGCGGGACGCAGGACGACAGGGCCACGCCGAACGAGCGGACGTTCCTGTTGACCTTGTCGGCCAGGGCCAGCAGCTCTTCCATGCTGGCGCCGGCTTCAGCAGCGGCGCCCAGGGCCTTGATGACGAAGAAGTTGCCGGCCACGCCGCGGCGGCCGATCGAATAGGTGGAGTCCGGCACCGCGACGTCGTCGTTGATGATGAACTTCTCGACCTTGATGCCCTGGGCCTGGGCCATCTCGATGGCCATGTCCCAGCTCATGCGGTCGCCCTGGTAGTTGTTGATCAGCACCAGCACGCCGGCGTCGGACTGCAGGGCCTCGATGCAGGCGAAGCAGGTGTCGACCGGCGGGGCGGCGAAGACGGCGCCCGGCGAGGCGGCGTCGAGCATGCCCGGGCCCACCGCCATGATGTGCGCCGGCTCGTGGCCCGAGCCCGAGCCCTGCACCACCGAGACCTTGCTGTTGTCGGGACGGTCGGCGCGATAGAGCAGGTTGAACTCGGGCACGTATTTGAACTTGCCCGGGTTGGCGAGGTGCACGCCCTCGATCATCTCGGCGACGAACTTGTTGGGATCGTTCAGAAACTTGCGCATTCCACTCCCCTATGTCTTCGATTTGACGGTCTGACTCGCGATCAGGCTCAGGCGGCTTGCCGGCTGACGCCGAACTCGGTGCAAAGGTCGTTCAGGATGGTGGCGATGGCGACCATGCCGGGATCGGGCGTGCCGGCGGAGCGTTCGCCGGTGAACTGCTGGCGGCCGCGCCTGGCGACCCAGCTCTTGGCGGTCTCGGCGGCCTGCTCTGCCGCGTTGGCGGCGTCGCGCAGGGCGGCGGAGGTGTCCCCGTCGGCCTTGTGGGCGGCGATGGCGTCGCGCACCGGGATCAGGCTGTCGATCAGGGTCTTGTCGCCGGGCTGGGCGCCGCCGCGGGCCTGGATGCCCTCGATGGCGGCCTGGACGATCTTCTCCATGTCTTCCAGCGTGAGCACGGCCTTGTCCTTGCAGATCGTGGCCGCGCGCATGAAGGCCGTGCCCCACAGGGGGCCGGACGAGCCGCCGGTGTGCTTGGAGATGATCATGGCGATCTTCATCAGCCAGCCGTTGATGGTGCTCTTGTCCAGGGTCGGCAGGTCCTGCTCGATCACGCGGAAGCCGGCCGCCAGGGAATTGCCGAAGTCGCCGTCGCCGGCCAGGGCGTCCAGCTCGCAGAAATGGATCTCGTTGCGCAGGACGGTCCCGCAGGTCGCCTTCATCCCGCGCTCGATGGTGTCGAGCGTGATCTCCCCCATGAGTACTGCCTCCCTGTCGCCATCGGCCCGGGGCCGCCGGCTATGGCCGATCTACGCGGCGCGTTTTGCTGCAAGCTTGCCGAGGTCCTCGAGCGTCAGCCGCACGTGCGGCTCCTCGCCCAGTTCGGGGACGACGATGGCGGCCCCGGTGAAATCCTCGTCGGTGGTGTAGGCGCTGGTGGTGATCACGGTGGGCAGGCCCGCGCCGGTGGCGGCCAGCAGGCCGTTGCGGCTGTCCTCGATCACGATGCACTCGTGGACGGGCAGGCCCAGCGATTGCTTGGCCAGCTCGTAGATCTCCGGATCGGGCTTCTTCTTCTTCACCACGTCGCCGGCGTGGACGAAGTCGAACCTGGCCTTGCGCGCGGGGCCCAGCAGGTCGAGCACCCCGTCGATCGACTCGAAGGCCGAGGTGGTGCAGACGCCGAGCCTGACGCCGGCCGCGATCGCCTCGTCGACGATGCGCATGATCCCGGGACGCAGGGGCAGCTCGCCCCCCGCGATCAGCTCGACGAAGATCGCCGTCTTGGTCTTGTGCAGGGCCAGGATCAGCTCGTCCCGGCTCTCCGCGCGCCCCTGCGGCCAGCCGAAGCGGTCGAAATAGGCCCGCATCCGCTCCTTGCCGCCCGCGACGAGCAGGAGCTCGCCATAGAGCGGCACGTCCCACTCGGCGTCGATGCCCAGCGCCTCGAACGCGCGGTTGAACGCCACCCGATGGCCGTCGCGCTCGGTGTCCACGAGCACGCCATCGCAGTCGAAGATGATCGCCTTCAGCACGGCCGATGCGCTCAGGCGGCCTTGGCCAGCAGTTCGGCGGCGCGGCCCTCGCCGCCGCACTCGGCGATCTTGGCCTTGAACAGGTCCTTGCACGCCTCGTACTGGGCCCGGATCAGATTCAGCGGCTCGAAGTCGTTCGGCTTGGCCTTGTGGTAGTCGGTGAAGCTCTCGACGAACACGTGCTTGAGGTTGGTCGAGATGTTCACCTTGGCGCAGCCGTTGGCGATGCAGCGCTTGATGGTGGCCTCGTCCAGGCCCGTGCCGCCGTGCAGCGCCATGGGCGTCCTGGTGCGGCCGTTGATGTCCTTGATCAGGTCGAAGGCGATCTTGGGCACGCCCTTGTAGTAGCCGTGGGCGCTGCCGATCGCGGCGGCGAAGGCGGCCAGGTCCATCTCGTGGCAGAAGCGCTCGGCCTCGGCCGGATCGGTCAGGTGGGACTCGTGCTCGTGCACCACCATGTCGTCCTCGACGCCGAGGATCTGGCCGATCTCGGCCTCCAGGCCGATGCCGTGGGCGGTGGCGATGTCATAGGCCTGGCGCGACAGGGCCAGGTTCTGCTCGAACGGCAGTTCGGAGGCGTCGATCATCACCGAGGTCCAGCCGGTCTCGGCGCACTTCCGGATCACCTCGAGATCCTTGCAGTGGTCCAGGTGCAGGACGATCGGCGAGGGCGAGTTGGTCGCCAGGTCCTTCACCCAGCCGTAGATCTCGGCGTGGCTGTAGAACTTGATGGTCTTGGTCGAGACCTGGACGATCACCGGGGCCTTGAGCTCCTCGGCCGCCTTGATCATCGCCTTGGTGGTGCCGTAGTCGACCAGGTTGAACGCCGCCACGGCGTAACCCTGCTCCATGGCCTCCCGCAGGACGGGCTTCATATTGACCAAAGGCATGGCGCCATCTCCCTCGCATGGTCCCGACCGGACCCGTTTTAAGCCGCCGGGGGCGGGATTGATAGCTGTATACACCGCGCTTGTCATCGCCGTGAACGGGGCCGCCGCACGCGCCCTCGCCCGCTGCAGAATCCCCGCAATCCGGCCGCGCTGGAGCCCTGGGACCGCCTTCGTTCCCACGGATCTGTTGTCACGGGCGGAAGACGTCGGCTAGGCTGTTGTATACCGCCGGCGGATGGTGTGGCCGGCCAATCAAGAGCAATCGGGAGGGCGTCGGTGATGTCGCATCAGCCACGCGCGCGTTCGGGACAGCGGACTTGGATGCACGGCCCCGCCCTGGCGGCCATCGTGATCGGTGCGATGGCCGTGACCCTCGTCGGCGCCCCGGCCTCGGCCGCCGATCCGAAGGCCGCGGCGAAGCCCGCGCCAAAGCCAGCGACTGGCAAGAGCTTCGACTTCCAGGGCTGGTCGACCTACCTCGGCAGCGGCTCGTCCTCGCAGTTCTCGTCCCTGACCCAGATCGACAAGGCCAACGTCGGCAAGCTGCAGGTGGCCTGGACCTACATGGCCGGCGACGGCCCGGCGCCGCGGCTGGGGCCGCTGGTGGTCAACGGCAAGATGTACGTGCTGGCCTCCGACATCCCCGAGGCCAACGCCCCGGCCACGGTGGGCGCCAACGGCGAGGCGAGGCGCCCGGCCGGCGCGCAGCGCAACACCATCGTCTGCCTCGACCCGGCCACCGGCAAGGAGCTGTGGCGGCATCGCAACGTCGGCGCGGTGGGCGACCGCGGCTTCAACTACTGGCAGAGCGCCGACGGCAAGGACCGGCGCCTGTTCTATGTGGTGGGCGGCGACCTGACGGCGATCAACGCCGACACCGGCGAGGCCATCCCCAGCTTCGGCAAGGACGGCAAGGTCGACATGCGCGAGGGCCTCAAGGTGCCCGACATCGCCAAGGTGCGCCCGCTGCACACCGACAACCCGGGGCGCGTCTACAAGAACCTGATCATCATGTCCCTGCCCGCCGGCAACTACGACTACGAGTCCGCGCCGGCCGACATCCACGCCTACGACACGCGTACCGGCAAGCTGGCGTGGGTGTTCCACGTGGTGCCCGAGAAGGGCGAGTACGGCTACGACACCTGGCCGGAGAAGGATCACGAGAAGGAAGGCGGGGTGCACAACTGGTCGGAGTCGACCATCGACGACCAGCTGGGGATCATGTTCGTCCCCACCGGCACCGCCCGCTACGACTTCTACGGCGGCAACCGCCCGGGCAACAACCTGTTCGGCAACAGCCTGCTGGCGCTGGACGCCAACACCGGCAAGCGCCTCTGGCACTTCCAGGCGGTGCACCACGACCTGTGGGACTACGACTTCCCCCAGGCGCCCAAGCTGCTGACCATCCACAAGGACGGCAAGGACGTGCGCATCGTGGCCCAGGCGTCCAAGCAGGGCTTCCTCTATGTGTTCGACGAGCGCACCGGCAAGCCGATCTGGCCGATCGAGGAGCGGCCGGTGCCGCAGTCGGACGTGCCGGGCGAGAAGACCTCGCCGACCCAGCCGTTCCCGACCTGGCCCAAGCCCTTCGCCCGCCAGGTGTTCACCGAGGACATGATCAACCCCTACATCCCGGAGGCTGATCAGCAGAAGCTGCACGACCTGTTCAAGAAGACCCGCCACGAGGGCATCTTCACGCCCCCCAGCATCCAGGGCACGATCCAGATGCCGGGCCACAACGGCGGAGCCAACTGGGGCACCACGGCGGTCGATCCGACCCGGCAGCGCCTGTTCGTGATGTCCAAGCAGCTGCCGGTGCTGAACATCCTGTCGCTGTCCAAGAACCCCGAGATCGAGGCCAAGGCCGAGGCCGCCATGCCCAACGGCGGCGGCGACGTGAAGCCCTACAAGGGGCCGGCCGACTTCATGCTGCAGTCCAACAGCCTGTCGGCGATCAACCCGCCCTGGTCGACCATCACGGCCTACGACATGAACACCGGCGACATCATGTGGCAGGTTCCCGACGGCGAGGTCGGGCCGCTGGCCGCCCAGGGGATCAAGGACACCGGCAGCCACGCCCCGCGCGGCAGCCCCGTGGCCACCGCCAGCGACCTGCTGTTCATGGCCACCTCGTCGGACCGCAAGTTCCGCGCCCGCGACGCCGACACCGGCAAGGTGATCTGGGAGTACGACCTGCCCGCCGCCTCCGAGGGCGTGCCGGCGGTCTACCAGTCCGGCGGCCGCGAGTTCATCGTCATCCCGGTGGGCGGCAACGGCCTGTTCACCAACGGCTTCGGACTGCCCAAGCCCGGCCCGAACCAGTACATCGCGTTCGCCCTTCCGGCCGGCGCCAAGGTGGAGAGCAGCAAATGAGGAAGACGCTGATGTCCGGCGCGGCGACCCGATCCCTGGCCACCGTGGCGCTGGCCGCCCTCGCCTGCACGGCCCTGGCGGCGGCGCCTGCGCAGGCCGCCCTCGACAAGCCGGTGCAGACGAAGAACGGCCTGGTGTCCGGCGTCGCCGGCAGCGCCCCCGGCGTGACCGTGTTCCGCGGCATTCCCTTCGCCGCCCCGCCGGTCGGTCCGATGCGCTGGCGCGAGCCCCAGCCGGCCGCCAACTGGAGCGGCGTGCGCGACGGCTCCAAGTGGGGCGACGTGTGCATGCAGCCCTCGGCCAAGACGCGGGCGCTCGGCATCAACCTGGCGATCGACCTGCCGGATTCGCCGAAGATGTCGGAGGACTGCCTCAACCTGAACGTCTTCACCCCGGCGACCCGGGCCGGCCAGAAGCTTCCGGTGATGGTGTGGGTCTACGGCGGCGCCTACAACGAAGGCTCGGGCAGCATGCCGATCAGCGACGGCAACGCCCTGGCCAAGAAGGGGGTGATCATCGTCACCTTCAACTACCGCGTGGGCGCCTTCGGCTTCCTGTCGCATCCGGAGCTGACCAAGGAGTCCGGCCACGACGCCTCGGGCAACCAGGCCCTGGCCGACTCCGTCGCCGCCCTGAAGTGGGTGAAGGCGAACATCGCGGCCTTCGGCGGCGACCCGGACAACGTGACCATCTTCGGCCAGTCGGCCGGCGCCTGCATCGACGCCTTCCTGGTCGGCTCGCCCCAGGCCAAGGGTCTGTTCAAGCGAGCGATCTCCGAGAGCGGCGAGTGGATGGGCCTGAACATCGCCAGGATGGCGCCCCGGGAGCGCCAGGAGCAGGCGACCGTCGCGGCGGCGGAGAAGGCCGGGGCCCACAGCCTGGCGGACATGCGCGCCATGTCGGCCGAGGCGGTGATGAAGGCCTTCCGCAACCAGGGCGGGACGGTCGACGGCTACTATGTGCCCGAGGACCTGTCGAAAACGTTCGCCGAGGGCAGGCAGAACGCGGTCGACGTGCTGGTCGGCTCGAACGGCACCGAACTCAACCTCGGCCCGCCGCAGAAGCTGACGGTCGACAGCTGGAAGGCGCGGCTGGGCGCCCAGTACAAGGACCTCGCGCCCCTGGCCCAAAAGGCCTATGCGCCGGACAGCGACGCACAGGCCCAGACGATGGCCGCCCTGCCCGGCGCCGACGCCCTGGCTTGGGGCCAGCGGCTCTTCGCCGACGACATGGCCAAGATCGGCAAGCAGGCGTGGCTCTACCACTTCACGTTCCATCCGCCCGGCCCGCCGGGCAACCCCGACCCCGGCCCGACGCACGCGAGCGAGATCGCCTATGTGTTCAACAACCTGGCCCTGCCGCACGAAATCCCCGACGCGTCGGATCCTGCCCTGTCGGCCAGGGACCCGAAGGCGATCAAGCTGGCGGACCAGATGGGCAGCTACTGGACCAACTTCGCCAAGACCGGCGATCCCAACGGCCCCGGCCTGCCGAAGTGGCCGGCGGTGAAGGACCTGAAGCCGGGCGAGACCATGGTGTTGGACGTCAATGCCGGCAGGGGCGAGGCCCTGACGCCGGCCAAGATCGCCCTGTTCCAGGCGGTCTATGACCAGACGGTCGCCAAGCCCGAGCAGCTCGCCGCCAAATAGACCGGGGGTTCCGGAAATAAAGACGCGGCCGGAGGGTGACCTCCGGCCGCTTTGTTCGGGCGGGCGCGCCGCGGAGCCGAAGGCCCGCGGCGGTTATTCGTAGACGCCCAGGGTGAAGCCGATCTCGCGGGCGACGAAGATCACCACCAACCACAGGGCCAGGGAGGTGAAGCCGGCGATCCGGGCGGCCCTGGGCGGCGGCCCCCGGTCCCAGTGGCCGATGGTCTTCCAGGTGACCAGGTGGAAGACGGCCATGTTCAACCCCGCGATCACGATCAGGATCATCTTGGCGTAGAACCACGGGTCGCGCATGTAGACGTGCGCCTTGCTCATCCACATGGCCGTGCCGCTGAGCGCGGCCACGGCGAAGGCGCCCCAGGTCCAGGTGAGGGCGTCGCGCGAGAGCTCGGTCACCCGGTTGTCCTTGGAGGCCAGGCCGAGCAGGCGCATGTCCATCATCACGACCGTGCCGAACACGACGCAGATCGCGATCACGTGCACGACCTCGACGTTGGGGAAGCCCATGGGCGAGGAGGCGACCCAGTCGCCGATGGGGGACGTTTCGATCTTGTCCCAGAGAGGTTGCAGATCCATGGAATTACCTCAGGTCGGGACGTAGGCGATCCAACGGCCCAGGGCCATGATCACCATCCACAGAAAGATGAAGCCCACCGACGCCGCCTTGACGGCGGCCGGACCGCCGCGCGGCTGGTCCCACGCGACGATGTTGCGGCGCATCGTGGTCTGGAACCACAGGGTCAGGAGGGCGGCGACCGGCACCACGCCCATCTTGGTCCAGAAGGCCGGATTCTGCAGGTCGCGCGGCGGCTCGCCCACGGCCATCAGCGCGCCGGTGATGAACAGCACCAGCAGGCACCACCACACCCACGGCATGAACCGGTCCATGGTCTGGGCCAGGGTGCGGCTCCGGTTGGCCACCATGAACAGGCGGCCGTTGAGCATGATGAAGCCGACCAGCAGCATCGACACGGCATAGATGTGGATGGTCTGCAGGGTCGGGATGACATAGGGCGTCACCGCGATGAACATGCTGACCGTGGTCTTCTGCAGGGCCAGCGCAAACTCCGGCATCGACGTGGATTGGATCCACATCGAAAACGCGACCATGTAATCGCCTATCGAAGGCATAACGAGGATATCCCTCCCTTAGCAGTTGAGTTTATCGCGCGCGGCGCGGCCTGGCTGTCCTACTACACAAATACGCCGGGCGAAGGGATCGCCCCTCGTGCAGGCGGCGCCGCGCACGGCGTGTTCTTGGTGGAGTTCTGTATACAAACAGCGTGCGCAGAGCGAAAGCCTCAGCTAGCATGGCCTTCGCGTTACGCTCTCAGGACTGCGGGATTCCCCATCTCCGGATGGCGAGGCTTGGCCGAGGGGTGTATGCAATAGCGTGGTCTCGCTGGTGTTTCGGCGTGGTCATAGCTCAGCGGTCGCGCCGTGGTATACCATGGCGGTGAAGGCGTCCTGATCGGCGTCGGGGCTGCGAAAAAGAAAGATGAGGCGGGCCGTCTCCGGCGGAGTGAGCCTGCCGATGGGCAACGTCCCCACGGGGATAATTTGGGAGGAAGAATTCAGGATGCAGCGGTTTTGGAAGTATGCCGCCTGCGCGGCGGCCATCCTGCTCGTGGCGCCGTGCGCGACCTTCGCTCAACCGGCCAAGGCGCCGGCCAAGGCGGCTCCCGCCGCCGGCAAGGCCAAGGGCGCTTCCGCTGCCGCCGGCAGGACGAGGACGGCGCAGCCCGCCACCCTCGGCGGCCACCCGAACCTGAACGGCGTCTGGCAAGTGCTCAACAACGCCGACTGGGACCTGCGCCCGCACGACGCCGGCCAGGCGCCCGCGGCGCCTGAACAGCTCGGCGCGCTCGGCGCCGTCCCCCCCGGTCTGGGCGTGCTCGTCGGCGACACCGAGATCCCCTACAAGGCCGAGGCCAGGGCCCAGTACGAAATGAACCGGAAGAGCGCGCCGAAGGCCGACCCGGAAGCGGCCTGCTACCTGCCCGGCATCCCGCGCGCGACCTACATCGACCATCCGTTCCAGATCATCCAGGCCGCCGACGGCGACATGCTGATGGCCTACGAATATGCGTCGGCCAACCGCCTCATCAAGATGCAGAAGGTGGAGGTTCCGCCGATCGACACCTGGATGGGCACCTCCTACGGCAACTGGGAAGGCAACAGCCTGCGCGTCGTCACCCTGTCGCAGAACGGCATGACCTGGCTGGACCGCGTGGGCGACTTCCTGTCCCCCAACGCCACGGTGACCGAGCGTTTCACGCTGAAGGATCACGACCACATCCAGTATGATGTGACGGTCGACGATCCGATGACCTTCTCCAAGCCGTGGAAGATGTCGATGGTCCTGTACCGCCGCGTGGAGCCCAACGCCCAGTTGCTGGACTTCCGCTGCGTGCCGTTCGCCGACCTGCTGGTGTACGGCGATTTGCTCGAGAACAAGTCCGGGTCCGACCGGCCGAAATGACGAGGGGCGATGCGCGACATCGCCGTGCCAACCACTTCAGAGGAGTAAAGCAACTATGGGTATGAAGACTTTTGGCGTCGTCGCCGGCGCCGCGCTCATGGCCCTCGGCGCTGCCGGGACCGCTTCGGCCCACCACTCGTTCGGCGCGGAGTTCGACCAGAACCAGCCGGTCAAGCTCGAGGGCACCGTGGTGGTCTTCGAGTGGGTGAACCCGCACTCGTGGATCCACATCATGGCT
>DASYBX010000084.1:0-13548 GCA_036500495.1 Caulobacteraceae bacterium
CAGGATCAAGAGGGTGATGTAGACGCCGGCCACCCCGGTCATGACCTGCAGATAGGCGAACGGCGGCGGGTCCGGCGGCGCGAATCCGCCCAGCTTGGCGAAGCCGTTCAGCCCGATCCAGAACACCAAAAGGACCGTGAGGCCGCCCACGAACCGCGGCCGGCTGGCCAGGGTGGTCATCTGCGCGACCGCCTGCTGCGAGGGCGTGGCGCGCCGCTGATGGTCGCGATGCAGCTCGGTGATGGCCGCGATGGTCTGTTCGATATGCGGCGGCAAACTACGGTCGTCCGTCATCGGGGCCTCCTCGGCTTTGCCACGGTAACGCTTGGATCGCCCAATCGAGCCGCCGCCCGCTTTCAAGGGTTGAGCGCTTGCCACCCCGGCCCCTTCGTGGCATCCGTCGCGGCCTCGAAAGGTCTCGGCCAGATGGGGTTCGCGCCCCCTTCCTCAGCGGACACAGGACGTCAGGAAGCCCGGCCAAGATGTTGATGTATCTAGTTAAGCCGGATTAGCTCAGCTGGTAGAGCAGCGGTTTTGTAAACCGAAGGTCGCGGGTTCGAGTCCTGCATCCGGCACCATCCGCGCTGAAACAGGCGATCGCCGACAGGACAAGGCCAGCCTGGCGCGTCGCCTCCGCGATCCGTTCCAGGCCGAGCGGCTCCAGGCGCAGAAGACCCGCGTGTCCAGCCCGCCCTAAGGCGTGATCTGCATCAGGTCCTTGGCCACGATGATCCGGCCCTTGAACACCTTGCCGGCGGCCACGCCGAAGCGGGCGAAGTCGTCGCCCGGAACGCCGCCGCCGATATGGCTGAGCACCAGGGTCTTGACCCCGGCGTCACGCGCCATCTCGCCCACCTTGTCAGGAGACAGGTGCTCCTGGGTCATGTGCATGATCCAGCCCTGCCGCTCGGTGGGCGTCTGCTTCTGCCACTCGCCGGTCTTCTCCAGCCGCACGCGGATTTCGTCGCTGGCCAGGACCTCCGACACCAGGATGTCCGCGCCCCTGGCGAGGGCGGTCACCGCCGGCGAGGGGCCGGTGTCGCCGGTGAACACGATGGAGCGCGGCCCGATGTCGAAACGGTAGGCGTAGGACTTGTACTTGCCGTAGGCCGGGCTGCCCTTCTTGAACTGGAAGTGGGTGTTCTCCACCGCCGTCACCTTGACCTTGGCGTCCTGGTAGACCACCCCGGTCCCCACCACCTTCACCCGCACCACGCTCTTCAGCGGCGTTTCGCGGGTTTCCGACAGCCGGATCTCCTCGTCCGCCTTGTCGGCGGCAAGCGCGCCGTTCACGACCAGGTCCGTGCCCGGCGGCCCGATCACCTCGATCGGCTGGCGACGGTCGTTCTGCCAAGCCACGCTGAACATGTTGGCCAGGCCCGCGGTATGGTCGCCATGGTCGTGGGTGATGAAGATGCGGCCGATCCTGTTGATGTCGACGTCGGCCTCCGCCAGCCGCCGCGACACCCCGTCGCCGGCGTCGATCAGGTAGAACTCCCCATCGACCTCGAGCAGGCTCGCCATCTGCGCCCGGTCCTTGCGCGGAAACGGGCCGGCGATGGTGCCGAGGGTGATCAGGCGGAACGGCGCCGCGGCGGCGGCCGGCGCCTGGGCCTCGCCCTGCAGCGGCAGGGCCAGCAGGCCCGCCAG
Organism: Caulobacteraceae bacterium; assembly: GCA_036500495.1. Lineage (GTDB taxonomy): Bacteria > Pseudomonadota > Alphaproteobacteria > Caulobacterales > Caulobacteraceae > BOG-938. The sequence continues at coordinate 1,651 of DASYBX010000084.1, forward strand.
GACGATCGCCTGGGCTGTGAGCCGGAAACGGAAGGTCATGGCGGCGCGCCTCTCTTTGTGACGGTTCCGATTAGAGCGTCATCCTGACGCGATGGACAATCGCCCTCCGCCCGCCCACATCTGGACCGGCTGAAGGTGGGGCGCCGCGACACTGAACATGACCACGATCCGCATCCTCGCGGCCGCGCTTCTCGCCATGGCGATCACCGCCTGCGGCAAGCCCGAGCCGCCGCTCAAAGCCTCCGCGCCGCCCTCGATCACCGCCCACGTCAAGGTGCTGGACGCAGACGCCCTGGTGATCGACGACAAGCACGTGCGCCTGGCCAACGCCTACGCCCCCGAATCCCTGCTGCATGCCCGCTGCTGGGCGGAGTCGCTGGCCTCGGACCACGCCGCCGAATTCGTGAAGGACCTGGTGCAGCGCGCCCGCTCCTACGACTTCAAGCCCACCGGCGGCGCCGACGAGTACGGCCGCATCAAGGGCCTGGTGTCGATCGACAACGCCGACCTCGGCGACATCCTCTACAACGCCGGCCTCGCCTCGCGCCCGACCGACCCGCGCTTCGACTGGTGCGGCCCGATCAGCAAGAAGGCCGAGGGCGCCCCCAAGATCTCCAGTCTCTACAACGTCGGCGGCTGAGCAAGGCGCGGCGTCCCGATTCGACACAGTCAAGCTTGAAGCGTATGGTCCAGCCACTGACGTGACATTGCCGAGCTGTCGAGATCCCCGCTCTCGCCGCTCCCGCTCGGACGAGGGGGACAGCCATGTCGCTTTATATGTTCTACCTGTGCCAGCCCAACGGCGACGCACGGTCGTTCGAGATCTTCGATCTGCATGACGACGTCGCCGCCTTCGAGGAGGCCGGCGTCATGCTCGACCAGCACCTGAGCGCCGCCCACGTCGCGGTATGGTGCGACGAGCGCAAGGTCTGCACGGTCCGGCGCGAGGAACGGCGCTGGGACGGCGTCGCCTCCGGTCATCGGCCGATCCGAGCGCACTGACCGATCCCAAGGCCTCTTCCCAAAAGAAAACACCCCTCCGGAGACCGGAGGGGCGCTGGGTCTTTCGCCTTGGCGACGCCGTCAGCCGACGATGTCGGCGTCCGTGAAGAACTGGGCGATCTCGAGCTGGGCGTTCTCCTGGCTGTCGGAGCCGTGCACGGAGTTCTCGCCCACCGATTCGGCGTAGAGCTTGCGGATGGTGCCCTCGGCCGCGTTGGCCGGGTTGGTGGCGCCCATCACTTCGCGGTAGCGGGCCACGGCGCCTTCGCCTTCCAGCACCTGCACGACCACCGGCTCGGAGATCATGAAGTCCACCAGCTCGCCGAAGAACGGGCGTTCCTTGTGGATCTCGTAGAACTTTTCGGCCTGGGCGCGGCTCATCTTGATGCGGCGCTGGGCGACGATGCGCAGACCCGCGTCCTCGATCACGGCATTGACCTTCCCGGTCAGGTTGCGGCGGGTCGCGTCGGGCTTGATGATGGAAAAGGTGCGTTCGGCCATGAGGAGGATTTCGCTTCTTGGTTATGGCGTGAGAGGCGCTGGCTTATAGACGCGCAAGGGCGGCGCGCCAAGCGGGTCGGAAAAGGTTCATGCCGAGGGCGGCTGCGGCTTGCCTCCGGGGGCCTTTTCGGGCCAGACGCTGCCCTCCATGCTGCTGATCAAAGACCTGACCCTCGACGCCTGGGGCCGCCGCTTCCTGGAGAGCGCCAGCGCGACCATCCCAACCGGAGCCAAGGTCGGCCTGGTGGGTCGTAACGGCATCGGCAAGTCGACCCTGTTCAAGGTGATCCTGGGCGAGCTGCCCACCACCACCGGCGAGATCGTCCTGCCCAAGGGCCATCGCATCGCCACGGTGGACCAGGAGGCCGCCGCCTCCCCCGTCAGCCTGCTCGACACGGTGCTGGCCGCCGACCTCGAGCGGCACACGCTCCTGCACGAACTGGAGATAGCCCCGCCCGAGCGCATCGCCGACATCCACGGCCGGCTGGTCGAGATCGGCGCGGACCGGGCCCCTTCCAGGGCGGCGGAGATCCTGGCCGGCCTCGGCTTCTCGCAGGAGGACCTGGCGCGGCCGATGGCGGAGTTCTCCGGGGGCTGGCGCATGCGCGTGGCCCTGGCCTCGGCCCTGTTCGCCGAGCCCGACCTGCTGCTGCTGGACGAACCGACCAACTACCTCGACCTGGAAGGCGCCCTGTGGCTGGAGGCGCGGCTGAAGCGCTATCCGCGCACCGCCATCGTCATCAGCCACGACCGCGAACTGCTCAACAATTCCGTCGAGTACATCCTGCACCTGAGCTCGGAGAAGCTCGACCTCTACACCGGCGGCTACGACGATTTCGAGCGCCTGCGGGCCGAGAAGATGCGCCTGAACGCCGCCGCCCGGGCCAAGCAGGACGCCGAGCGCGCCCACCTGCAGTCGTTCGTCGACCGCTTCAAGGCCAAGGCCTCCAAGGCCGCCCAGGCCCAGAGCCGGGTCAAGCGCCTGGCCAAGCTGCCGCCGATCGCGGCGATGACCGATGACCACGTCCAGGGCTTCGACCTGCCCTCGCCCGAGCGCCCCCTCGCCCCGCCGATCCTGCGGCTGGACGGGACCAGCGCCGGCTATGGCGACCGCACCATCCTGAAGCACCTCACCCTGCGGCTCGACGTCGACGACCGCATCGGCCTGCTCGGCGTCAACGGCGCCGGCAAGTCGACCTTCGCCAAGCTGATCGCCGGGGCCCTGGACAAGCAGTCGGGCGTGCTCCAGCGCGACACCCGCCTGAAGGTCGGCTGGTTCCACCAGCACCAGATCGAGGCCCTCGATCCAAACGAGACTCCGCTCGACCTGATGCGCCGCGAACTGCCCCAGGCGTCCGAGGCCAGCCGTCGGGCGCGGCTGGCGTCCTATGGCCTGCCGGCGACCAAGGTCGAGACCCAGATGAAGGACCTGTCGGGTGGAGAGCGGGCGCGGCTGCTGCTCAACCTCGTGGCGGCCCAGGCCCCGCACCTGCTGATCCTCGACGAGCCGACCAACCACCTCGACATCGACAGCCGCCGCGCCCTGCTGGACGCGCTCAACGACTACGAGGGCGCGGTGGTGCTGATCACCCACGACCGCTCGCTGATGGAGCTGGTCGCCGACCGCCTGTGGCTGGCCGCCGACGGCACCATCAAGCCGTTCGACGGCGACATGGACGACTACGCCAGGTACGTGATCGACCGCGCGCGCCAAGCGGCTCGCGCCGGCAAGGACGAACCTTCCGCCCTGAAGGTGGACGGCAAGAAGGCCGCCGCCCAGGCCCGCGCCCAGCTGCAGCCCCTGAAGAAGGCGCAGGACGCCGCCGAGGCCAAGGTGGCTCGCCTGACCAAGACCATCGCCGAGCTCGACGCCGCCCTGGCCGACCCCAAGACCTTCAAGCGACCAAACGAGCTGGCCCAGCTCGGCCGCGACCGCGCCCGCAACCAGGAGAACCTGGCGAAGGCCGAGTCTGAGTGGTTGGAGGCCGCCGAGGCGTATGAAGCAGCGAAGGCAGCCAGTTGAGACAAGGGTCCATGCGCAGGGTTCGGCACAGGGTTTGGTTCGCAGCGGCGCTCGCCGCCTCCGCAGCGGTTTGCCTGGGCGCGTCCGCCAAGGCCCCGAAACATCCCGCCCCCGCCGCCTCCAAGCCGCTGGTGATCAAGGACTGCCGCGACTGCCCGGACATGGTCGCCGTGCCCGCCGGCGAGTTCATGATGGGCTCGCCCAAGACCGAGCCGCACCGGGGCACCGAAGAGCAGCACACGGTGACGATCCTGCGCGCCTTCGCCGTCAGCCGCTACGAGGTCACCTTCGCCGAGTGGGACGCCTGCGTGAAGGACGGCGGCTGCGACGGCTACAAGCCCCAGGCGCCCTGGGGCCGTGGCCGCATGCCGGTGGTCAACGTCAACTTCAAGAACGCCGAGTCCTACGCCGCCTGGCTCAGCAAGAAGACCGGCCACCGCTACCGCCTGCTGTCCGAGGCCGAGTGGGAATGGGCCGCCCGCGGCGGCTCCAAGGACGCCTTCGCCTTCGGCCCGACGCTGTCGCCGAGCCAGGCCAATTTCGACGCCAGCGCCAAGACCGAGCTCAACCCCAGGGGCGCCGCGCGCGGCAAGGCCATCGTCGGCGGAACCTTCAAGGCCAACGGCTTCGGCCTCTATGACATGCACGGCAACGTCTGGGAGTGGACCCAGGACTGCTGGAACGACGAATACGGCCCTTCCCTCCCGCGTGACGGCAAGCCCGCCCTCACCGGCGACTGCGCCGGCCGCATCCTGCGCGGCGGTTCATGGGAAGACGGGGCGGCGGATGTGCGCGCGGCGGCCCGGGTGGCGAGCGCGGCGGGCGACCGGTCCTGGTCGGACGGAATCCGGGTGGCGCGGGAGCTCTAGTCCCCCAGCCAGATGAAGGTGTTGATGCTGAACCGCCCCGTCGCCGGATCGTCGGTCAGAGGCAGCGCGTCGGGCGCCTCGGCCCCGTGCAGGGTGTCGCCGCGATAGATCAACAGGCGGTTGTACTTCACCTCGTAGCGGCCGATGCGCTCGTAGATCGGGGTGTCGCCGTTCAGGTACTGCGCCTTGGGCATGCCCAGGCGCATGATCTCGCGGTTGACCGCCAGGTTGTAAGCCGGCAGCCGCTCGCGGTTCATGCTCTCGAAGCCCGTGCTGCGATGGCGGAAGAAGGCCGTGGCGCCCCGCTCGATGCGGCTCAGATGGTGCACCATGGCGATGCATGGCCGATTCAGGCCATCGAAATGCGGCAGGCGCTGCAACGGCTCCAGCTGGTCCGGCGACCTGGTCACCAGGGAGAAGTAGGACTCGATCCGGTTCAGCGGGTCATCGGTCTCGAACACCTTCTGAATCATCCCCGTCAGCGCCGCGCGCGCCTGTTCCACCATGGCCGGCGGGGTCGGATGACGGATGCCCGGGAAATAGGGTCCGATCGGCTCCCAGGTCATCTGGCGGGCGTCCTCGACGATCCGGTCGGGGTCGACGGCGAAGTCGTCGATCACGATCACCGGCTGCTGCTCGCGGCCGTGACGGTAGAGGCTCGCCTGCACCGTCCTGCCGCCGGCCGGCGGGTCGGCCGCGGCGTCCGCGCTCGAAATCCTGTCCATCCGCAAGCCGGCCCTCGCTGACGCCTCCGTCAGGAACAAGCGCGGCCGCCGCGGTCAAGGTTCCCCGGAGGCGAATCAGATCTGGCGCCCAGACCGGGCTTCAGGCCTGCTTTTCCCAGCGCCCTTCCGGGCTCTGCTTCCAATAGGACAGCGGCGTCCCCTGCCCCTTGAGCGCCTTCCACTGATCGCGCGCGACCTTCAGCTGGCCGTCGTCGCGGCCGTCGAACAGGATCAGGGCGCGGACATAGCCTTGCAGGTCGCCCGGCTGGGCCCCGTCGATCAGGAACAGGGCGTCCGCGCCGTTGGGGTTGTCGTGCTCGGTGGTCAGCAGCACGGGCTGGCGCGCGGCGTTGGGCTCCGACGCCAGGCCGTGGGCCAGGAAGCTCTCGTCGCGGTAGCTCCACAGCCAGCCGTCCAGGTGCTCGAGCCGGTCGGCCGAGTCCGAACGCACAATCGCCTTCCAGCCGCGCTGCAGGGTCTTTTCCAGGAGCTCGGGCAGGGCCTGGTCGAGCCCTGTCCGCTCCAGGTGATAGAACCAGACCTCGCAGGCCTCGCCGCCAGCCATCAGTCCTCGTAGTTCTCGGCCACCAGCCGGTTCAGCAGGCGCACGCCGAAGCCGGTGGCCCCGTCCGGGATCGTGGCGATGGTCGAGGGCTTCTTCCAGGCGGTCGAGGCGATGTCCAGGTGCGCCCAGGGCAGGCCGTTGACGAAGCGCTGGATGAACAGGGCCGCGGTGATCGAGCCGCCGGGCCGCCCGCCGATGTTCTTCATGTCCGCCGCCAGGGTGTCGAGCATGCGATCGTACTGCGGCGGCAGCGGCATCCGCCACAGGTTCTCGCCCTCCGCCGCGCTGGCCTTGAGCAGGCCATTGGCCAGATCGTCGTTGTTGGAGAACAGGCCGGCGTAGTCGTTGCCGAGCGAGATGATGATCGCACCGGTCAGGGTGGCCAGGTCGACCATGAACTTCGGCTTGAAGCGGTCCTGGCAGTACCAGAGGGCGTCAGCCAGCACGAGCCGGCCCTCGGCGTCGGTGTTGATCACCTCGATGGTCTGGCCCGACATGGAGGTGACGATGTCGCCCGGCCGCTGGGCATTGCCGTCCGGCATGTTCTCGACCAGGCCCAGGATGCCGACGACGTTGGCCTTGGCCTTGCGTGCGGCCAGGGCGTACATCAGCCCGGCCACGGCGCCGGCGCCGCCCATGTCCCACTTCATGTCCTCCATGCCCTCGGCGGGCTTGATGGAGATGCCGCCGGTGTCGAAGCACACGCCCTTGCCGACGAAGGCCACCGGCTGGGCGTCCTTGTCCGCCGCGCCCTTCCACTGGATCACCGCCAGCTGGCTCTCGCGCCGGCTTCCCTGGCCGACGCCGAGCAGCGAGCCCATGCCGAGCTTGGCCATCTCGGCCTCGCCCAGCACCTCGACCTGCAGGCCCAGGCGCTCCAGGCCCTTCACGCGCTCGGCGAACTCGGCCGGATAGAGGATGTTGGCCGGTTCCGACACCAGGTCACGGGTGAAGGTCACCCCGTCGGCCACGGCCTCCAGCGGGGCGTAGGCCGCCTTGGCCGCGGCGACGTCGGCGGCGGCCACGCGCACGGCGGCGATCGACGGCTTCTTCTCCGGCTTCTCCTTGGTCAGGTATTTGTCGAAGCGGTACGAGGCCAGGCGCGCGCCGAACGCCGCCTGGGCCAGGAGCGCCGGCTCCACGTCGAAGCGCAGCTCCAGCGCCGTGGCGCCCGACAGCTTCAGGGCCTTGTAGGCCTCCGCCCCAGCCGCCTCGGCGGCGGCGGCGTCGAATGCGTCCTTGGGGCCCGCGCCCACCAGCAGCAGGCGGCTCGCGTGCAGGTTCGCCGGCGCCACCAGCTCCAGCGCCTGCCCCTTGGCCCCGCGGAAGCGGCCGGCCGCCGCGGCGCGCGACACCGCCCCGCCGGTCTGCTGGTCGAGCGCCTCGGCCGCCTCCGACAGGGCCGGCCCCTCGAACACCAGCGCCGCGATCGCGGTCAGGGCCTCGCCGGCCGCCGGGCCGACCTCGACGAATTCAATCTGCATGCCGCTTCACTCTTCCAAACGAACGGGGAGACACAACGCGGTGACATATAGGCCGCAGAGGCGCCCGTGACACGGGACTTCGAAGACACGGGGCTTCCGAATTCTGCGTGAGGCGGTTGTCGCGCCCGGCCGCCATCGCTAGAAGATGACCCGGCCGGTTGGGGCCTGCAACGCCAAGTACGGCCCCGAAAGCAGGTCCTGAAGCCAGCCCATGCACCTGATCGACCGATACCTCTTCCGACAGCTCCTGGGCCCCACGCTCCTGGCCACGCTCGCCTTCTCCACGGTGATGCTGCTGGGCCAGAGCCTGCAGGCGCTCGACCTGATCGTGAACCAGGGTCAGAGCGCGGCGGTGTTCCTCAAGATCACCCTGCTCGGCCTGCCGTCGCTGGTGTCGATGATTCTGCCGATCACCATCTTCGTCGCGTCCCTGGTGGCGCTGAATCGCCTGCAGACCGAGCAGGAGCTGGTGGTCTGCTTCGCCGGGGGCATGAGCCGCTGGCGCGTGATCTCGCCGGTGATCCGGCTGTCGATGATGGCGGCGATCGTGTCGCTGGCGATCAACCTGTGGGCCACGCCGCTGTGCGCCCGGATGATGCGCGAAGAGCTGTACAAGGTGCGCACCGACATCGCCTCCACCCTGGTGCAGGCCGGCCAGTTCACCCAGCCGTCCAAGGGCCTGACCGTCTACGCCAGCGAGGTGCAGGGCCACGACACCCTGAAGAACCTGTTCCTCGACGAGGAGGACGCGACCAACGGCTCGTCCAACACCTTCTCCGCCCGCGAGGGCGTGATCGCCGAGCGCAACGGCCAGCCGGTGATCATCATGAAGCACGGCTCCAACCAGTCGCTGTCGCGCACCGGGGTGCTGAACTACGTCGTGTTCGACGAGTACATCTTCGACCTCGGCCCCTTCCTGCCGAAGACCGAGACGGTCCACTACAAGGCGTCCGACCGTTATCTGCACGAGCTGTTCTATCCGGACCTCAGCCAGCCCTGGGAAAGGGCCAACAAGCTGAAGCTCTACGCCGAAGGCCACGCGCGCCTGGCCGAGCCGCTCTACAACATCGCCCTGGTCACCCTGGCCCTGGCGGCGGTGCTCGGCGGCAACTTCAGCCGGCTGGGCTACGGCAAGCGCATCCTGACCGCCATCGCCGTGGCCGCCGTCGACCGCATCGCCGGCTTCGGCGTGCAGGCGGTGGCCGACGACACCGTGTGGCTGAACGCCCTGCAGTACGCCGTGCCCCTGGCGGCCATCGCCTGGGGGATGAGCCAGGTGTTCCAGAGACGGGCCAGGGCCCCGCGCTCCCCGCCCGCCGCCATCGCCCTGACGGCGCCGGCCGGAGCGGCCTGATGCCCGGCCGCCTGCAACTCTACGTCCTGCGCCAGGTCCTGATGTGGATCGTCACCTTCCTCCTGGTGTTCGCGTCGATGGAGCTGCTGATCGACTTCGTGTCGATCTCGCGCGACGTGGGGGCGCGGGTCGACATCTCCCCGGCGATGGTCGCCCGCCTGACCCTGATGAAGGCGCCCGCGGTGCTGCTGGTGCTGGCGCCCTTCGTGTTCCTGGGCGGGACCCTGGCGGCCTATGTCACCCTCAACCGGCGCAGCGAGCTCACCGCCATGCGCGCGGCCGGGGTCTCGGCGTGGCGCTTCATCTTCCCGGCGGCCATGACCGCCTTCCTGTGCGGGATCGTGGCCACCACCCTGGTCAATCCCGTCGCCTCGCGGCTCAACGCCCGCTACGAATCCGAGCGTTCAGACCTGATGAAGGACTACCTGCCCGGCGCCGGCCCCAAGGAGGTGTGGCTGCGCGAGGGCCAGGGCCGCAGCCAGGTGGTGATCCACGCCAAGTCGGGGAACGACGAAGGGGTGCTGAAGGACGTCTCGGCCTTCTTCTACCGGGTCGACGACCTGGGCGTGCCGCAGTTCCAGCGCCGCGTCGAGGCCAAGGAGGCCCGCGTCGGCACGGGGGGCCTGGTGATGACCGACGTGCGCAGCGCCCGGCCCGGCGGCTTCGAGGAGCGCTCCGGCAGCCTGCTGGTGCCCGTCCAGATCCGCGATCCGTCCGCCCTGCTGCGCACCGGCCAGCCCGACCAGATCTCGTTCTGGGACCTGCCGGTCGCGATTCGCCGCGCGCAGGACGCCGGCCTGACCTCGACCGCCTACCAGATCCAGTTGCAGCAACTGCTCGCCGCGCCGCTGCTCTACGCCGCCATGGCGGTGCTGGCGGCGGCCTTCTCCCTGCGCTTGATGCGCCTGGGCGGCCTCGCCGGCATGGCCGGGGCCGGGGTGGCGATCGGCTTCGCCGTGTTCTTCGTCAACGCCCTGTGCGGCGCGCTCGGCCGATCGGGCGTGGTGCCCACCTACGCCGCCGCCTGGGCGCCCCCGGCCCTGGCGCTGCTGTCGGGCCTCAGTCTGCTTTGCTATACCGAGGACGGCTGATCCGCCCTGGGGGAATCGCGGCGGATCGACCAAGACCAAGGATGGGGCGTTTGAATCACGTTTGGAAAAGGCGCTTGCTGACCGGAGCCACGGCCCTGGCCATGGTCGGCACGGCGCCGGTCGCCGCGCAGGCCCAGGCGTTCGCCCGCTCCCAGGCCCCCGCCGCCCTGCCGCCCGGTCCGGCGGATCAGGCGCTCGGCTCGGACGGCTTCTATCTGGAAGCCGACGTCATCATCCGCGACGACGAGCACCACACGGTGACCGCCAAGGGCTCGGTCGAGGGCCGCTACAACGGCAAGGTCCTGCGCGCGAACGAACTCGACTACGACCAGACCACCGGCGTGGTCATGGCCCATGGCGAGGTCCAGTTGCTGAATCCCGACGGCAGCTCGGAATTCGCCAAGGACATGACGCTGGACAAGGACTTCAACGCCGGCCTGGCGCTCGCCTTCTCCACCCGTCAGGAGCCCAACGTGAAGATGGTCGCCGACGAGGCGATCCGTCTGAACAAGGACGCCATGGCCCTGAACAAGGCCGTGTTCACCGTCTGCGACCTGTGCGCGGCGGACGGCGAGGCCAAGACCCCGACCTGGTCGATCCAGGCCGCCCAGGTGATCCAGGACCACGACCACCGGGTGATCTTCTACCGCCATGCGGTGATCCGCGTGGGCCACGTGCCGGTGCTCTACACCCCGATCTTCTGGCACACCGATCCCACCGCCAAGCGCGGCTCGGGCTTCCTGGCGCCCCAGATCGCCATCGACCGCCGAGGCTTCTCCTACCAGCAGCCCTATCTGTGGGTGATCTCGCCCTCCGCCGACCTGGTGCTGGCGCCGCAGATCAACACCAAGGTCTCGCCGATCCTCACCGGCGAGTACCGCGAGCGCTTCTATTCCGGCCAGGTCGACGCCCGCTTCGGCTACACCTACGCCCAGCAGTTCGACTCCAAGGGCCAGCCTTACGACGACCTGACCTCGCGCAGCTACATCCTGGCTTCCGGGGCCTTCGTCATCAATCCGACCTGGACCTGGGGCTTCTCCGCCGAGCGGGTCACCGACCCCCTGCTGTTCCAGCGCTACGCGGTGCCAAACGCGTTCGACCCGCGCGGCCTCTACGCCACCGACGACCAGCGCCTGCTGTCCCAGGTCTACGCGGTGGAGCAGGACAGCCGCTCCTACCTGTCGATCTCGATGATGAGCTTCCAGGGCCTGCGGGTGGGCGACGAGAACGGCACTTTCCCCACGGTGGCGCCCCTGATCGAAGGCCACTTCGACCCCAACGTGCTGGTCCTCGGCGGGCGGGTGCGGCTGGAGGGCAGCGCCGTGGTGCTGGACCGGTCGCGCGCGGCGTCCCTCACCGAACCGGACGGCACGACCATCTCCGAGACCGGCCCCGGCGAGGACAGCCGGCGGGCGACGATCTCAGGCGACTGGCAGGCCGCCTACACCCTCTACGACGGCATCCGCATCGAGCCCTTCCTCCAGGGCCGCGGCGACCTCTACAACGTGGACGACGTCTCGGCCGTCGACACCAAGATGCACACCACGGGCCGCCTGCTGGGCACCGCGGGGGTCGACGCCAGCTGGCCGTTCTTCCGCCGCACCGGCGACCTGACGGTGGTGCTCGAGCCCCTCGCCCAGCTGGCGATCTCGCCGCGCGCGGTCAACAACCCCTACATTCCCAACGAGGACAGCCAGGTCATCGACTTCGACGAGACCAACCTGTTCGAGGCCAACAAGTCACCGGGGTACGACTATTACGAAGGCGGAGCGCGGGCCAACGTCGGCGGGCGGGCCACCTTCCGCTGGGACAGCGGCGGCCAGGCCCAGCTGATGGCCGGCCGCAGCCTGCGCACGGTGCCCGATCCCACCCTGCCGGCGAGCACCAGCCTCGACCGGACCGAATCGGACTGGGTGGTGGCCGCCTCGGCGGAACCGTTCACCGGCCTGAGCGGGTTCACCCGCGCCCTGCTCGACAGCCAGAGCGGCCAGGTGCGCCGGTTCGAGGCCGGCCTCAACGCGGGCGGGGCGCGCCTGAACGGCTTCCTGCGCTACCTGTTCGACGACGTGAGCAGCACGACCTACCTGCCGGGCACCAACACCGTGGTGACCGCCAGCAAGACCGAGAACGCCCAGTTCGGCGGCCAGGTGCTACTCACCAAGCATTGGGGCCTGTCGGGCTCGGCCTCGTATGACATCGCCAACAAGGTCGCCCCGCAGCAGGCCATCGGCCTGGTCTACCAGGACGAATGCACCCACTGGGAGTTGATCTACCAGCACGACGG
>DASYBX010000085.1:0-13366 GCA_036500495.1 Caulobacteraceae bacterium
GACGTGATCGAGGTGCGCGAGCGTTCGCGCAACATGGCCCTGGTGCTGGAAGCCCTGCAGTCGGCCGAGCGTGAGACCCCGGAATATCTGACGGTCGACGCCAAGCACATGCAGGCCACCTACGTCCGCGCCCCCGAACTCGCCGAGGTCCCGTACCCGGTGAAGATGGAGCCGAACCTGGTCGTCGAATTCTACGCGTCCTAAACCGGCGCCGAATTCCAGAACACGAAGGGCCCGGGGAAACCCGGGCCCTTTTTTGTTGCGCAGGCAGGCGCTCAAAGCAGGCCCCAGGGCCGACAGCGCAAAAGCTCACCCCGCAGGCTTGGCGCCGCCGGCCATCTGGCTCGGGGTGGGGATGGCGGCGACGGCGGCCTCCACGCTCTGCTTCAGGCATTGCCGGTAGGGCGCCTGCCGCCTGAGGTCGCGGGAGTCCGGCTCGGGCCCGCACACCGTCTCGGCGGCGCGGTGGATGCGCGTCGCCAGGATGGCCTGGCCGGTCTCGGTGTTCAGGTTCAGGTCGGCGTACGACACCGCCGCGCGCTGAGGCGTCGGGTCGTCGTTCTGCGCCAGGGCCGGGCCGGCGAGCAGAGTCAGGGCGGCGATCGCCGCCGGTATGAATCGGGTCGTCATGGTCTATCCCTTCGGTTGTGAGGCGCTCGCGCCCGTTTCGGATGGCGGGCTTGCGACTCGGCGACCAGGGTTCGATGAGGCCCGGTCGCCCAGTCAGTGTCTCAGGCGCAGGGCACGATCCTGTCAGCAGGCGGCCTTAGGCGCGGGCGGGATTCGCGCTATCTTCCGCGACCGATACGGAGGCCTCCGATGATCGCCCTGATTGCCGCCGCCGCCTTGGCTGCGGCCGACCCATCGCCGCTGCTGCCTCCCCGCCAGGGTACGGAGGAGGTGCAGCCCCCGATCCAGCGCGCGCCGCCCGGCGGCGTTCCGCCGCTGATGCCGATCTACGGCGTCTCCGTGGGCGGCCAGGGCGTGACCGTGCAGTTGCCGGCCGGCTGCAACCTGACCAAGGCCGACTTCACGGTGGCCATCTCCCGCTCGGCTGACCGACCCACCATCCTGATCGCCCGCCGCGGGCGCGCCGGTTCGTTGGTGCTGTGCCCGCGCCAGCCGGGGATCGACGTCACCTGGACCTATGCCGATCTCGGGCTCTCAGCCGGCCAGCCGTTCAGCCTCGCCAATCCGCTGGTGAAGGCGCCGTGATCCGGGCGTCGGTCCTGGCCCTGCTGGCCGCCGTCGGCGTGGGCGCCCAGGCGCAGGCGGCGTGCCGCCACATCGAGGTCGCCGCGTTGGTGGCCGACAACGCGCCGGGCCGCACCGTCGGCGGGGCGCGAGTCGCCCGCGACCTGCTGGTGGCCAGTGCCGAGGTGACGGGCGCGAAGGCTGTTGCCGAGGGGCAGGACAACGCTGTGCTGGTGCAGTTCACCCCGGCCGCGGCGGCGCGGCTGCAGGCCTATACCGGCAGCCACATCGGCCAGCGCATGGCCGTGCTGATCGACGGCTATCCGAGCCTGGTCACCGAGATCAGTGGCCCGGTCGGCGCCCAGGGCATCCAGATCTCGGGCGACTTCCGTGCCCAGTCCACCTCGCTGGCCGACAGCGTGAATGCCTGCGGGAAGGCCCCTTAGGCCCTGCGGTTAGGCCTGGGGTTCGGCTTGGCCCAGCACGCCCTGGCCTTCCAGGAACGTCTTCAGTTCGCCCGCCTCGTACATCTCGCGCAGGATGTCGCAGCCGCCGACGAACTCGCCCTTCACATAGAGCTGCGGAATGGTCGGCCATTCTGAGAAGGCCTTGATGCCCTGGCGCAGGGCGTCGTTCTGCAGGACGTTGACCGCCACATAGTCCACGTCGATCTGGTTCAGGATGCTGACCACGGTGGCGGAGAAGCCGCACTGGGGCTGCTCGGGCACGCCCTTCATGAACAGCACGACCGGATGCTCCGTCACCGTGTCGGAGATCCACTTGAGGGCGGGGTTTTCGGTCGAAGCGTCGGTCACGGTCTGAATTCCTGAAAGGGCTTGGTCCCTCAATTGGTGGGCGGATGAGCCGAGGTCAAGCGGCGTCGTCCGATCCGGGCTTCCAGCGCAGCGCGCGGTAGAGGCTGGCCACGAGGCCCCAGGCCGCGATAACGGCCACGCCGAGCTCCAGCGTCGATCGCGCCTTGCTGGTGAACGGGGTGCGCCCCTGCAGCAGGGCCATGAGCTCGCCGCGGTCGTAGGCCACCAGCACCGCCAGGAACAGGGCGATGACCACCGGCTCCCACACCGGGCGGCCTTCCTGCTCGGGAATGGTCATGGCGCGGCAGTCTCCAGGGCCAGGGCGTGCAGTTCCCCGCCCATCTTGCCCTTCAGCGCGGCGTAGACAAGCTGATGCTGGCGCACCCGCGGCAGGCCGGCGAACGCCGACGACACGATGCGGGCCTTGTAGTGGTCGCCGTCTCCGGCCAGGTCCTGGATCTCGATCGAGGCGTCCGGGAACGCATCGCGCAGGTCGGCCTCCAGGGCGTCGGGGGTCATGGGCATGGCGCGCTCCTAGTTCAGGCCGCTCATATAGGCGGGCATCCAGCCTTCGTGCGCCTGGCGCAGGGCGTCCAGCGCCACCGACAGCACGCCGGCCACTTCGATAGCCGATCCGCCGGCCGCGCCGATGTCGGCGACCACGACGCCGGCCTTGGCGCCGTCGTGCACGATCTGGCGGGCGACGGCGTCGGGGGCGGCGATCAGGTAGCGGGCCTGGTCCTCGCCGAACAGTTCGGCATGGATCGGCAGGCCGGAGTCGGTGGCGAGGCTGACGCCCACGCCCGAGGCCAGGGCCATCTCGGCCGCCGCGCAGATGAGGCCGCCGTCCGACAGGTCGTGCACCGTGCGCACCGCGCCCGAGCGGATCAGGCTGCGGACGAAGTCGCCGTTCTTTTTCTCCAGCGCCAAATCCACCGGCGGCGGCGCCCCGTCCTCGCGGGCGAACAGTTCGCGCAGATAGACGCTGGCCCCGAGCTCGCCGCGCGTCTCGCCCACCAGCAGCAGGCGTTCGCCCGGCTGCATCCGGCCGAAGCCCGCGCGCCGGTCGTAGTCGGGCAGCAGGCCCACGGCGCCCACGGTCGGGGTCGGCGGAATGGCGACGCCGTTGGTCTCGTTGTAGAGCGACACATTGCCGGACACGACCGGGAAGTCGAGTTCGCGGCAGGCCTCGGCCATGCCCTCGATGGCGCCCACGATCTGGCCCATGATCTCGGGCCGCTCGGGATTGCCGAAGTTGAGGTTGTCGGTGATGGCGATGGGGTCGGCGCCCACGGCGGTCAGGTTGCGCCAGGCCTCGGCCACGCACTGCTTTCCCCCCTCGTAGGGATCGGCCTGCACATAGCGCGGCGTGCAGTCCGAGGTCACCGCCAGGGCCTTCTTCAGGCCGTGGATGCGCACGATGCCGGCGTCAGCCCCCGTGGCGCTGTCGGCCAGGGTGTCGGCCATCACGTGGCGGTCGTACTGCTCCCAGAGCCAACGCTTGGAGGCCATGTCCGGGCAGGCCATCAGCGTGACCAGGGCCTGGCCGTAGTCGGCCGGAGCCGGGACTTCCGGTGGCGCCAGGCGATGGACCTTGTCGCGCTTCAGGTGCGGCCGGTCGTAGAGCGGCGCGTCGTCGAACAGCGGCGCCAGCGGCACGTCGCACACGATCTCGCCCTTGTGCTTCAGCACCATGCGGCCGGTGTCGGTGGTCCAGCCGATGGTGGCGGCGTCCAGGCCCCACTTCTGGAAGATGCGCTGGCCGTCGGCCTCGCGGCCGAGCTTGAGGATCGCCAGCATCCGCTCCTGGCTTTCCGACAGCATCATCTCGTAGGCGCTCATGCCGGTTTCGCGCTGGGGCACGGCGTCGAGGTCGAGCTCGATGCCCACCCCGCCCTTGCCCGCCATCTCGACGGTGGAGGAGGTCAGGCCCGCCGCGCCCATGTCCTGGATCGCCGCCACGGCGCCCGAGGCCATCAGCTCCAGCGTCGCCTCGATCAGCAACTTCTCGGCGAAGGGGTCGCCGACCTGCACCGTGGGGCGCTTCTCGTCGGAGTCCTCGTCGAACTCGGCCGAGGCCATGGTCGCGCCGTGGATGCCGTCGCGCCCGGTCTTGGAGCCGAAGTAGACCACCGGCAGGCCGGCGGCCGGGGCGGCCGAGTAGAAGATCTTGTCGGCGTCGGCCAGGCCCACGCACATGGCGTTGACCAGGATGTTGCCGTTGTAGCCGGGGTGGAAGTTGGTCTCGCCGGCCACGGTGGGCACGCCCACGCAGTTGCCGTAGCCGCCGATGCCGGCCACCACGCCCTCGACCAGTCGCCGCGTCTTGGGATGGCTGGGGTCGCCGAAGCGCAGGGCGTTCAGCAGCGCGATCGGCCGCGCGCCCATGGTGAACACGTCGCGCATGATGCCGCCCACGCCGGTCGCCGCGCCCTGGTAGGGCTCGATGTAGGAGGGGTGGTTGTGGCTCTCCATCTTGAAGATGCAGGCCTGGCCGTCGCCGATGTCGATGACGCCCGCGTTCTCGCCCGGTCCGCAGATCACCTTGGGACCCTTGGTCGGGAATTTGCCGAGGTGGCGGCGGCTCGACTTGTAGGAGCAGTGCTCGGACCACATCACCGAGAACACCCCGAGCTCGACCATGTTCGGCTCGCGGTTCAGCCGCTGCAGGATCACGGCGTATTCGTCGGGCTTGAGGCCGAACTCCTTGGCGAGGTCGGCGATAGGCTTTTCCGGCGGCTTTTGCGGGGAGGCGGTCATGGGCGCGGCTTAGCGGATTCAGGCGGCCAGCGGAAGCAGGGGAACATCGCCGCTATCTGGCGTGCCTTCCTCTCGACGCAAGGGGCTGGCGGGCGAGAACTGCCGGCCGGACGGGGCATGGACGGGGAACACTGAACATTGCCCGTGGGTTGGTTGGCCAGCGGCGCCACCGCCGCGACCATCGGAGTAGACTGCCATGGCTGACAAGAACCAGCAGCAGCAAGACCAGCAGCGCCGCAACCAACAGCAGCAGCAGCAGAACGAGCAGCGTCAGGGCCAGCAAGGCCAGCAGCAGCGCCCGAACCCGCAGCAGGGCAGGGACCGCTAGGCGGCCATCCCCCATATCTGTCGCGAACGGCGAGGCGGCTTCGGCCGCCTCGTCTGCGTCTGGGGTTTCCCTTCTTCCCTTGGCGGGCCGGTCTGGTCGCGGACGATTGATCCACATCGTGGCGCGTCCGTTCCTATAGGCGCACAGTGAGGGCGCGGACCACCAGACGTGGAGAAACCCATGAGCGACATGGAGCCGGACGACACCCTGGCCGACAGCGAGATCGTGCATTGGTCGCCCAAGCGCGGCCCGCTGATCGGCTCCGGCCACGCCCACGCGCTGGAAGGGCCACAGCCGGACGCCAAGCCGGCCCTGGCCGTCGGCGCCCTGGCGCTCGGCGTCGTCGCCCTGGGCGCCCTGGCGATCGGCGCCCTGGCCATCGGCCGCCTGGTGGTAGGCAGCGCCCGCATCCGTGAGCTGAAGATCGACCGCCTGGTGGTCGACGACCTGGTGGTGCGCCGCCGGCGGGGTGCGCTGATCTAGCCGGAAGCGGGGCCGTAGCCCGGCCGCTTGTAGAGCCGGTCGGCCTTGGCCGTGATCTCCGGCTCGTAGACCTCGGCCATCCAGTCGTCCGGCGCGACGTCCTCGATGGTCACCGAGATCGAGCGTTCGCTCGACCCCAGGGTCTGGACCAGCGCCTGGCCTATGGCTACGGCCAGGCGCGCCTTGTCCTCTTCGCTGCGGCCCGCGTACATGCGCACGGTCACGTGGGGCATCACGGCCTCCCGCTCCTTGAAACGGAAGAGGCTTACGCCGGTCGGTGCAGGGCGTCGACCTCGACATCCCGAGGCCAAGGCGCGCCTTCGCCGGTCTCCGCTCAGTGAATGCCCGGCAAGGCCCCGGCGCTGGGGGCGGCGAACAGCTGCTTCACCCCGCTCTCGATGGCCTCGTAGCACTCGCACGAGCGCTTCATCAGCAGCGCCCGGTCGACCACCGTGATGCGCCCGCGGCGATAGGCGATGGCGCCTTCCCTCTGCAGCTCGGAGGCGGCGGCGGTCACGGTGGTGCGCTGCACGGCCAGCATCACCGACAGATGCTGCTGGGTCAGGGGTAGCTCGTCGTCGCTGACCCGGTCCTGGGTCATCAGCAGCCAGCGGGCGAGCCGCTGCTTGACGTCGTGCAGGGCGTTGCAGGCCACCGCCTGGGCCGACTGCACGATGGTCGCCTGGCCATGGCGGACGATGTTCTCCATCAGGGCCGCGCTCTGGCGGGCCTGGGTGGCGAACGCGCGCTGGTCGATCACGAAGGCTTCGCCGCCGATCTGGGTGGTGACCGTCTCGTAGGAGGTCGAGGCGCCCAGGACGTGCAGGAGGCCGTAGCCGCTCTCGCAGCCGATGGTTCGCGTCTCGATCTGCCGCCCGTCCTGCATCTCCAGGATCACCGAGATGATCCCGTTGACCGGCAGAATGCTGCGCACGACCGGCTCGCCCGTCTTCGCGAGGATCTGGTTCTGCGTCAGGATCACCTTGCGCAGGTGGGGCTCCAGCACCGCGAGGTCCCGGGGCAGCAGTCCGTCCAGGAAGTGATTGCCAAACTTCGCCATGCCAAGGGGAACGGCCAAGTCGGGCTCTTGTTCTCCGGCCGTCCCGGGAACGACGCGCCGCACAACAAAGGTTAAGCCGCCTCGGCCTCGATCACCGCCGAAACGTCGGTCGCCGTCGGGTGGATGCGGGCCAGGCGCCACCCGCCCTCGGCCAGCACCGCGGTCCACTCCCGCGCCGTGCGCTCGCGGCCGGTGGTCATCACCAGCATCTCGATGTCGAGGTCCTTGCCGAAGTCGAAGCCCTCGGTGAGGCCGATCACGCATTCCAGCAGCAGCACCTTGGCGCCCGCGGGCGCGGCGCGTTTGATCTGGGCCAGGATGGCGGCCGCCTCCGTGTCCGACCAGTCGTGCAGCACGGTCATTAGCAGATAGGCGTCGCAGGCCGGGATCGGATCATTGAAGAAGTCGCCGCCGACATAGCGGATGCGCGGATGGGCCCGTTCGGCCGCGCGCTCGACCACCGGAGGCAGGTCGAACAGCACGCCCTCGGCGGCAGGGACCTGGTCCAGCACCGCCGCCAACAGGTGCCCGGCGCCCCCGCCGATGTCGCCGATCGTCCTGAAGCCCGAGAAGTCGTAGGCGGCCAGGGCCGGTCCGATCTGGGCGAAGGACTTGGCCGTCATGGCCCCGTCGAAGATGCGCCCCTCGTCCGGATGGGCGGCGAAATAGCCGAACAGATCGCCCGCCACGATCGCCATCCCGGGTTCGCCGGTGCGCAGGGTGCGGCCCATCTCGCCATAGGCGTCCCAATGCATCTTCAGGCCCATCATCTGCGCCAGCGGACGCAGGGACTGACCGCCGGACCTCAGCAGGCGCGAGGAGGCGTTGTGGCGGATCAGGTCGTCCTGCAGCTCGAAGACGCCGTGGTTGGACAGGCACCGCAGCATCCGGTGCAGCGGGCCGGACTGCACGCCCAGCGCGGCGGCCAGGTCCGCGGCCGACTGAGGCTCCTCGCCCAGCACGTCGGCGACGCCGAGCTCGGCCGCCATGTGCAGGCAGCGCGACGCCCAGTAGGCGGTGGAGAGGCCCAGAATGGCCTCGGCGGGGTTGGGCTGGGTCATGCGTCTGTCCTCCCGGGGGCGCGCACGGCAAAGCCTATAAGGGCGCGAGACGGGCCTGTGACTCAAGAGGCTTCGGCGCTCGGACATCCCCACACAGCCGCCCGCTCTAAGCGCCCTTCGGTCGGGATGACGAGAGTCTGGGGGAATTGGCGCGCGAGCGTCTTAGGCGCTGGCCAGCGCGCTCTTGAACAGGATCGCGCCGTCGGCCGAGCCCAGCTCCTCCTCGAAGGACCGGTCGGGGTGGGGCATCATGCCGATCACGTTGCCGCGGGCGTTGACCACCCCGGCGATGTTGCGCGCCGAGCCGTTGGGGTTGTCGCCCTTGTAGCGGAACACCACCTGGCCCTCGCCCTCAAGCCGGTCGAGCGTGGGCTCGTCGGCGAAGAAGTTGCCCTCGCCATTGCCGATGGTCATGCGCGCCTCGCGTCGGCCGGCGTAGCCCGCGGTGAAGCGGGTCTGGGCGTTGACGATCTCCAGGTCTACGGCCTTGCAGATGTACTTGAGCCGGGCGTTCCTCAGCAGGGCGCCCGGCAGCATCCCGGCCTCGCACAGGATCTGGAAGCCGTTGCAGATGCCCACCACCGCCACGCCGCGCTCGCCCGCGGCCTTGATCGCCTGCATGATCGGCGACTGGGCCGCCATGGCTCCGCAGCGCAGGTAGTCGCCGTAGGAGAAGCCGCCCGGCAGCACGATCAGGTCGGCGCCCTCGGGCAGTTCGGTGTCCTGGTGCCACACCATGTCGACCTTGGCGCCGGTGGAGCGCTCCACGGCGGTGGCGCAGTCGCGATCGCAGTTCGAACCCGGGAAGACGATGACGGAAGCCTTCACCTCAGGCGACCTCCACCTTGAAGCTCTCGATCACCGTGTTGGCCAGCAGCTTCTCGGCCATGGCCTTTGCCTCGGCCTCGGCCTTGGCCCGGTCGGACCCGGCGACCTCGAACTCGATGGTCTTGCCCACTCGCACGTCCGACACGCCGCCCCAGCCGAGCCCATGCAGGGCTCCCTCGATGGCCTTGCCCTGCACATCCAGGACGCCCGGCTTCAGATAGACGTGAACCTTGGCCTTCATACGCGCTCGATCTCCTAAGCCACGCCGCCTTCGATGACGCGCGGCATGTCCTTCATGATGCCGAGGCGGCGGGCCACCTCGGTATAGCTCTCGATGACGTTGCCCAGATCGCGGCTGAAGCGGTCCTTGTCCAGCTTCTCGTTGGTCGACGAGTCCCACAGCCGGCAGCTGTCAGGGCTGATCTCGTCGGCCAGGATCACCCGAGCGAAGTCGCCTTCCCACAGGCGCCCGAACTCCACCTTGAAGTCCACCAGGGTGATGCCGACAGCCCCGAACATGCCCGACAGGAAGTCGTTGACCCTGAGGGTCATGGCCAGCATGTCGTCGATCTCCTGGGTCGAGGCCCAGTTGAAGGCGGTGATGTGCTCCTCGGTGACCAGCGGATCGCCCAGCTTGTCGTCCTTGAAGTAGAACTCGATGATCGAGCGGGGCAGGGCCTGTCCCTCGGGCAGGCCGAAGCGCTGCGCCATCGAGCCGGCCGCCACATTGCGGCACACCACCTCCAGCGGGATGATCTCCAGCTCGCGGATCAACTGTTCGCGCAGGTTCAGGCGGCGGATGAAGTGGTTCTGCACGCCGATCGAATTCAGCCGCGTCATCACATATTCGGAGATGCGGTTGTTGATGACGCCCTTGCCTTCGAGGATCGCCTTCTTGCTGGCGTTGAAGGCGGTGGCGTCGTCCTTGAAGTACTGGATCAAGGTGCCGGGCTCGGGACCCTCGTAGAGGATCTTGGCCTTGCCTTCGTAGATTTTTTTGCGGCGGGTCATCGCGGACTTCCGGTTCGGCGTCGGATAGAATGAAAATCGCGCGCGCGGGTCGCCGCACGCGCGCATCCGACTCGGACTTCGGACGGGGGGTCCGAAACCATCTTGACCCTACCGGATCGGAACCTCGGGCGCAAACGCCTCGGCCCGCGCGGGCCAGGGGTGCAGCCAAGGTCGGGGCAGGGGCCGCAAGGGATGGGCGCAATGGGGGTGGGTCGAAAAACCGCCCAAACGACACATTGCGGCGGGAGCTTGGGCGCTATATGGACCGTGTCCGAATTGCTGGGGTAATCATGACCACCTTCGACGATCGCGAGACGGCCTTCGAGAGCAAGTTCGCTCACGATCAGGAACTCGAGTTCAAGGCCACCGCCCGCCGCAATCGCATGCTGGGCCTGTGGGCCGCCGGCCTGATGGGGCTGGAGGGCGATCACCTGGAGCAGTACGCCGGGGCGGTGGTGCGCTCGGACGTCGAGCACCACGCCGACGAGGACGTGCTGCGCAAGGTGTGGAAGGACCTGTCCGCCTCGGGCGCCAAGATCACCGAGGGCGCCGTGCGCGCCAAGATGGAAGAGTTCCTCGCCGTCGCCCGCGACCAGATCAAGCAGGGCGCTTGAGGCCTGCGCGGGCGCTTGCGCTCGCGGGAGAGCTGTCAGCTAAACCGACTGACAAGGTGAGTTCCGTGGCGGCCAAGGATTGGGCGGCCAGGCCTATCCGCCGCATTTTGGGCAGGCTCGACATGGAAAGCCCCCCGGCCGGGTGACCGAGGGGCGAAATCCCAGGACAGGCAGCGGGACACAGGCCCGCCGACCTACAGAATTCGATTTAGCCGTTGGCGCCGGCGAAGCGCAGCGGGACCTTGATGGAGCCGGTCTTGTCCGGGCCGATCGGGATTTCCTTGGCGACGCACATGGCGGCCTGGGCGAAGCCCTTGCCCCCGGTGTTGTCGAGCACCTTGCAGCCGTCCAGCTTGCCGCCGGCGGCCGAGCACTCGAGCGTCACCGTCGCGGAGTCGCTGGTGTTGGCGTATTGGCTGAGGCACTTTTCGACCGCGGCCTGATAGGACTTGGCGTCGGCCGCAGCGCTGCCGGCGATGGCGAAAGCGGCGAGCACGCCGCCGAGAAGCACGATCTTGGACTTCATTCTTGTTATCCCTCTAAACAGCCCCGTTCTGGGTATGAGGGTTTTATGGCGTACAAGTCTTAAGAATACTTTTCGGCGGTTCGTGCACTGTGGAAAACTGCACTAGTCTCCAAAAGCGCGCTCGAATATGTAATCAACGTTCTTGAAATGGTAACCAAGATCGAAAAGTTGGTTAAGCTCAGATTTACCAAGATGAAGAACGATGTCCGGGTCTTCCTGAAGTAAATCTAAAAATTTCCCTTCTCCGCGCCAGACCTTCATGGCGTTGCGTTGGACCGCCGAATAGGCGTCCTCGCGGCTCATGCCCTTCTGCGTCAGGGCCAGCAGCACCCTTTGCGAATGCACCAGCCCGCCCAGGCGGTCGAGGTTCTTGAGCATGTTCTCGGGGTAGATCACCAGCCGCTCCATGACCGACGCCATGCGGCGCAGGGCGAAGTCGAGGTGGACGGTGGCGTCGGGACCGATGCCGCGTTCCACCGAGGAGTGGCTGATGTCGCGCTCGTGCCACAGCGCGACATCCTCCAGCGCTGGGACCACCGCCGAGCGCACCAGGCGGGCCAGGCCCGTCAGGTTCTCGGTCAGCACCGGATTGCGCTTGTGCGGCATGGCCGAGGACCCCTTCTGGCCCGGATCGAACGGCTCTTCCGCCTCCAGCACCTCGGTGCGTTGCAGGTGACGGATCTCGACGGCCAGGTTCTCGATCGACGAGGCCACCACCGCCAGGGCCGAAAAATAGGCCGCGTGCCGGTCGCGCGGGATCACCTGGGTCGAGACGGGCTCGACGGCCAGGCCCATCTTGGCGGCGACATACTCCTCCACTCGGGGGTCGATGTTGGCGAAGGTGCCCACAGCGCCCGAGATGGCGCAGGTCGCCACCTCCTTGCGCGCGGCGACCAGCCGCTCGCGGCCGCGCACGAATGCGGCATAATGCCCTGCCAGTTTCAGGCCGAAAGTGGTCGGCTCGGCGTGGATGCCGTGGCTGCGGCCGACCGTCGGGGTCATCTTGTGCTCGAGGGCGCGGCGTTTCAGCGCGATAAGCACCTTGTCGACGCCCTCGATCAGCAGGTCCGCCGAGCGGGCCAGTTGCACCGACAGGCAGGTGTCCAGCACGTCTGACGAAGTCATGCCCTGGTGCAGGAAGCGCGCCTCGGGGCCGACGATCTCGGACACGTGGGTGAGGAAGGCGATCACGTCGTGCTTGGTGACGCGCTCGATCTCGTCGATGCGGTCGGAATCGAACACCGCGTCCTTGCCCTTGGCCCAGATCTCGGCCGCCGCCGCCTTGGGGATCACGCCCAGTTCGGCCATGGCCTCGGCCGCGTGCGCCTCGATCTCGAACCAGATCCGGTACTTGGTCTGCGGCGACCAGATGTCGGCGGCTTCGGGGCGGGCGTAGCGAGGGATCATGGGTGTAAAGTCTCCTGGCCCGGCTGATGGCCTGCGCTCGCTGCTGGAGTCAAGCCAGTGGAGTTGGGGCTGGACGCGGACTAGAACCGCCTGCCGCAGAGGAGAGCCCCATGCAGATGGTGATCGGCACGCGCAAGTGGTCGACCTGGTCGATGCGCCCCTGGCTGGTGGCGCGCCGGGCGGGCGTCGAGGTCGAGGACATCGTGGTGCCCCTGCGTACACACGAGACGAGCAAGGCGCTGGAGCCCTATGCGCCGTCCAGCCAGGCGCCGGTGCTGATCGACGGTGAGCTCAAGGTTTGGGACTCCCTGGCGATCTGCGAATATCTGGCCGACCGGCTGCCGGGCAAGGCGCTGTGGCCCAAGGATCCCGCGGCCCGCGCGGTGGCCCGCTCGGCCTGCGCCCAGATGCACGGCGGCTTCCAGTCCCTGCGCGGCGAGTGCCCGATGGACCTCGCGGCCCCGATCGACACCCTGGAGCTGACCGAAGCTACCCAGAACGACGTGCGCAAGGTGGTTCGGCTGTGGCGGGCGCTGAAGCAGGGCCATGGCCAGGGTCGGACGGGGGAGGACGGGCCGTTCCTGATGGGCCAGTGGTCGATCGTCGACGCCTATTTCACCCCGGTGGCCACGCGCTTCCGCACCTACAACGTCGACCTCTCCGACCACGGCGACGACGGCCCGGCCGCCGCCTGGTGCGCGCTCGCCCTGCAGCAGCCGGAGTATCTGGAGTGGGAGCGGCTGGCGCTGGCCTAGCCCAAAACAAAGACGCCCGCCGGGGCAAAGGGCGGGCGTCTCGAACTCTGGATGTCGGGAAACTAGGCCGCGATGACGGCCTCGTTAGGGTCCCGCAGCACATAGCCGCGGCCCCACACGGTCTCGATGTGGTGTTGGCCGGAGGTGGCCGAGGCGAGCTTCTTGCGCAGCTTGCAGATGAAGACGTCGATGATCTTCAGCTCGGGCTCGTCCATGCCGCCGTAGAGGTGGTTCAGGAACATCTCCTTGGTCAGGGTCGTGCCCTTGCGCAGGGAGAGCAGCTCCAGCATCTGATATTCCTTGCCGGTCAGGTGCACCCGCATCCCGTTCACTTCGACGGTCTTGGCGTCGAGGTTCACCGTGATGTCGCCGGTCTTGATCACCGACTGGGCGTGGCCCTTGGAACGGCGGACCACCGCGTGGATGCGGGCGATCAGCTCGTCCTTGTGGAACGGCTTGGTCATGTAGTCGTCGGCGCCGCCGCCGAGCGTCTTGACCTTGGTGTCGATCTCCGAGGTGCCGGA
>DASYBX010000086.1:0-18146 GCA_036500495.1 Caulobacteraceae bacterium
TTCCACACCATCTCTGCACCAAACTTTACAACCAATGGCGAGGCTGAAACTTGAATATAAGGCAAGATTTTTTTAAGCGAAATTCGCAGGCCATTACTCAGAATTATACGGATAACACCTAGTCCGGCGCGACGTAGGGCGTAGGGGTCCTTGGAGCCGGTTGGCTTCTCGTCGATGGAGAAAAATCCCGCCAGTGTGTCGAACTTGTCGGCCAGGGCCACCGCCACGCTGACCGGGGCCGACGGAACGCTGTCGTTGGGACCGACAGGCTTGTAGTGGTCGCGAATGGCGTCGGAAACGACATCGCCCCGCCCCTCAACGCGGGCGTAGTAACCGCCCATGAGGCCCTGCAATTCGGGGAACTCCCCGACCATGCCCGAGGCCAGGTCGGCCTTGGCCAGGCGAGCGGCCTTGGCGGCCAGATCCGGATCGGCGCCGACCAGGGGTGCGATGTGCCGGGCCAGGGCGGCGATCCGCTCCACCCGCTCGTACATCGTCCCGAGCTTGGCGTGGAACGTCACGCCCTTCAGCTTCTCCAGCCGGCTCTCCAGGGAAACCTTGCGGTCCTCGTCCCAGAAGAAGCGGGCGTCGTTCAGGCGGGCCGACAGCACCCGGGCGTTGCCGGCGGCGATGGCCGCGCCGCCGTCGATGGCCTCGACATTGGCCACGGTCAGGAAGTGGGGGGCGAGCCGGCCGGTCGCCGGATCGCGCACGGCGAAGTACTTCTGGTGCGTCCGCATCGAGGTGCGGATCACCTCGGGCGGCAGGTCGAGGAAGGCCGGGTCCATGTCGCCCAGGATCGGGGTCGGCCATTCGGCGAGGCCGGCGACCTCGTCCAGCAGGCCCTCGTCCTCGACCAGCTCCAGGTTGCGCGCCTGGCACAGGGTGCGAGCCTCGTGGGCGATGCGTTCCTTGCGCTCCTGCACGTCCAGCAGCACGAAGTTGGCGGCCAGGCCGTCGGCGTATTGTTCGAAGGTCCGCGCCCGGAACGGCTTGCGCGAACCCATGAAACGGTGGCCCTGGGTCAGTTCGCCGCTGGCGATGCCATCGATCTGGAACGGCACGACCTCGCCGTCGAACACGCACAGGATGCGCTGCAGCGGGCGCACCCAGCGCAGCCTGCCCGAACCCCAGGTCATCGACTTGGGCCAGGGGAACGCGCGCACGATCTGCTCGACCATCTCGGCCACGATCTGCGGCGTCGGCCGGCCCTTCCTGTGGGTGACGGCGAACAGCACGCCATCGCGCTCGGTCAGTTGCTCTCTGGTCAGACCGGTGGATCGCAGGAAGCCGTCAATGGCCTGATCGGGGGCATTGGCGCGGGGCCCCTTCCGCTCCTCCTGCCGATCGGACTGCGCCGGCGCCAGGCCGTCGACGGCCAGGGTCAGCCGGCGCGGGCCGGCGAAAGCCTTGACCCCCTCGGGAAGGAAGCCGGCCTCGGCCAGCCGCTCGCGCGCCATGCGCTCCAGGTCGCGCGCGGCCTGACCCTGCATGCGCGCGGGAATCTCTTCGGAAAACAGCTCGAGCAGGAGTTGGGGCATTACTTGCGGGCGTCTAGCGGCAGCGGGTTGTCGGACAGGGCGGCCAGGGTCTTGGCGGCCTCTTCGGGGTGGGCCTTGGCGATCACGCGGGTGGTGAAATGGCCATAGCGCTTGCGGCCTTCCTTGAAGGTCCAGTCGATGATGTTGCCCTCGGCGATCGGCACGATCTGCCCGCGGTGCATGCTGGGCAGGTTGTCGGGCTCGTAGCCCAGCCGGCCGACGATGCGTGCGCCATCATGCTTGATGTCCGACAGCCACACGTCCTCGACCCCGCCCTGCGGCGTTCTGAACGCCACCTTCAGCTGGAAGTCGTCCGGTCCCGCGTTGGGGTTCTCGGACAGCCGGCCCCAGAACACCTTCAGCGAGGCGCGGGCCGCCTGCACCGCGTCGCCGAAGTTCTTGTTCAGCGACGCCTCGTCATCGGCCGAGACCGGCTTCTCACGCACGACAAGCCCTTCGGGCGCGTCCTGCGCCAGGGCGACGGGAGCGGCGGCGGCCAGCGCCAGGGCGGCCGCGAGGAAAACGAGAGCGGGCCTCATGCGGCCTCCGTCTGCTGCTTGAGCCACGCCTCGGCGCACAGCTTGCACAGGTCGCGGATGCGGCCGATGTAGCTCTGGCGCTCGGCCACGGCGATGGCGCCGCGGGCGTCCATCAGGTTGAACAGGTGGCTGGCCTTCAGCACCCGGTCGTAGGCCGGCAGCACCAGGGCCTGGCCCTGCGGCCCGGTCTGGCCGAGCAGGCTCCTGACCTCGGCCTCCATGTCGACGAACTGCCGCTGGAGCATGGGCACGTCATAGCCGTGGAAGTTGGCGGCCGACTGCTGGCGCTCGTTCTCGAGGAACACGTCGCCGTAGCTGACGCCGGCGTCGTTGAAGCGCAGGTCGTAGACGTTGTCGACGCCCTGCACGTACATGCACAGGCGCTCCAGGCCATAGGTCAGCTCACCGGCCACCGGATCCACGTCCAGGCCGCCGACCTGCTGGAAGTAGGTGTATTGCGACACCTCCATCCCGTCGCACCACACCTCCCAGCCCAGACCCCAGGCGCCGACGGTGGGGTTTTCCCAGTCGTCCTCAACGAAGCGGATGTCGTGCAGGGTGGGGTCGAGCCCGATCGCCTCCAGCGAACCCAGGTACAGGTCCTGCATGTTCGGCGGGTTGGGCTTCAGGATCACCTGGTACTGATAATAGTGCTGCAGCCGGTTTGGGTTTTCGCCGTAGCGGCCGTCCGCCGGGCGGCGCGAGGGCTGCACATAGGCCGCGTTCCACGGCTTGGGGCCGAGCGCGCGCAGCACCGTGGCGGGGTGCAGGGTCCCTGCCCCCACCTCGACGTCGTACGGCTGAAGAATCGCGCAGCCCTGCTTCGACCAGTAGGCGTGCAGCGTCAGGATCATGTCCTGGAAGGACAGAGGTGTTCCTTGAGGGGTCGATTCGGCGGACATCCGGGGGCCCAAAAAAAGTCGGCGGACCATAGGGCCCGCCGACCATGCGCTCAAGCCGCGAAGCGATAGCGCATCAAGAATGCGCTCTTGGGGCGCTCAAGCCGCGAAGCGATAGCGCATCAAGAATAGCGCTCGAGCAGCGCCGTGGCCGCTTGCGACCGTGTCGCCGGTTACGGCGCCGCCGCGGGCGGCGGGGTGAAGGTCGGCGACAGCACCTTGTCGACCACGTGGATCACGCCATTGGACACCATCACGTCCGCCACGATGTCGGCGTCGTTGGCCTTGGCCGGGGTGGCCGAGCCGTCGATGTAGATCGGCTTGCCGGCGGCCGAGGGGATCGGGCCCTTGGCGCCCTTGATCTTGGAGTCGTCCACCTTGGCGTTGATGATGTGGTAGACGAGCAACTGCTGCAGGGCGGCCTTGTCGTTCATGTCCACCGCCGCCGTGGCGAAGGCCGAGTCGGTGGGGGCGAACAGGGTCAGGGGGCCGGGCGTCTTCAGCACCGACGTCAGGTTCACGGCGTCGAGCGCCTTCAGCAGCATGGTGAACTGGCCGGACGCGGTCAGCGTCTGGATGATGTCGCCGCTGGGCGTGATGTTCACGGCGCCGCCTGCGGCCGGCGCCGCCGCGGCGGGAGCAGTCGCCGGCTGCGCGAAAGCCGGAGTACTCAAGGCCGCCGTCAAAGCCGCGGCTAGGATCATCTTGGACAGTCTCATCAACCTCACCTCACACGACACCGCGCCGGCGGGGGTCCGGCGCGGCATCCGTTTTAATTTGGAATACGGCGGCGGTTAGGCCTTCCGCCGCAACCCCCGAAGGAGCCGTCAGTTCCCGGCCGGCTTAGTGATCTTCCCGGCATGGGACAATGGCTGACCGTACTTGGCGCGATTCGCCGGGGTGTCGGGGACCGGACCGTTCGAGATCAGGTCCGAGCCGGCGCTGGCGGCGGGCGCCCGCTCGGCGGGCGCGCCGGCGGCCGGGGCCACGCTGGCGGCGTCAGAGCCGTTCAGGCTGGGGCTGCTGGTCGATCGCTGGGCGCCCGAAGGCCCCTGGACCGGATCGTTGACGGCCGGAGCCGTGGAGTCGCCGGTGCCGGCCTGGCCGGACGGTTGCGACAGGTTGGTCGCGGCGTTGCCGGTGGCGACCGACCGGGGCAGCTTGCTGGTCGCGGGCGGGTTGACCGCCGTATCGCCGCTGGCGCTGGACGATTGGGCGTAGGCGCCGCCGGCGAGCAGAAGAACCGCCGTCGCCGAGGCGATCATGAGACGGGTGCGCATGGCTTCCTCACTGAGTGATCAGGCGGTCCAGAGGACTGGTCCGCCTCCTGCGCTGAGATACCCCTGAACCCGGCCTTGGTTGCGCGACATCACAGCTTCGTGATCACAATTCACGCGTCAAAATCAAGTAAAATCGGGTTTATTTTTGGTGTAACAATGGCAAAACTCGCACGGATCAAAGACATCACCAAATAATCGCGCCCGATCGACGCTTCGTCATGCGTCGCCAATAGGCGAGCCTGCGGCGATGAACGAGCCTCGGCGAAGTCTCCGCCGGAGCTGATGCAGGACCGGGCGGGCGGGCGCCGGCCATTGGGCGGGCGACGACCGGCCGGGGCCGGATCTTTGAGCAGGGCCGGCGGCAATCGCCCGCGAAGCAGGCGCCGCATGGCCCTCGGCCGCCCCTGGGAGCGGATTCCGCACAAAATCAGGGCGCCGCTCGCCGCATCCGCACACAAATCAGGCGCCGGTGACCAAATCTTGCCCAGGACCCCCGCCGATCGGGCCGTCCGCACCCGCGTCATGTCTAGCGTCGCCCTGCCGGACGTACGGGACCTCCTGTCGATCGCGGCGACCACAAAGCAGAGGGGCGCGCCTTTGCGAACGCAGGAGCAAGGCGAATGAAGCTGATCATTGCGATCGTCAAACCTTTCAAGCTGGACGAGGTGCGCGAAGCGCTCGTCGCCGCCGGCGTGGAAGGCCTGACGGTCTCCGAGGTCAAGGGATACGGC
Organism: Caulobacteraceae bacterium; assembly: GCA_036500495.1. GTDB lineage: Bacteria > Pseudomonadota > Alphaproteobacteria > Caulobacterales > Caulobacteraceae > BOG-938. The sequence goes on from DASYBX010000086.1 coordinate 4,991, forward strand.
CGTCAGAAGGGCCAGACCGAAATCTATCGTGGGGCCGAATACCAGGTGGTGTTCGTGCCCAAGGTGAAACTGGAAGCGGTGATCGACGACGCCGCGGTCGGCAAGGCCGTCGACGCGATCAAGGCCGCAGCCGCCACCGGCAAGATCGGCGACGGCAAGATCTTCGTCCTGAACGTCGAGGAAGCCGTGCGCATCCGCACCGGCGAAACCGGCTCGGCCGCCCTCTAAGGAGTCTCAAGGGGAACATGATGACCACTTTCGGCAAAATCGGATTGAAGCGGATCGGGGCCCTGGCCCTGGCCGTGGCGATCCTCGGGGCCCCCCTCGCGGCTCCCATGACGGCCCACGCCCAGGCGGCCTCCAGCGCGGCTGCGGCCGCCAGCGACGCCGGCTCCAGCGCGGCCGCTCCTGCGCCCGCCGCCACGCCAGCCGCCGCCGCGCCCGCGGCGGCTCCGGCCGCGGCGCCCAAGATCGACACCGGCGACACCGCCTGGATGCTGACCTCCAGCGTGCTCGTGCTGATGATGACGATCCCGGGCCTGGCCCTGTTCTACGGCGGCATGGTGCGCAAGAAGAACATCCTGGCCACCCTGGCCCAGAGCTTCGGCGCCACCGCCCTGATCACCGTCCTGTGGATGGTGATCGGCTACTCGATCGCCTTCACCGACGGCGGGGCCAACAACGCCATGATCGGCGGGGTCAAGTACCTGCTGCTCGGGCCGATGGGCCTCAACGCCACCTCCATGCTGGCGCCGACCATCCCCGAGTCCGTCTACATGTTCTTCCAGATGACCTTCGCGATCATCACCCCGGCCCTGATCGCCGGCGCCCTGGCCGACCGCATGAAGTTCTCGGCCTTCATGCTGTTCATGGGCGCCTGGCTGCTGCTGGTCTACTGCCCGGTGGCGCACTGGGTGTGGGGCAACGGCTGGCTCGGCAAGGCCGGCGCGCTCGACTTCGCCGGCGGCACCGTGGTGCACCTGAACGCCGGCACCGCGGGCCTGGTGGCCGCCCTGATGCTCGGCAAGCGCAAGGGCCTGGGCACCGAGAACATGGCGCCGCACAACCTCGCCTACTCGGTCATCGGCGCCTCGCTGCTGTGGGTCGGCTGGTTCGGGTTCAACGCCGGTTCGGCCGTGACCTCCAACGTCCAGGCCGGCATGGCCGCCGTCGCGACCCAGATCGCCACGGCCGGCGCCGCCATCTCCTGGATGGCGGCCGAGTGGATCATCGCCAAGAAGCCTTCGGTCCTGGGCATGGTGTCCGGCGCCGTCGCCGGCCTCGTGGCCATCACCCCGGCCTCCGGCTTCGTGAACCCCGGCGACGCCCTGATCATCGGCCTGATCGCCGGCGTGGTCTGCTACACCTCGGCGGTGCACGTGAAGAAGATCTTCGGCTACGACGACGCGCTCGACTGCTGGGGCGTGCACGGCGTGGGCGGCGCCCTCGGCGCCATCCTCACCGGGGTGTTCGCCTCGAACGTGATCAACTCCACGTCCAAGGGCTGGATCCACGACCACAACTTCGGTCAGATGATCCTGCAGTTCGAAGACGTGGGCGCCACCTTCATCTACTCGGGCGTGGTCACCTTCATCATCCTGGCGGTGCTGAAGTACACCATCGGCATCCGCGTCAGCGAGGAAGTCGAAGTGGAAGGCCTGGACATCAACCTGCACGGCGAAATCGTGCACGGCTGATGCGGGACGGAGGCCTGCCGAGGCGGGCCTCCCACCGATCCTTCGATCAAGTGTTCAGGCGGCGGGGCTTCGGCTCCGCCGCCTTCGTTTTGCGATCAGGCCAGGGTGCAGGCCCTGACCCACCAGCCCGGACGGGCGGCGGACAGCCGCGCGGCCAGGCCTTCCGCCTCGGCGCGGGTGTTGGTCAGGGCGAAGCAGGTGGCGCCGGAGCCGGACATGCGCACCAGGACCGACTCGGGCTCCGCCCTGAGGGCGTCCAGGGCCTCGCCGATGCGGGGCTCCAGGCCGAGGGCCGGCGCTTCGAGGTCGTTGCGGCAGCGGGCCAGCCATTCGGCGGCGGCGCGCACGGTGCGCAGAGGCGGCGGCTCGGGCCGGTCGGCCTGTCCCGGAGCGCCGGAAGCGTCGTAAGCGCGGTAGACCGGGCCGGTCGGCGAAGGCACGCCCGGATTGACCAGGACGGCCGGCAGATGGGGCATGGCCGGAGCCGGCGACAACCTCTCTCCCCTGCCCTCGGCCACCAGCAGGCGCGCGCGCAGGCAAGCCGCGCCGTCGGCGCCGATGCCGGCCGCCACCGCCTCCAGCGCCCCGTCATCGAAGCCCAGGCCATGCAGGGCGTTGAGCAGGCGCAGGGCCGCGCCCGCGTCGCTGGAGCCGCCGCCGAGGCCGGCGGCGATCGGCAGGGCCTTGGTCAGCCTGAGCCGGGCGCCCGCGTCGGGCCGTCCCGCCTCGTCGAGCAGGGCCTGCGCCGCACGCAGCACCAGGTTGTCGGGCCCCGCCGACAGCCCGTCGCCGAACGGGCCGCCGATCTCGAGGGACAGGCCGGGCGCGGGCTCGCCGGCCACGGTGTCGCCGACGTCGGCGAACGCCATCAGGCTGGCGACCGGGTGGTAGCCGTCGGGGGTCGGGGGCGCGACATGCAGGTACAGGTTGACCTTGGCCGCAGCGAATGCGGTCCGCGTCACGATGATGGGTCCGTCATCCGCGCAGGGCCACCGCAGGGGGGGCGGGCTCGAGGCCCGACGACAGCTTGTGCTCCACCGCGGTCTTGAGCTCAGCGGCGGGCATGAGGGTGAGCACACGGTTCCACTGGTACTGGGCCTCGGTCTTGCGCCCGGCGCGCCAGTAGGCGTCGCCCAGGTGGTCGTTGATCTCGGCGTTGACCGGTTCGAGCGCCACCGCCCGCTCCAGACGCTGCACGGCCTGTTTGAAGTCGCCCATGTTGTAATAGGCCCAGCCGAGGGAATCGGCGATCTCGCCGGAATTGGGCTGCGCCAGATAGGCCTTCTGCAGCATGCCGATCGCCTGCTGCAGGCGCTCTCCGCGGGTGACCCAGGAATAGCCGAGGTAGTTCAGCACGTCGGGCTGATCGGGCCGCAGCATCAGGGCCTTCTGCAGGTCCTTCTCGGCCTCGGGCCAGCGCCCGGCGCGGTCCAGGGCGGTGCCGCGCTCGTAGTAGATGGCCCAGTCGGCGCCGGCCGGGTCCTGGGCGATCAGCTTGTCGAGCACCTTGACCGCGTCGGGGAAGCGATTCGCCGCGCGGTAGAGGTCGGCCTGCACCACCAGGGCGTCGCGGTCGTCCGGCGCGACCTTGACCAGCTCCTCGGCCATCTTGATGGCGGTGTCGAGGTCGTCCTGGGCCTGGTAGCTGGCGATGATGCGCTCGCGCGCGTCCACCCAGTCGGGCGAGGACGCCGGCACCTTCATATAGGCGGCGCGGGCCGCTTCGTGGTCGTCGCTCTGGGCCAGGATGTCGCCGAGGAACACCCAGGCCTCGTTCTCCTGGGGATCGAGCCTGAGCGACAGGCGCAGGTAGATCTGGCCGTCGGTGAAGCGCTTCTCGATCAGCGACATCTCGGCGGCCGCGGTCAGGGCCTGGGCGGCGCCCTGGCGCAGGGTCGGCAGCACCGCCGGCGCCGGCCGGCGGGCGGCGCTGACGTGGTCGAGGGCGCGGTGGAACTCGCGCGAACCCGGATTGTGCTGCACGGCGTCCTTGAGCAGCGTCTTGGCGTCGTCCCAGCGGCCGCGCCGCTCGAGGAACTCGCTGTAGGGGATGATGTAGAGGGCGGCGAACTGGCCCGCGGTCAGGGCCTTGTAGTCGGCCTCCGCCTCGTCGAAGCGCTTGGCCCGCTCCAGCAGCAGGGCGCGCCCGAACTGGCCGGCGACGCGGGTGAGCGCGGGGGTCGGCCCGTCGATCGGCAGGGCGGAGCGCTTGGCGTCGCCCGCTCCCGCCGCCGCCCAGGGCTTCAGCAGGTTGATGCCCACGGCGTAGGCGGAGCCCTTGCCCGGAGCGTTGAGGATGGCGTCGGCGTCCTTGCCCTTGTTGTCGGACAGGGCGTCCACGGCGCGCACCAGCCGCGCCAGGCGCTGGGTGCCAGAGCCGCCGTCCGGGTCGGCCGCCGGGGCCAGGGCGGCCGCACGGTCGACGTCGCCGGCCATCACGGCGGCGGTGAAGGCCTTCTCGCGGATCATGGCCTGGGTGTCGGGCGGCAGGTCGCCGGCGCCCTCGGTGGCGCGGGAGAAGTAGTCGGCGGCGTCCTGGCTGCGGCCCGCCTGGAAGGCGGCCTCGCCGGCCAGGAACAGGCCGTAGTTGGAGGCCCCCAGATAACCGCGGGAAACCGCGGTCGTGTCCTCGCCGGGCGCGGCGGCGACGGAGCCGGGCGCAGAGCCGGTGGTGGCGCAGCCCGCCAGGGTCAGGGCCGCGAGCGGCGCGGCCAGGGCGGTGGTCAACAACAGGCGGGGGGACATGCGCATGGCCTCAAGGTTCCGTCGTTTCTCCGTCCCGATCAAGAGCATCCCCGTTCTCCGGACACGGAACGCGGCCTGAAAAGCTGGCCGGCTGAGCTGGGCTACATATTGGGATAGTTCGGGCCGCCGCCACCCTCGGGCGTGGTCCACACGATGTTCTGCGACGGGTCCTTGATATCGCAGGTTTTGCAGTGGACGCAGTTCTGGGCGTTGATGACGAAAACCGGCGTCCCCTGCTTCTCCACCACCTCATACACCCCCGCCGGGCAGTAGCGCTGCGCGGGCTCGGCGTATCTGGGCAGGTTCACCGCGATCGGGACTTGCGGATCCTTCAGCTTCAGGTGGCTCGGCTGATCCTCGTCGTGGTTGGTGTTCGACACATAGACCGACGTGAGTTTGTCGAAACTGAGGACCCCGTCCGGCTTGGGATAGGCGATCGGCGCGAAGTCCTTGGCCAGGCCCGTGGCCTCGGCGTCGGTCTTGCCATGCTTCAGCGTGCCGAACAGCGAGACGCCCAGAAGCTGGTTGGTCCACAGGTCGATCCCGGTCAGCAGCAGTCCGCCCAGGAGCGTGCCGAACCGCGACCACAGGGGCTTGGAATTCCTGACCGCCTTGAGATCCTTGTAGACCCACGACTGGCGATAGGCCGTCTCGTAGGTCTCCAGCACGTCCCCGCCGCGCCCGGCCTGCAGCGCTGCGAACGCCGCCTCCGCGCCCAGCATGCCGGTCTTCATGGCGTTGTGGCTGCCCTTGATGCGCGGCAGGTTCACGAAGCCGGCCGAACAGCCGATCAGGGCGCCGCCGGGGAAGGCCAGCTTGGGCACAGACTGGAAGCCGCCCTCGGTGATCGCCCGCGCGCCGTAGGACACGCGTTTGCCGCCTTCCAGGTGCTTTTGCACCGCGGGATGGTGCTTCAGCCGCTGGAACTCGTCGAACGGCGACAGGTACGGGTTGGCGTAGGTCAGGTGCACCACCAGCCCCACCGCCACATAGCGGTCGCCGAAGTGGTAGACGAACGAGCCGCCGCCCACGTCGTTGGCCAGCGGCCAGCCCATGGTGTGCTGCACGAGGCCCGGCCGGTGCTTGCCGGCGGGAACCTGCCACAGCTCCTTGATGCCGATGCCGTACTTCTGCGGCTCGCGCCCGTCGGTGAGGCCGAACTTGGCCTGGATCTCCTTGGCCAGCGACCCGCGGGCCCCCTCGGCGATCAGCACGTAGCGGCCGTTGATCTCCATGCCGGGCTGATAGTCCGCGCGCGGCTTGCCCTGCCTGTCCACGCCCATGACGCCGGCCACGACCCCGCGCAGGGCTCCGTGCTCGTCGTAGAGCGCCTCGGAGGCGGCGAAGCCCGGATAGATCTCCACACCCAGCGCCTCGGCCTCGGTCGCCAGCCAGCGGCAGAGGTTGGCCAGGGAGGCGATGTACATGCCGTGGTTGGACATGAACGAGGGCTTGGGCAGCCAGGAGATGTCGAGCTGCCCGCCCGCGCCGAGGTAGAGGTAGTGGTCCTCGGTGACCGCGCTCTCCAGCGGCGCGCCCTTGGTCTTCCAGTCGGGGATCAGCTCGTTCAGCGCCTTGGGGTCGATCACCGCGCCGGACAGGATGTGGGCCCCGACCTCGGAGCCCTTCTCGAGCACCGCGACGGACACCTCGGTCCCGGCCTCGGCCGCCAGCTGCTTCAGCCGGATCGCCGCCGACAGCCCCGCCGGGCCAGCCCCGACGATCACCACGTCATAGTCCATGGCTTCGCGGGCGAGGGAGGCGGCGTCGGTCATCAGGGGCTCCGGCATTGAACCTTCCGCCGACTTAGCCGAAGCTGGCGGCGGCGCAAGGAAAAGTCGCCGGATTGCTTATCATACATATCTAATCGTGCACATCGAGACCGACCCGCGCGCTCTGGAGAGCCTGCTCGCCTTCTGGACCGACGCCGGGGCCGAGGGCGCGTTCCTCGACGCCCCCATCGACCGCATCGCCGAGGGCCAGAAGCCGCCGCCCCGCCCGGCCCCGCCCCAGCGCATGCCCGCCGGCGCCCGTCCCGCCGCCCCCGCGGCCCCGGTCGCGCCGGAAGCCGCCGCGGCCGGCGCGGACGCTCACCGCCTGGCCGCCGAAGCTCAGGACCTGCCGCAGCTCGAGGCCGCCATCGCCGCGTTCGACGGCTGCGGCCTGAAGTTCGAGGGGGCCAAGCGCGCCGTGTTCGCCCGCGGAAATCCCGAGGGCCCGCTGATGATCGTCGGCGAGGCGCCCGGCGCGGACGAGGACGCGCAGGGCGCCCCCTTCGTCGGCCGGGCCGGCAAGCTGCTCGACCGCATGCTGGCCGCCGCTGGCCTGGACGGCCGGGTGTTCATCACCAACACCGTCTACTGGCGCCCGCCCGGCAACCGCACGCCCATCCCGGCCGAGCAGATCGCCTGCGCCCCCTTTCTGGAGCGCGCCATCGCCCTGGTGAAGCCCAAGGCGCTGCTGCTGGTCGGCGGGGCGGCGGCCAAGTCGGTGCTGAAGAAGGACGAAGGCATCCTGTCCCTGCGCGGCCGCTGGTTCGAATGGCGTTCGCAGGATGGCAGCTTGGAGCTGCCGGCCCTGCCGACCCTGCATCCGGCCTTCCTGTTGCGCCAGCCTGGCGCCAAGAAACGCGCGTGGCAGGACCTGCTGACCCTCGCCGAACGCCTGGACCGGCCCGATCGCCCTAATTGAAACGAACTCGAGCGGTTTCCATTCACTATGCGGGTGCTGGGGAAGGAGGACGGTATGGCGGAAGTCTTCTGGTTTCGGATGCGCGACCCGGCGACAGGGCGCGTGGAGACCTATCCCAAGAAGGGCACCGAAGACGCGATCTCGCGACTCGGCGGCGAAAAGCTGTGGGGCTCGGTCGAGGAAGTCGACGCGGGCGAGCTCGATGCGAACGGTCTCTACGAACAGCCCCAGGGCCGGCTGGCCGACCTCAGTCCGCAGAACCGCGCCTTGGTCGAGCGCCTGCAGATCGATATCGACGGCGGCGACGACTGGGACCGGCTGGACCTGAGCGGCGAGGATCTCGACCGCCTGCTGGACGCCGCCCGCGACGAGGGCCGCGACGGCGGCCGCCCCACGCTGGCGCACTGACGGCCGGGGCTCTATTCCGGCTCCACAGATCGCATCAGGAACCTCTTCCGCCCGGGCCGTTATGGGGCGATGATGGGCCTCCAAATTCCGGAACGACAGCCAGCGAAGGAGTACGCCATGGCTGAAGTCTTCTGGTTCAAGGTCCGCAATCCGCAGACGGGCCGTATGGAAGTCTTTCCCAAGAAAGGCGTCGCGACCGTCATCGCCCGATTGGGGGGCGACAGGCTGTGGGGCTCGATCGAGGAGGTCGGGGACGAGGCGCTCGACGCGGACGGCTTCTACCAGCAGCCGAAAGGCCGGCTGGCCGACCTCAGTCCGCAGAACTTCGCCCTGGTCGACCGGCTGCGGGTCGACATCGACAACGGGCACGACTGGGACCGGATCGATCTGACCGGCGCGGACCTCGACCGCCTGCTGAACGCGGCGCGGCAAGAGGCCATGACCTCAGCGCTTGATCTTCAGCTCCACGGCCTTGCGGCCGATCCGGCGCAGCCAGCCGGCTGACCCGCTCTGCTGTTCGAACAGGCGGCTTGGGACCAGCAGGGCCTTGGCCGGGGTGACGAACGGGACGAGGCCACTACGGCCCCAGCAGGCGGGCTTGCCCGGGTGGCGTTCCATGTGGCGGCCGGCGGCGCCCTCCCAGCCGTGCGGGGCCGAAGCCGACGCCTCCAGGATCAGCAGCCAGTCGGCCCGGGCCGCCTTGCAGCCTGCGGCGAGCCGGGCCTCGGCCGCCCCCTCGCAGCGCACGATCCGCGCGCCCGCATCATCGGCGATCGCCAGGGTGCCATCGGCCGAGCCGGAGTCGGCCACGATCACCTCGCGCACCAGGCCGTCGACGGCCGCCGGCACCAGGGACGCCAGGGTCTGGCCGAGCGTCAATTCGTCGTCTTGGGTCGCGATCACCACCGAGATCATGACCCCATCAAACCTGCGCCGAGCCCATGGTCAAGCCGGCCCGGGTCGCTTGCGGGGCCGAGCCGGGGCGTGCCACTGTCCGCGCCAAGGCGGCCTGCAGTTCGCCCTTCAGGGAGTGAAGTCCATGGCGGGAAAACCTCCGCAACGATCGGGGCCGAGCGTCTCGCGGCGCGACCTGCTGAAAGGCGCCGGCGTCGTCGCCGCAGCCTCCGGCGCAGGCGCCGCCGCCCAGGCCCAGACGACCGCCCCGGTGCGGCGCGAGGCCCTGGAGACCCTGTCGGCCGCCGAGGCCGACGTGCTGGAAGCCTTCTGCGCCCGCCTGATACCGGCCGACGAGACCGGCCCCGGGGCCCGGGAGGCGCGGGCGGCGCACTACATCGACCGCTCGCTGGCCGGCGCCCTGGCCGCCTCCCGCGAGGCCTACCGCACGGGGCTGACCGGGCTCGACGCCCGCGCCCAGCGCCTGAAGGGCCAGGCCTTCGCCCGCCTGGCCGAAGCGGACCAGGACGCGGTGCTGATCGCGCTGGAGAAGGAAGACCCCGGCTTCTTCGGCCTGGTGCGCGGCCACACCCTGCAGGGCACGTTCGGCGACCCCTACTACGGCGGCAACGCCGGCTTCGTCGGGTGGGACATGATCGGCTATCCGGGCATCCGCCTGGCGGTCTCCCAGCCGCAGCAGGCGATGGACCCGCATCTGCAGAAGGTGCGCATGTCGGCCTACGACTTCTCGATGTTCGACCGCGCCGGCGCGCGCCTGGCCCAAGCCAGCCCCGCCCCCGTCGACCACGCGCACATGGCCTCCGGCATGGGGGACCCTGAACATGACCGTTAGGCTGAAGAAGACCGACGTCGTGGTGATCGGCCTCGGCGCCACCGGCGGGGTCGCCGTCCTGCCCCTCACCCGCGCGGGCCTCGAGGTGATCGGGCTGGAGGCCGGCAATTGGCTGACGCCGGCCGACTTCGCGCCCGACGAGATCCGCAACAACTATCGCGGCTGGCCGCAGTCGGTGCAGAAGGCCAATCACGAGGTGCCCACCCACCGGCGCAACGCTTCGGCTCCCTATTCGCCGCGCCCCACCGTGCACCCGATGATGAACGCGGTGGGCGGCACCAGCGTGCACTACTGGGCCCAGAGCTGGCGGCTGAACCCTTGGGACTTCCGCGTCGTCAGCGAGACCACCCGGCGCTACGGCAAGGCCCGCATCCCCAAGGGCTCGACGGTGGAGGACTGGCCCCTGACCCTGGCCGATCTGGAGCCTTACTACGACAAGGTCGAATATGAGCTCGGGGTGTCCGGCAAGGCCGGCAACATCGGCGGCCAGATCGATCCGGCCGGCAACATCTTCGAGGGGCCGAGAGCCCGCGAATACCCGATGCCGGCCCTGCACGGCACCGAGTTCACCCAGATGATGGCCGACACCGCCAAGGGCCTGGGGCTGCATGCCTTCCCGGGACCGGCGGCGATCAACTCCAAGACCTACGAGGGCCGTTCGGGCTGCATGTACCACGGCTGGTGCGACCGGGGCGGCTGCCACGTCTCGGCCAAGAGCTCGACCAACGTCTCGACCATCCCCAAGGCCCAGGCCACCAAGCGGCTGCAGGTGGTGACGGGGGCCACCGTGGTCTCGATCGACGCGGGCAAGGACGGGCGGGTGCAGAGCGTCACCTACCTCAAGGGCGGGGAGACCTACGTCCAGCCGGCCGCCGCGGTGATCCTGGCCGGCTATGTCTACGAGAACGCACGCCTGCTGCTGCTGTCGAAGAGCAAGGCCTTCCCCAAGGGCCTCGCCAACAATTCGGGCCAGGTCGGCCGCCACTACTTCAGCCACGCCCAGTTCGACGGGGTGACGGCCCTATTCCCCAAGAACATCAACAACTGGTACGGCCTGCCGGCCCAGGGCACGGCGGTCGACAACTTCGCCGACGACAACTTCGACCACGCGGGGCTCGACTTCATCGGCGGCGGCGGCATGTACGTCTATTCCAACCGCCGGCCGATCGCGGCGGCGAGCATGGGGACGTTCGGCAAGACCGGGCGCAACTGGGGCTCGGAGTGGAAGTCGTTCTTGGCCACGAACGCCGACCGCACCAACACCGCTTATCTGCAGAAGACCACCCTGCCCTACGAGGACAACCTCCTCGACCTCGATCCCACGGTGAAGGACCCCCTCGGCCAGCCGGTGATCCGCATCACCGCCGACTTCAAGGACAACGAGAAGCGCATCAGCGCCTACGTGCAGGAGAAGATGGCGGCGTGGTACCGGGCCGCCGGCGCCATCGCGGTGGAGAAGGCTCCGCCCGGCACCATGGGCCCCACCACCCACGCCTACGGCGGCACGCGGATGGGCGACAACCCCGAGACCAACGTGGTCGACAAGTGGGGCTTCTGCCATGAGGTCCACAACCTCGGCATCGTCGGCGGCTCGGTGATGGGCACGAGCGGGTCGCGCAACCCGACGCTGACGGCCCAGGCGCTGGCGTGGCGCACGGCGCAGCACCTGGCGGAGAACTGGAACAGCCGGACGGCGTGACAGCATTTGCGCGGGCTCTTCCACTGGCGGGAGACCTGCCAGCGCAGCTGACTGAGAGGGTGAGCTCTGTGGCGGCCAACGATTTGGCCACCATGCGAACGCCCGCCAAAGGCGGGCTGGACCGGCGCAGGGCCGCGTTCAGCTCGCAGTTCAGAGTGCTACGCTGCTGAATGCCCTCTCCACCGCCTTCGGCGGTCCCCCTCCCCCGCGAGCGGGGGAGGCCGCGCGGGGGCCGGGGTCAGTGCACCGCCGCCTCCAGCCGCGCCAGCTTGTCGGGGTTGCGGACCACGTAGATGGCGACGACGCGGCCGTCCTCGATCTGCAGGGCGGTAGTCTGGAGCAGGCCGTCGGCCTCGCGGGTGATGAAGCCCGGCAGGCCGTTGATGGTGGCGTAGCGCACGATCTGCGACACCCCGAACTTCTCGAACGCCCGCGCCACGGCCGCATGGGCGCCCAGCACGTCGTGCAGGCCCTCGATCAGGCGGAAGGCCGCGGGGCGCTTGCCGCCGCCGTCGGCGTGCAGCACCACGTCGGCCGCCAGGATGGCCTGCAGGCCGGCCATGTCGCCCGAGCGCGAGGCGGTGAAGAAGGCCTCGGCGATCTGCTGGCCCTTCTCCCTGGGCACGTCGAAGCGCGGGCGGTGGCTGCGCACGTGGTCGCGGGCGCGGCTGGCCAGTTGGCGCACGGCGGCTTCCTCGCGGCCGAGCGTGCCGGCCACCTCCTCGAAGGAGGCGCCGAACACGTCGTGCAGCAGGAAGGCCGCCCGCTCCAGCGGCGACAGCCGCTCCAGCGCCAGCAGCAGCGGCAGGGTGACGTCGTCGGCCTCGTCCTCGACGTCAGGATCGACCACCGGTTCGGGGAGCCAGGGGCCGACATAGGTCTCGCGCCGGCGGCGGGCCGACTTCAGCACGTCCAGCGCCAGGCGCGCGACGGTGCGGCGCAGCCAGGCCTCCGGCTGGTCCACCGAGGCGCGGTCGGCGGCCATCCAGCGGATGAAGGCCTCCTGCACCACATCCTCGGCGTCGGCCATCGAGCCGAGCATGCGGTAGGCGACGCGCACCAGCCTGGGGCGGAGCGGATCGAAGCTGGCCGCCGCCTCCGCGTTGTTCATGCTCAGGCCGCCTTCTTCAGGGTGTAGGGCGCCACGCGGAAGCCCACGCCGAACCGGTTGAAGCTGTTGATCACGTTGATCATCAAGGTGAGCTTGACCAGGTCCTCGTCGGAGAACTCGGCCTTCACCGCCGCATAGGCTTCGTCCGGGGCGCGGGTCTCGGTCAGGCGGGTCAGGGCTTCGGTCCAGGCCAGGGCCGCCTTCTCGCGGGCCGTGTAGAGGCCCGTCTCGTGCCAGGCATCGAGCATCAGGATGCGGTCGTCGCTCTCGCCCTGCCGGCGCGCCTCCTCGGCATGCATGTGCAGGCAGACGGCGCAGCCGTTGATCTGCGAGGCGCGGATCTTGACCAGCTCCAAAAGGCTCTTCTCGAGGCCCAGCGCCTCGACGGAATGGGCGTACTTGATCAGCCCGTCCAGCAGCTGGGGGGCGACGGCGTAGGGGTTGATGCGCTGGCTCATGGTTCGTCTCTCCTCGGGTTCGAAGGGCTTGCGAACGACATGACGAGACGGGCCGGCCGGTTGTGACATGGAAGGGCGAAAAACTTCAATGTTCTTGTTTTGTTCGATTCGCGCGACTAGGGTCGGGGGATGTCCACGCCCCCCTGCATCCCTCCTCTGAACAGCCACGGACGCGGCGCTCAATCCAACAGGAGCGGACGGTACGCAGAGCATCACGAGGATGCCAACGGCGCCACTTTTCAACAGGTTTTGATGGACAGGTTGCATACTTCCGAGACTACGGACTCGGCGTTGCATTTCGCAAGTTGATCCACATCGAGTTTGTGAGCGAGCCGAGAAGCAATGTTCTTGTTTTGTTCAATTTGCAGACTATCCTCGCTGCATGGCGAGATCGGCCCCCAACCTCGGCGCGGCGCGTGGGCGTGGCGCGAAATCCAACCGTTCAGGGCGATTTGAATCCCTTCAGCGTGAGGACTTCGATGACGGCTGGACGGAGCACGACGGACAACCAGTCAAGCTGGAGACGACCCTCCATGTGATGAAGTCGAAAACCATCATCACGCGCAACGACAGCCCCGACATCGGCTTCGACCAATCCAT
>DASYBX010000087.1:0-15808 GCA_036500495.1 Caulobacteraceae bacterium
CGCCCTGAAGCCGGGCGGCGTCGCCATCCTCTCGGGCCTGCTGCGCGCCCAGGAGCGGGCGGTGAAGGCGGCCTATCTGTCGCGCGGCTTCCGCGTGAAGTTCGCCATCCGTCGCGACGCGTGGGTGGCGCTGGTGCTGGAGCGGCCGTAGACACCGACTATTGCGACTCCCCACCGGCCGCATCGACAGCGGCTTCCAACTCGAGGTGGGCGCGTAAATAGTCCGGCGCCCTCTGTCTCAGCTCGGTATTGATTTGGATAGCCAGCCGTCGGTTGTCAGCTACAAGACCTCTAGAAGAGATGCCGGCCGTGACTGGCACAGGATAGGTCTTGAGATAGTTCTGCCCCCCTGGCGTGTGAGCAAACGCGACAATGTCAGTCAGTTGGTCGCCGAACCTGAACGCCAATCCGGCCGCCGCCCCCTCCCGAATTTCGTCCAGATGGCGCGCGACGATGGGATGTAGCCTTGCTTGAACCGTCGTTAGTTCATCTTGAATGGCCGCTCTGATGGCCGGATCCTGAGCCCCATCCGCGAGAGTGAAGGCCGCTCGGTAGCGATCCATCAGAACTTCGAATAGCCAGTCTTCCATGTCCCCGGCTTCCTGGTCCCGGTACATGAGTTTGACGAGTTCGCGTGCCTTGGCGAGACTATCGCGCGAAGGCTCAGGTGCAATCGTTACAGTCGGTTGGGCTCCGGGCGGAGGTTGGGCGGTCGCCGGCTTCGTTGACGCCGCAATCACGCAAACCGCCGCGAAAATCCCCACAACAGCCTTCATTGATTTCTTCCCCCACGTCACTCGGTGATCGGTGCGAGTGAACCCTTTGCGTCCGGCCTGCGCCAAGCCTAAATCACCCTCATGCGCCAGACCTTCGAAGACCACGCCGATCCCTCGTTCGGGACCCTCCACCTCCCGCTGATCCGCCAGGCCGTCGAGCGGCAGGGCCTGGACGGCTTCCTCATCCCGCATGAGGACGAGCACCAGAACGAATATCTGCCCGAGGCCAACGACCGGCTGGCCTGGGCCACCGGCTTCACCGGCTCGGCGGGCGCGGCGGTGGTGATGAAGGACAAGGCGGCGATCTTCGTCGACGGCCGCTACACCCTGCAAGTGCGCGACCAGGTCGACCTGAACCTGTTCGAGATCCGCGACCTGGTGGACGGCGGCGTGCCGGGCTGGCTGGAGAACGAGCTCGTGGCCGGCCAGGTGATCGGCTACGACCCGCGCCTGCACAGCCCCGACTCCCTCGAGCGCCTCAGGATCGCGGCGCAGAAGGCCGGCGCGAGCCTCAAGGCCGTGGCGCCCAACCCGCTCGACCAGGCCTGGGGCCAGGCGCGGCCCGCCCAGCCCGAGGCGCCGGTGGTGGCGCACCCGGTGAAGTTCTCGGGCGAGGATTCGGCCTCCAAGCGGGGCCGGCTCGGCGAGGCCCTGGCCAAGCAGGGCGCCGACGCGGCGGTGCTGACCGCCCCGGCCTCCATCGCCTGGCTGTTCAACGTGCGCGGCGGCGACGTCATCCGCTCGCCCCTACCGCTTTCCCAGGCGATCCTGATGGCCGACGGCTCGGCCCGGCTGTTCCTCGATCCGGCCAAGGTGACCGCCGACCTGCCGGCCTGGCTCGGCAACCAGGTGACGCTGGAGACGCCGGACCGCCTGCCCGCTGCGCTCGCGGACCTGAACGGCCTCAAGGTGCTGGTCGACCCGGCCCAGTCGTCGGCCTGGTACTTCGACACCCTGCAGACGGCCGGCGCCGAGGTGGTGCGGGGAGCCGATCCCACCGCCCTGCCCCGCGCCTGCAAGAACCCCGCCGAGGTCCAGGGCGCCCGCGACGCCCACGCCCGCGACGGCGCGGCCCTCAGTCGCTTCCTGCACTGGCTGGCCAGCGAGGCCGAACAGACCCTGCCCGACGAGATCACCGTGGTGAAGACGCTGGAGGCCTTCCGCGAGGCCACCGGGGCGCTGAAGGACCTGTCGTTCGACACCATCGCCGGCGCCGGGCCCAACGGGGCCATCGTCCATTATCGCCCCGTGGAGCGGCTGAACCGCAGGCTGGAGCCCAACTCCCTGCTGCTGGTCGATAGCGGCGCCCAATATCTGGACGGCACCACCGACGTGACCCGCACCGTGGCCATCGGCGAAGCCACCCAGGAAATGAAGGAGCGCTTCACCCTGGTGCTGAAGGGCCATCTGGCCCTGGCCCGCGTGCGCTTCCCTGCCGGCGTGACCGGCTCGGCGCTCGACGCCCTGGCGCGCATGGCCCTGTGGCAGCACGGCCTCGACTACGACCACGGCACCGGCCACGGGGTCGGCTCCTACCTCGGCGTGCACGAGGGGCCGCAGCGCATCTCCAAGGCGCCCTCGCCCGTCGCCCTGCAGCCCGGCATGATCGTGTCCAACGAGCCCGGCTACTACAAGACCGGCGCCTACGGCATCCGCATCGAGAACCTGCAGGTGGTGACCCCCGCCGAGCCGATCCCCGGCGGCGAGCGGATGATGCTGGGCTTCGAGCCCCTGACCCTGGCCCCGATCGACCGGCGACTGGTGGTGACGCAGATGCTGTCGGACGAGGAGCTCGACCAGTTCGACGCCTACCACGCCCGGGTGTGGCAGGTGATCGGCCCGCAGCTCGACGGCCCGGCCCTGGCCTGGCTGGAACAGGCCTGCGCGCCGCTCTGAGGGTTCAGGCGGGGAAGGCCCGCTCCAACGCCGCGCGCACCTCCGCCAGCACGCTGTCCCAGTCGCCCAGCACCGGCTGACGGAACAGGCGCATCGTCGGGTACCAGGGGCTGTCGGCGCGCGTCTCCAGCCAGCGCCAGCACGGGTCGAAGCGGTTCATCAGCCAGACCGGCGCGCCCATGGCGCCGGCGAGGTGGGGAATGGCGGTGTCGACCGTCACCACGAGGTCGAGCGCGGCGATCAGGGCGGCGGTGTCGGCCCAGTCGCGAAGGTCGGACGCCAGGTTGCGGATCGGCGGGCCGTCCCAGGCGCCCTGGTCGAAGGCGACGAACTCGGCCTCGGCGGGCTCGCCCTTCTGCAGGCTGACGAACTCCACCGGCAGGCCGGCGAGCGCCTTCAGCCTGTCGAACGGCAGGTTGCGCCGACCGTTGGCGGCCGCCAGCTCCGGCTGGTCCGGGCGCACGCCGCTCGACCACACCAGCCCCACCCGCGGCCTGGTCTTCGGCCCCAGGCGCTCGCTCCACCCGGCGACCTTGGCCGGTTCGGCGGACAGGTACGGAACGTTGGCGGGGATGGTGTCGAGGGTCGCGCCGAAGGCGTGCGGCAGGCTCATGACCGGGCAGTGGAAGTCGAACTCCGGCAAGGGCTGGCCGAACTCGATCACCTCGCTGACGCCCTTCAGGGTGCGCATCAGGCCCACGGCGGGCTGGAGCACCTCGATCAGCACCCTTGCCCCCTGCTCGGCGGCGATCGCGGCGTAGCGGCAGAACTGGAAGATGTCGCCCCAGCCCTGCTCGCTATGCAGCAGCAGGGTGCGGCCCTGCAACGGGACCTGACCCAGCCACTGCGGCCGGCCGAAGCGGCGGCTCTGCAGATAACCGGCCATGATCGGCGTGGCCCAGCGCGCCTCGAAAAGGGCGAAGCCGGTCTTCAGATCGCCGGTCGCCATATAGGCCTGGCCGGCGTTGGCGCGGATCTGATCGTTGGCGGGATCGACCGCCATGGCCTGCTCGAAGCTCTTCACGGCATCCTGCGACCGGTTGAGGCTGCGCAGGGCCAAGCCCCGGTTGGCAAGGGCGCGGGGGTCGCGCGGCGTGCGCTGCAGCAGGCGATCGTATCCCGCCACGGCCTCCTCGGGCCGGCCCATGTCCAGCAGGGCGTTGGCGTGGCTGAGCTGGGCGTCCGGATAGTCCGGCGCCAGGGCCAAGGCGCGTTCGCAGGCGGCCAGCGACTCCTCCCACAGGCCGAGCGGGCGCAGGGCGTTGCCCAGGTTGTTGTGCGCCACCGCGTCGTTGGGCGCGAGCCTGACCGCCAGGCGGAAGTCTTCGACCGCCTCGTTCATATGGCCGAGCTGGGCGTAGATCAGGCCGCGCATCTGGATGGCGGGCACGTTCTGCGGGTCGGTGTTCAGCACCTCGTGGACCGTCCCCCAGGCGGACTCGAGCTGGCCCTGCTGGATCAGCGCTCCCGCCCGCCGCAGATGCTGGCCGATGTCGAACGTGCCGGTGGAATAGATGACCATCAGTTCGATCCCACCAGCACCAGCCACTCGTCCTCGGTCAGCACCCGGATGCCGAGATCGGCGGCCTGCTTGAGCTTGGAGCCGGCCCCCGGGCCCGCGACAACGAGGTCGGTCTTCTTCGACACCGAGCCGGCGACCTTGGCCCCCAGCGCCTCCGCCTGGGCCTTGGCCTCGTCCCGCGTCATGCGCTCCAACGAGCCGGTGAACACCACCGTCTTGCCAGCCACGGCGGTGTCGGTCTTGGGCCGCTCGACGGGGATCACGGTCAGCTCGGCCAGCAGCTTGTCGACCAGCGTCAGGTTGTGGGCTTCGCCGAAGAAGGCGGCGACCATGCGGGCGGCGACGGGCCCGACCTGGTCGATGGCGGAGATTTCCAGGAAGGCCTCGCCCGGTACGCCCGCGACGGCCTCGCAGGCGGCGTCGTGGAAGGCGGTCCAGTCGCCGTAGCGTTTGGCCAAGGCCTCCCGCGTCCGCGAGTTGAGGCGGGGGATGGACAGGCGCAGACGTTCCTCCAGCGCGGCGTCCGGCGGAATGAGCAGGTCCGGCTGGCTGCCGGCGAAGGCCAGGATCGCGTCGCGCGCAGTGGGCCCGACGCCGTCGAGCTCCGACAGCTCCACATAGGCCGCGCTGGCCATCTGGCCGGCCGCCGTCCTGGCCACGCCCACGAAAGCCTCCACCGTCTCGAAGTGCCGCGCCAAGGCGAGCGAGGTGGTCTCGCCCACGTGGCGGATGCCGAGGCCGTAGACGAAGCGGTCGAGCGCGATCGAGCGGCGCGCCTCGATGCCGGCCACCAGGTTGCGCACGCTGGTCTCGCCATAGCCGTCGGTCCCGCGCAGTTCCTCCAGCCTGGCGTCGTCGCGAGCCAGGGCGAAGATGTCGGCGGGGTCGGCCAGCCAGCCGCGCTCGGAGAAGGCGGTCAGCTGCTTCTCGCCCAGGCCCTCGATGTCGAAGGCCCGGCGCGACACGAAATGGCGCAGGTGCGCCAGCTTCTGGAACGGGCAGGCGAACTCGCCGGTGCAGCGCCGCACCACGGTCTCGGCGCCCGAGACCGTGGTCTCCTGGGTGAGGGGCGTGTGCAGGGGGCATGGGCAATGGGTCGGGAAAGCGAAGGGCTCGACGCCCTGCGGACGCTCGTCCAGCACCACCTGCACGATCTGCGGGATCACGTCGCCGGCCCGCTGCAGGATCACGGTGTCGCCGACCCGGACGTCCTTGCGGGCGATCTCGTCGGCGTTGTGCAGCGTGGCGTTGACCACCACGACGCCGCCCACCGTCACCGGCTGGAGACGCGCGACGGGGGTGATGGCGCCGGTGCGGCCCACCTGGATGTCGATGGCCTCCAGGATCGTGCGAGCCTGTTGGGCGGGGAACTTGCGGGCGATCGCCCAGCGCGGGGTGCGGGTGACGAAGCCCAGGCGCTGCTGCCAGTCCAACCGGTCGACCTTGTAGACCACGCCGTCGATGTCGAAGGCGAGCTTGGGCCGCTCGGCCTCCATGCGGGCGTAGGCGGCGAGCAGGCCCTCGGCGTTCTCCACCCGCTCGCTCTGCGGCGTCGTCGAGAAGCCCCATGCCTTGAGCTTGCCGAGCGCCTCCCACTGGGTCGGCGCGAACGGGGCGCTGTGCAGGCCCCAGGCGTAGGCGAAGAACTTCAGCGGTCGTTTGGCGGTGATGCTGGAATCGATCTGGCGCAGGGAGCCGGCGGCGGCGTTTCGCGGATTGGCGTAGGTGCGCTGGCCGGCCTCGGCGGCGGCCTCGTTCAGGGCGGCGAACTCCTCGTGGCCGAGGTAGACCTCGCCGCGGATCTCGATCACCTCGGGCCAGCCCGAACCCAGGAGGCGCTTGGGGATGTCGGCCACGGTGCGGACATTGGCGGTGACGTCCTCGCCGACGCGGCCGTCGCCGCGGGTGGCCGCCTTCACCAGCACCCCGTTCTCGTAGCGGATCGAGCAGGACAGGCCGTCGATCTTGGGTTCGGCCGTGTAGCCGACCGCCTCGGCTGGCCCCAGGCGCAGGAAGCGGCGGATGCGGGCGTCGAACTCCTCGGCTTCCTCGTCGGAGAAGGCGTTGTCCAGCGACAGCATCGGCACGCCGTGCTCGACCGGCGAGAACTGGGCGGCGCGGGTCGCGCCCACCCGCAGGCTCGGCGAGTTGTCGCGCACCAGATGCGGGAAACGCGCCTCGATGGCGGCGTTGCGCTGCTTGAGGGCGTCGTACTCCGCGTCCGTCAGGGTCGGCGCGTCTTCCTGATAGTAGCGCAGGTCGGCGGCGGCCATCTCGTCGGCAAGGAAGGCCAGTTCGTCGGCCGCCTCGGCCTCGGTGAGGTCGGCGATCGGCTTGGCGGCTGAATCAAGCATGCATCAGGGCCCTGGCTGCGGCTCTGGCCGCCTCGGTGATCTCGGCGCCGGCGAGCATGCGGGCGATCTCCTCCTCGCGGTCCCGGCCGGCCAGCACCTCAACAGCGGTGCGAACGGTGTCAGCGCCGCCGGCCTTGGACACCCGCCAGTGGGCCTCGGCGCGGGCGGCGACCTGCGGGCTGTGGGTGACCACCAGCACCTGCCCCTCCGCCGCCAGGCGCTTGAGGCGCTGGCCCACCGCGTCGGCCACCGCGCCGCCGACGCCCTGGTCGACCTCGTCAAAGATCATCAGCGGAGCGCCGTTCTGTGATTTTGACCCGCCGCGACCGGCCAGTGCCGCTTTCAGCGCCAGGGCGAAGCGGGCGAGTTCCCCGCCCGAGGCGATCGCGCCCAGGGGACCGAACGGCGCCCCCGGATTGGTCGAGATCTCGAACTCCACCCGGTCCAGGCCCGACGGCCCCGCCCGCTCTTCCGGCAGGGGCTCGACGCCGATGCGCAGGCGGGCCTTGTCGAGCTTGAGCGGCGGCAGTTCGGCGTTGATGGCCTCGGCCAGGCGCTCGGCCGCGCCCTGACGGCCAGCCGACAGGGCGCGGGCGGCCTCGAAGTAGGCGGCGCGGGCGGCGGCGGCCGTGGCGTCGGCCTGCTTCTGTTGGTGGGCGGCGTCCTCGACGCCCTGCAGCATCCTGGCGATGCGCTCGCGCTCGGCCGGCAGCAGCTCCACGGCCACGTTCAGCTTGCGGGCCATGGCGCGCAGGGCGAACAGGCGCTCCTCGGCCTTCTCCAGGCGGTCGGGTTCGAAGTCGAAGGCGCCGGCGGCCGTGTCGATGGCGGCGGCCGCCTCGCCCGCTTCCACCAGGGCGCGGTCCACGGATTCGGCGGCGGCGACGACCAGCTTGACGGCGGCGCTGTCGGCCCCCGCGCCGGCGGACACCGCCCGCTCGCGCGCCCGCTCCAGCGCCCGGAAGGCCTGGGCCAGGCGGCCGGTCAGCGAATCGCCGGCCAGGGCGTCGCGCGCGGCGGCGATGTCGGCCAGGGTCTTCTCGGCGGCACCCAGCAGGGCTCTCTGCCCGGCCAGGGCGGTCTCCTCCCCCGCCTTGGGGTCCAGGCGGTCGAGCTCGGCCAGGCGCAGGGCCAGTTCCTCGCGTTCGGCCAGGGCCTGGGCCGCCTCGCGCCTGAGGGTCTCGGCCGCCTCGCGCGCCTCGCGCCAGCCGCTCCAGGCGCCGGCGACCCGCTCCGCCGCCGCCGCGCAGCCGCCATAGAGGTCGAGCAACGGACGGTGGGTGCGGGAATCGAGCAGGCCAACGGTCTCGTGCTGACCGTGCACCTCGACCAGCATCTCGCCGAGCTCGCGTAGCACCGCCACGCTCACCGTCTGGTCGTTGACGAAGGCGCGCGAGCGGCCATCGGCCGACAGCTGCCGGCGCAGCACCAGGTCCTCGTCGCGCTCGTAGGCCACGCCCTTGTCGTCGAGATAGGTCCACACGGCATGGCCCGGCGGGGGGGCGAACACGGCGGTGGCGATCGCCTGGGTCTTGCCTCGGCGCACCAGCCCCGCCTCGGCCCGCGCGCCCGTGGCCAGGCCCAGGGCGTCGAGGATGATCGACTTGCCCGCGCCGGTCTCGCCGGTGAGGGCCGTGAGGCCGGGGCCGATCGAGAGGTCGAGGGTCTCGATCAGGACGACGTCGCGGATGCCCAGGCCGATCAGCATGGGCGCAAGATGGCGGCGAATCCGGCCGGCCTCAATGGCTCAGGCATTCTTCGTTGACGCGCTTTCTGGCGGCGAACCGGCCTCCACTTCGCCGGAAAGCGCTCGGGCTTCGTTGACGCGCTTTCTGGCGGCGAACCGGCCTCCACTTCGCCGGAAAGCGCTCGGGATCTCAGGTGGTCGGCGGCTTGATCGCCTTGCCGCGCAGGGACGGCAGGGACGGCAGGCGGATGCCGCCCGAGTGCTTGGTCCTCACGGGCACGATCTGTGGCTTCAGGCCATGGCCCTGCATCAGGCTGTAGGCGTCGGAATACCACCGGTCGCCCACGTAGTTGAAGCCGAGCACGGCGGCGTTGCGCTTGGCTTCGTCGTTGAGGCCGAGCGTCAGATAGGCCTCGACCAGGCGGTAGAGCGCCTCGGGCGTGTCGGAGGTGGTCTGGTATCGGTCGATCACCGTGCGGAAGCGGCCGATCGCGGCCAGGGCGTCGCCTTCACGCAGGTAGAACCGGCCGACCGCCATCTCCTTGCCGGCCAGCTGGTCGTTGACCATGTCGATCTTCAGCTTGGCGTCGGTGGCGTATTCGGTGTTCGGGTAGCGGCGCACCACCTCGCGCAGGGCGCCCAGCGCCTGTTCGGTGGCGGCCTGGTCGCGGCCCACGTCGATGATCTGCTCGAAGTAGCAGATCGCCTTCAGATAGTAGGCGTAGGCGGTCGACGGGTTGCCGGGATACAGGCTGATGAAGCGGTCGGCGTCTTCGCGCGCGTCGTCATAGGCGTTGCCCTGGTAGTGGGCGTAGGCGGTCATCAGGATCGCGCGGCGCGACCACTCCGAATAGGGGTACTGACGCTCCACCTCGTGGAAGTATTGCACCGCATCGACCCACTGGCGCCGGTCGAGCCGGTCCGCGCCCGTGGAATAGATCAGCTCCACCGGCCGCTGCTGCGTCTGGATGATCGGCTTTTCCTTGTGGCCGACGCAGGCGGCGAGCGTCAGCCCGCACACGCCCGCGAGGGCCAGAACCTTGGACGTCCGGCGGATATGACTGAACACGGAGCTGGGCCTCGACATCGACGCGGTTCGGGACATGGTTCGATAAGCCTCTGGGCGCCCCCCAGGACTCTGTCCCGGTTCTACACTAGCAACGCCCGCACGCAAACGCGGCCTTCTGGCAGGGGCTCGGCCTGGCGCCGTCTAGCTCTTCCTGTCCGAAAGGTTCAGGCCCTCGTCGAACGGGACCTTGGGCTGCTCGCACGCCTTGACCCGCGGAGGCGTCAAGCCGAGGCGGGAGATGTCGTCCTTCCAGCATTCGTCGAAGATGGAGCAATAGCAGACGACCAGCTTCAGATCGGGGCTGTACATGGCGCGGTGCAGGGCGTCGAAGAGCGTCGGATTGACGGACTGCTTGAACTCCAGGAACCCGATCCGCTCTCCGGCGCGCAGGACTTCGTTCGTGACGAGATCGGAGTCGTAGGTGTCGATCGGCTGGTCGACCTTGCAGCAGGCGATCAGGAAGTCGCGGTCGGTGCGGTAAGCCACGCCCTTCCAGATCAGCTCGGCCGACTCGATCTTGGCCGGACCCACCCCGGTGTTGACCACCCGCATGTGGATCTCGTCCACGCCGTCCCCGATGTTGGTCCCCATGCTGGCGGTCAGGAACGGCCAGGAGTTGGCCGACACCAGCTTGGCGTTGGCTTCGGCCATGTTCTCCATCGTCTTGCCATGGACGATGGCGACGCCCAGGGACACCACCGAGACGAACAGGGCTGAGAAGGCGACCACCATGTCGACCCAGTTGTGGCCGGTCTTGTGCCCATGGTTGTGAGCGTGGGTCTCGACGTCCAGGCTCATGCGCTCCCTCCCGCGGCTATGGCTTGGCCATGTCTAGCCGGTCGGACCGGGGCTGGATATTGGAAAAACGACGGTATGCAACTTGGCTGACGTTGCAGTCCTCGTCGGTCTGCGCCGGCGGCTGGCGGCTACGCAGGCCCGTCGGTCACCGGTTTCCCGAAACGCAGACCACGTGCCAGGCCTCTTCGGCAAAGGTGTTCGGCGTCACAGACGTCCAATCCGACAGCTTGTTCGCGGATTGCTTGTCGCCTTCCAGATTCCGTTCGGAAAATGCGGCAATCTGGCTCGTTCGCCAGTAAGCGCTCATGCAGTCGACTTCCATGAGCATGCGCGAGGACACCATCTTGCCTCTCGGCTCACTGAATTCCTGACGCACCCACAGCCGAGGATTCCCGTCCGCACTTCGTCCCGGGGCGTTTTTGACGAACAGCATCGACGTATCGTCGACGTTCGGGCCGATATATTTCCAATCTCCGTCGGTGACATCCGCCCCCCATGAAGGGCGCGGAGCGTGGGAATTCTGGACGGGCGTGAGAGCCAAGGCGGCCGCAATAAGGGTGGCGGAAATCATCGGGAGCCGATGGCTCCATCGGCACGCGCCAATCCTCGTCGGTCGTCACCGGCCTTCATCGGAATCCCCCTCGGAGCCTGCAACCTATCCGAGAGAAACGGCGGTCGCCAGGGCGGCAAGAAGCCGCGCCCGGTGCAGTTTGTCGGGCCGTCAGCCCGCTTCGGCCAGGGCCTGGGCGACCGGAGGGCTCAGGCGCCAGGCGCGGGGCTGGGCCAGCAGGGCTCGGCACAGAAGGTTGTTCAGCGCGTGGCCGGCGTAGATGCCTTCGAAGCGGCCGCGGATCGGCGAGCCCAGGACATAGAGGTCGCCCACCGCGTCCAGCGCCTTGTGGCGCACGAACTCGTCGGGGCGGCGCAGGCCCTCGGGGTTGAGGATGCGGTCGCCGTCGATCACCACGGCGTTGTCCAGCGAGCCGCCACGGGCCAGCCCGGCCTCGCGCAGGGCCTGGACCTCGGAGAGGAAGCCGAAGGTGCGGCAGTCGGCCAGTTCCTCGCGGAAGCTGTCCTCGGTCACGTGCAGGTCCACCCGCTGGCGGCCGATGGCCTTGGTCGGGAAGGCGATCTCGAAGGCCATTTCGAAACGGTCGGCGGGAGTCAGGCGCACGGTCTTGTCGCCATCGATCACTTCGATCGGCTCCAGGATCTCGATGAACCGGCGCTCGGCTTCCTGGCGGCGGCGGCCGGCGCGGTCGAGCAGTTGGACGAACGGCAGGGCCGAGCCGTCCATGATCGGCACTTCGGGCCCGTCGACCTCGATGACGGCGTTGTCGACTTCCAGCGCGGCCAGGGCGGCCATCAGGTGTTCGATGGTGGCGACGGTGACGCCGGCGTCGTTGGCGATGACGGTGCACAGGCGGGTCTGGGTGACCGCGGCGGCGGTCACGGGCACGCGGTTGTCGCGAACGAGATCGGTGCGGATGAAGACGATGCCGGAGCCCGCGGGGGCCGGCCGGATCGAGACCCGGGCGCGTTCGCCCGAGTGCACGCCGACGCCCGCGCAGATGGCGGGGCCCGCCAAAGTATGCTGATACGACAGAGACAAGGCCGCCGGCCCTTTCTTACTCGAGGGCCGGCTCGCGGGGAGACGGCCTTTACCCCCGCCTCCTCTGTAACTGAAGCTTTGCGGTGCAGCAAAACACTTCCTGTTTCGGAATGTTTCGCCGCTAACTCACGGATTAATAAAGATTAATTGGCGAGGCGACGGAGGAAGGACGGGATGTTCAGATCCTCGCCTTCGTCACTCTTGGGCTCTTCGGCGTATTGCGCCGATCCGACCGTTCGCGACTGCGGGATCGGGCCCGCCGCCGGCCGCTCGCGCGGGGCCTCGCGGGGCGCGCTCGGCGCCGGAGCCGGGGTCTCGTAGCGCGGACGACTGCCGCCAAACAGGCTGAGCCACCCGCCCTTCTGCTGACGCCGCTCTTCCGGGTGGATCGAGGGGAACAGCGGCTCTTCCTCGAGCGCCTCGGGATGGGCGAAGCTGTGGGTCTCGGCCGCCAGCGGCTCGACCTTGGCCGGACCGAAGTCGTCCTCCAGCAGGCTGGGCTGGGCCGGGGCGCCCCTGGCTGCGGCGGGAGCCTTGGCCTCGTCGAACATCCAGGCCTGCTCGGCCGGGGTGTCCAGCACCATCGGCTCCTCGAACGACTGGGCGGCGGCGGCCAGCGGCTCCTCGAACGCCGGCGCGGGGCCCGCGGCCTTGTCCGGGCTCTTGCGGGCCGAGGCGGTGACGGAGCGGAAGTTGCGCGATTCCTGGGCGGCCACGGACGAGCCGTCCATGCCGGTGGCCACCACCGAGACGCGGATCTTGCCGTCGAGCGACGGGTCGAAGGCGGCGCCGAAGATGATGTTGGCTTCCGGGTCGACCTCGGCCGAGATGGCGTTGGCCGCCTCGTCCACTTCCAGCAGGGTCATGTCGAGACCGCCGGTGACGTTGACCAGCACGGCCTTGGCGCCCTTGAGCGTGATCTCGTCGAGCAGCGGGTTGGCGATGGCGTTCTGGGCGGCCATCAGGGCGCGGTCGTCGCCCGAGGCCTCGCCCGTGCCCATCATCGCCTTGCCCATCTCGGTCATCACCGTGCGCACGTCGGCGAAGTCCAGGTTGATCAGGCCCGGCAGCACCATCAGGTCGGTGATCGAGCGCACGCCCGAATGCAGCACCTGGTCGGCCATGCCGAAGGCCTCGGCGAAGGTGGTCTTCTCGTTGGCGATGCGGAACAGGTTCTGGTTCGGGATCACGATCAGGGTGTCGACGTAGCGCTGCAGTTCGGCGATGCCTGCGTCGGCTAGGCGCATGCGGTGACGCCCTTCGAACTGGAACGGCTTGGTGACCACGCCCACCGTCAGGATGCCGCGCTCGCGCGCGCACTTGGCGATGATCGGGGCCGCGCCGGTGCCGGTGCCGCCGCCCATGCCGGCGGTGATGAACACCATGTGGGCCCCGTCGAGGTGCTCGCCGATCTCGATGTGAGACTCCTCGGCGGCCGACATGCCGACTTCCGGATGGGCGCCGGCGCCGAGGCCCTGGGTCACCTGCACGCCGAGCTGAATCCGGCGATCGGTCTTGGAGAACTGGATCTGCTGCGCGTCGGTGTTGGCGACGACGAACTCGACCCCTTCGAGCCCCGCCTCGATCATGTTGTTGACGGCGTTGCCGCCCGCGCCCCCGACACCGAACACGACGATGCGCGGCTTCAATTCCGTGGTGCGCGGCGCAGAGAGTGAGATAGCCATGGCCTGGACCCGATCCTCGAACGCACTCGGCGATCCCGCTCGCCGAGCTCCTCCGCCCGATAAGGTTAAGGAAAAACCCACCAACCTTAAGGAGCCGTTAAATCCATACGCTGAGTCGCCCCCTCGCCCAGGGGAGGCGTTAACGATTCGTAGCCCAAGCGGGCGTTTTTGCTGGGGAAAACTCCGGCCGCGGCCAGAATTTCGGATCCGAATCCTTAACGGTCTAGCTTAGCGGCGGACGTGCACCACCGCATAGGGTCCCGTGTAGAGCCGCCGCCAGCCGGGCTCGGCGTCCATCAGGCGCACCGCAGTGCTGCCCGGCCGCATCAGGGTCCAGGCCACGCGTTGCTCGGCGAGCACGGCCTCCAGCGCCGGCCGGCTGGCGACGGCGGCGTCGTAGCGGGCGTTGAAGGCGTCGCCGTACATGTCGGTGCGGCCATCGATGAACGGCCGCACGCCGCGGAAGATCAGGTAGCCGCCCATGCCATAGTCGTTGAGCACCGGCTGGGCGCGCAGGGCGGCGGGGGTCTCGTCGAGGGCGGCGATGGGCAGGGTCGGCCCGTCGTGGAGCTCGAGCGGGACCATCAGCCGCAGGGCCATGAGGGCAATGGCTGCGCCCGCGCCGATCCAGGCCAAGGGCGCGGCGGCCGGGGCGCGCACGGCGGCGACGGGCGCACGTCCGGCGGCCTCGGCCAGGATCAGCACGCCGACCACGGCCAGCAGCATCTGATGGCGCTGGTGCTGCAAGCTCATGTGCAGCAGGGCCAGCAGCAGGAGCAGCCGCAGGAGCGGGATGCGCACGCCGCGCGAGGCGATCACGAACAGCCCGGCCAGCACGGCGATCTCCAGGGGCTGCAGGGTGGCGAAGTCCGGCGGCCGCCACTCGACGATGCTGCTCAGGCTCGCCATGCCGGCGGTGGCGACGGGGAACAGCAGGCCGCCGACGCCGAACGGCGTGATCAGGGCGCAAATGACGGACGCCAAGGCGAACAGGCCCCAGCCGCGGATCACCGGCCAGGGCTGCTGGCGCGCGGCGATCACCGCCTCCAGGGCGAAGGGGCCGATCAGCGCGAGGGCGAACAGCACGCTGGCGTGGGCGTTGGCCCACAGGGTCATCATCGCCGCCCAGCCCAGCGCGGGGGCCTCGCCTCGCCTGCGGGCGTCCAGCAGCCGCCCGGTCCACAGCGCCAGCAGCGGCAGGACCAACAGGTGCGGCCTCAGCACCAGGCTCGGCGCCAGGCAGCCGGCCGCCACGGTCAGGGCGGCCAGGGCCGGGATGGGGTCGAGGCGGCGCACGAGCTCACGGCCGAGCAGGGCCACGGTCGCCGCGGCCGCCGCGGCGCCGGTCAAGGCCACGCCGCTCCAGCCGGCCGCCCGGTAGGCCAGGGCCATCAGCAGTTCGCCGAGCCATTCATGGGCGTGCCAGGGCTGCCCGGCGAAGGTGTAGGAGAACACGTCGGCGCGGATCACCCGGTGGTGGTCCAGCATCCACTGCCCGGCCGCCACGTGCCACAGGGTGTCGCCGTCGTTCATCGACTGGGGCGCGAACAGCACCACAGCGGCGGCCAGCAGAGCCGGCAGCAGGACCACCACCACGGGCATGACGCCGAGGGCGCCGGCCTCAGGCCCGCGCCTGGCGTCGGTCGCGGGGGGAGCGAGGCCCGGAGTGAGGGTCTGCGACATCCCGCCAGCGTCTCAGGCGGCGGCTAAGATTTGCTGAAAAGCGCGAGGCTTAGAGAAAGCGCCTAGAGATTGTCGCGGAGCCAGGACGTGAGCCGCGCCACCGGGTTGGCGTCAGCCTCGGCCGCGGGCGACCGGCGAGGGCCGGAGGACAGGCGGTTGACGCCGACCGCCTCGCGCGGGCCGAAGGCGGCGCGGTGCAGCACGCCGGCGGCGGTGCAGAAGGCCGGGCCGGAAGCGGCGTCGGCCAGATGCGGCACCCTTCGCGGGCGGCCCAGGCGCACCGGGCGGTCGAACACCCGCACGGCCACTTCGCGCATGCCGGTCAACTGGCTGGCGCCGCCGGTGAGGATGATCCCCGCGCCTGGCTCGATCGCCACGTTCGCCGCCTTCAGGCGCTCGCGCAGGAGCTCAAGGGTCTCCTCGACGCGGGGCGCGATGATGCCCTTGAGCAGGGAGCGGGGCGCCACCACGGGGCCGGCGCCCGGGTCGTCGCCGCGCGGCGGGGCCTCGATCATCTCGCGGTCCTCGTTGGCCGAGGCGATGGCCGAGCCGTGCAGGGTCTTGATGCGCTCGGCGCCGGCGACCGAGGTCGACAGGCCGCGGGCGATGTCGGCGGTCACATGGGCGCCGCCCACCGGCAGGCTGTCGACGTGCACCAGGGAGCCGCCGGAGAACACCGAGACGGCGGTCGAGCCGCCGCCCATGTCGATGCAGATGCAGCCGAGG
>DASYBX010000088.1:0-5908 GCA_036500495.1 Caulobacteraceae bacterium
CTTCCGCTGCGGCCGGTTTCGGCGCGCCTGGTCCCCACTATGGCGCCGCCGGCCGCTGTTGGCAGTCCGCGAATCCCGGCGCACGCTTGAGTCATGGTGGCCCCCGACGATGCGATCCGCGCGAAACGCAAGCTGACCAACCGCCTGATCGCCGCGCACGACGCCCTTCGCCTGCGCCCGCACCTGACCGACGACATGCTGCTGATCGTCGGCGATGGCGGCCTGATCCAGGGCGCGGACGCGGTGGTGGCCGCCTTCGCAGGTCAGTTCGCCGACGCCGCCTTCGTCGCCTATGTGCGCACCACCGACACCGTCGAGCTTGCCGCAGACGGCCGCCGCGCGGCCGAAACCGGGCGCTGGGTCGGCCGCTGGAAGAACGGCCCCGAGATGGGCGGCGTCTACCTGGCGGCCTGGCTCCAGAGCCGCGGCCAGTGGCTGCTGGAGCGCGAACTCTACATCACGCTGCAGGGCTGAACCTGCGCCTCGGGTTGGGCTACCGGTCGATGTAGGTGACCTGGAAGAACGGGGCGAGGCCGCCGGTGGAGGTGATGATCCGCTTCTTGATCATCCACTCGCCCTTCACCTTGACCAGGTCGTCGTGCTCCTTGCCCTGCTCGGCCAGGTGCGGCGAGGCCTTGGGCGTGGTGCTGACGATGCCGGTCCAGACCACGTCGGCGGTGGCGGTGTCGCCGTGGATCTCGACGCGCGGGTTGTTCATCAGCATGAGGAACTTGCCGGTGAAGGTCGGATTGCCCTTGTTGGCGGCGCCGGCGTCCTTGTAGGCCTGGGTGATGCCCGCGTGGCCGCTGTAGACGCGGCCGTTGACGTCGATCACCCCGTCGTCGGTGAAGAAGGACGCCAGGTCCTCCTGCTTGCCGCCGCCGAGCGGCTGATAGTAGTCGACCAGGAAGTCCTCGATCTGCACCCGATCGAGCAGGTTGGCCGCGGTGGTGCGGGGGGCGCGGGCCAGGGCCGGGGCAGCCGAGGCCAGCGCGGCCAGCGCCAGCAGAGCGGTGGCGGCGCGCAGGGAGTGCGGGGGCGCCTTGGGCGTCATGAGGTCTCCTCCGGTCGTTGGTCTCGTTGTCGGCCGAGGAGGAAGCAGAAGCGGCGCGCCGTCAACGCCCGCGGCAAGGTCAATGGCGCAGGAACACGGCGAACCGCCGCTCGGCCAGCATGTCCTGGGTGAAGCCGCCGAGCAGCGACTCCTGCAGGTGGCTGTGGGTGTAGGCGCCCATGACCACGAGGCCGGCCCCCAGGGCCACGCACCGCTCCGCCAGGGCCTCGGCCGAATGCTTCCCCGACAGGGCCAGGGCCTCGAACGACGGCGACAGGCCGTGCGCCTCTAACAGGTCGCGCGCGGGCTGCAGGGCGGCCGGGTCCTCGCCCGCGTCGTGCAGCACCACGGCCTGGCCGCTCTTGGCCAGCAGCGGGATCGCCGCCTTCAGCGCGCGCGCCGAAGACAGGTCGCCGCCCCAGGCCACGGCGACGACGGAAAGCGCGATGTCCCCGCCTTGAGGCGCGGGCAGCAGGATCGGCGACTGGCTGTCGCCGAGCACATGGAACAGGTCGTCCGAGGCCGGATCCGGATCGCGCCAGGTCCTGGTCTCCACCAGCAGATCGGCCGCGGCGGCCTCCAGCGCCAGGGCGTTGCGGCCCGTCAGCACCCGCCAGGCTCCGGCCAAGCCTGCGCGCCCGGCGTCGAAGGTCGCCCGGGCCCGAGCCTCGCGTTCGTCGTCGACGGGATCGAGATCAGACGCCTTGGCCCCGGCGAAGGCCGCCGTGAGCGCCGCCACCGGCGACGCTTCCAGGACCACCGAGGCGCGGGTCGGATGCACGAACACGCCGTCCACGCGCGCGCCGAACCGCGCGGCCAAAGAGCGGGCGGCCCTCACGGTGTCCCCGTCCACCGGTTCGCCGGCCAACCTCACCAGGACTCTACGCATCGCCTGCTCCATCTTCCCCACCTCAACACCTGCGGGGGACAACGGATGCATGGCCGGTCAAGCCCGCCCCCAGCGTCTGCAGCGAACGTCTGGGCGCCGCTACTTGCGATTGAGTATCAAGGACTCTTCAAGGTTTCTGAGCCAGTTAATGTGCCGACGGCCCAGCGCGGGATCGGCCCCACCCAGTCATGCTCGAACTCGACAACAAGACCCGTCTGAACCTGGAGCAGGCCCGGGTGCTGCTGATCGAGGACCCGCAGCCGGGCGCCGAGATCCTGGCGCAGGTGTTCTTCGGCTATGGCGTGCGCCAGCCGGTGCGCTGCGTCTCTCCTGATGAGGCGATGGCGCGGCTGGAGGAAGAGCCGTTCGAACTGATCGTCTGCGACGGCGACCTGCCGGGCGGCCAAGCCTACGACTTCGTCATGCGCCTGCGCCGCAGCACGCTGGAGCCCAACCGCTACTGCCCGGTGATCCTGCTCAGTGGCCACACGCCCAGCGCCTATGTGGCCAAGGCCCGCGACTGCGGCGCCAACTTCGTGGTGGCCAAGCCGATCCGGCCGATGGTGCTGCTGGAGCGGATCGTCTGGGTGTGCGGCGACAACCGCATCTTCGTCGAGCTCGACAGCTATGTCGGGCCGGACCGCCGCTTTCAGTCCCTGGGGCCGCCGCCGGGCATGGAGGGGCGCCGCAAGGGCGACCGCGACGCCGTCGGCGAGGCCTCGACCCCCAACCTGAGCCAGGACGAGATCGACGGCGCCTTCGGCAAATCGAAGAAGGTCGAACTATGAGCGGGATGGTGGTCAAGCGGCGCCCCGAGAAGCGCCTGGACAAGCTGATCTGGCTGCCCGGCGGGCGCACGGTCGAGGCGATCGAGGCCGACATCGTGGCGCGGATGGAAGCCCTGCAGGGCGTCTGCGCCAGCGCCATCCGCGACAAGGTGCAGGCGATCGTGAGGCTCGCGGCCCAGGCGCCCCGGCCGCCCAGGCCCGACGACCTCGACCGTCTCTACACCCTGTCCAACGAGGCGATCGGCCTGTCGGGCGTGGCCGACCTCGAGGACCTGGGCCTGGCCGCGCTCAGCTTCTGCCGCCTGCTCGACGGCTTCCGCAGCGGCGCGGACTGGTCGCGCGCGGCGTTCGACGTGCACCTGGCGGCCCTGCAGCTGCTGGCCCAGCCGGACTCGGCGATGGGCGCGGAGGCCCGCGCCGTCATGGTCGAGGGCTTGCATACCGTGGTGAAGCGGGCGACCGGCTAGGTTCGACAAACGCCGTTCCCGGCCTATGGTGGCGCTTCCTGGGGGAGGCGGAATGCGGCGGCGCGGGACGGCATGGGCGGCGATCGCGACGCTTGGCGCGTCTCTGGCCGGCTGCGGCGGGCCGGGCGTCGACCAGCTCGCAGCCGGTCCCAAGGCGATCGTGACCGAGATCAGGAGCGGCGACGCGGTGGTGCTGAAGACCGGCCAAGTGGTGCGATTGGCCGGCGTCGAGGCGCCCAAGGGCTCCGATCCCTTCGCCCGCGAGGCGCGCGAGGCGCTGTCGAAGCTGGTGCTCGGGCGCGAGGTGCAGCTTATGTACGGCGGCGCGCGGCAGGACGCCTATGGCCGCGCCCTGGCCCACCTGAAGCTGGCGAAGGGGGGCGCCTGGGTGGAGAAGGTCCTGCTGGAGGACGGCGACGCCCGCGTGCACACCTGGCCCGACAACCGCGCCCTGGCCCGGCCGATGCTCGACGCGGAGGCCCGCGCGCGGGTCGCCAGACGTGGTCTCTGGGGCCTGCCCGCCTATCAAGTGCGCCTGCCCGACGAAGCCGCCGCCAGGCCCTTCGGCTTCCAGGTGGTGGAGGGACGGGTGACCTCCGCCGCCGAGCGCGACGGGGCGGTGCGCCTGGACATCGAGCGCTGGGTCGAGGCCGAGGTCCCGCGCGAGGCCGAGGGCGCCTTCGCGTCCTCGGGCCTCGCGCTCGTCGACCTGCCGGGCAAGCTGGTGCGCATCCGCGGCCTGATGCGCCCGGGCTCGGGCGAAGGCCTCATGAAGCTCGACCACCCCGAGCAGATCGAGGTGCTGAAGGAAGCCAAGTGATCCCCGCTCGTCATCCTGTTCAGCGCTGCCAGCCCGAGCAGTTCAAGGCGACGCAGGCCGACAGCGACGCTGTCTATCGCGGGAACGCGAAGGCGGTCGCCAATCATTTCTGCAGCGCCTGCGGCTGCGACCTCTACGCCGACAGTCCCGACTTCCAGCAAGACGGTTCGTGGGATGGCAAGAGCCGCCGCATCTGCGTCAACGCCCGCCTGCTCGATGATTTCGAAGCCGCCGACTGGCCCGTGACGGTGATCGACGGCAAACACCTCTGGTGAGCGTGGCGGCGCGCCTGTCGTCCGCCTACCGCTCCATCGCGCCCTTGCCCGCGATGATCTTCGCTCGGAACTTCTCTATGCGCGCCACGCGGGTCGCCGACTGCTTGGCCTGGTTCAGGTCGAACATGTAGCTCCTCTGACGCCCCGGCGTCAGCGCCTGGAAGGCCTCGGCCAGCTCCGGGTCGGCGTCCAGCGCCTCGATCAGTTCGTCGGGCATGTCGATCTCGCGGTCCGCTTTCGGCGGCTTGGTTCCCGCCTCGGCGTGATCCATCAGCTGCCGTAGATAGGCCCGGATGACCGGCTCCATCGCGCCGACCTGCGCCACGTCCGTGAAGCGGATCATGCTCGGCGTCTGGCTGTTGGGGCCTTGCGGCTCGAGCACGCCTTCGGTGTCCTGCAGCAGGCCCGGGTTCATGAAGCTCAGCCGGAAGTCGCCCCGGAACGCCCCGAGAATGGCGATGTTGCGCCCAGCGTGCAGGTAGCAGGGATGGGCCCATTTCACGGTTTCTTCCAGACCCGCGTCGAGGCAGATCCGGCGCAGGTGGTTCAGCCCGTCGATCCAGCGCCGGGTCGAGCAGTCCGGCGTGGCGAACCGGTCGCAACGGCCGCAGCCCTTGGTGAAGAAATCATCGGGATCGGAGATCATCGCCATGGCTTGCCTTATCCGATCGAGGGCCAAACGAAAAACGCCCGGCCTTTCGGCCGGGCGCTTTCAGTTTCGGCGCGGAAGGGCGTTTACGCGGCCTTCTGCAGGCTCTTGGTCAGGATGCCGATGGCGGCGTCGCGGTCGATGCGCTCGATGGCGGCGACTTCACGGGCCATGCGGTCCAGGGCCGATTCGTAGAGCTGGCGCTCGGAGTAGGATTGCTCGGGCTGGTTCTCGGCCCGGTGCAGGTCGCGCACCACCTCGGCGATCGAGATCAGGTCGCCGGAGTTGATCTTGGCTTCGTACTCCTGGGCGCGGCGCGACCACATGGTGCGCTTCACCCGGGCGCGGCCCTTCAGGGTGGTGAGGGCCTGGGTGACCACGTCGCCGGCCGCCAGCGGGCGCAGGCCCGCGGTCTTGGCCTTACGCGTGGGCACGCGCAGCGTCATCTTCTCGTGGTCGAACGTGATCACATAGACTTCGAGCGAGAGGCCAGCCACTTCCTGCGTCTCGATCCCTTGGACCTGACCCACGCCGTGCGCGGGATAGACGACATGATCGCCGATCGAGAATTCGTGACCGATCTTGTTCATTGAACAAACCTCTTTCTTAATCTGGCCAAGCCGCCGACACGCGCCGCCTTTTGCTGTCTTCTTTCGGTACGACTCCGCAAGTCCCCGCGCATGGCGCGGAGTGAGGCTCATCGTTGCGAAAGGGGTCTAGTGCACTCTTTGCTTTTGCTGGCGCGGTGTCGCGTTCGGAAATATTAGGCGCAAAGAGGGGCGGGGCCGCTCTCTCAGCGTTCTGCGACCCTATCACAAAATATGGGATAAGTGAAGCGTCGGGTTGGTTAACTTACCCCAACGCTTGAGCAAGCGGTCCGGTTCAGGAGCCTTTGCCGGGCGCCTGGGAGAAATATTTCTCGAATTTGCCGGTCTCGGTCTCGAATTGCTCGCGGTCGGCGGGGGG
>DASYBX010000089.1:0-14709 GCA_036500495.1 Caulobacteraceae bacterium
CCAGTACGAGATGGCCTACCGCATGCAGGACTCGGTGCCGGAAGTCACCGACCTCAGCGACGAGCCGCAGTACGTGCTCGACATGTACGGACCCCAGGTGCACATCCCCGGCACCTTCGCCCGCAACTGCCTGCTCACCCGACGCCTGATCGAGCGCGGCGTGAAGTACATCAACCTGATCCAGGTCGGCTGGGACCACCACGTGGCGCTCGCCCGCCGTCACCCGGGCGACTGCTGGGCGGTCGACCAACCGTCGGCGGCCCTGGTCACAGACCTGAAGCAACGCGGCCTGCTCGACGACACCCTGGTCACCTTCAAGGGCGAGTTCGGGCGGACAGTCTATTCGCAAGGCCAGGGCGGCATCACGCCCAACTCCGGGCGTGACCACCACGGAGGCAACTTCACCATCTGGATGGCCGGCGGCGGGGTGAAGGGGGGCACCGCCTACGGCAAGACCGACGACTTCTCCTACAACGTCGTCGAGAACCCGGTGGAGGTGCACGACCTCAACGCGACGATGCTCTACCTGCTGGGCATCGACCACAAGCAGCTCACCTTCCATTACCAGGGCCGCGACTTCCGACTGACGGACACGGCCGGCAAGGTGGTGCAGGGGGTGCTGGCTTAAGGGATCGCGCGGCGCGGTCGCTCAGTTGATCGCCGGCGCTGCGGTCCGGCCGCTCCAGGGGACAAGGCCATCGTCGGCGCCGTGATCGCCCGTGGCCCGCGGCCAGGCGGCGAAGCTGCGAGGTTCGGCCTGCCGCAGCCGGCCCGCCACGCGCCGCAGCAGGGCGCGCACATGGGCTTCCTCCACGCCGTCGCGCCGCATCATCATGCGCACGATGGGATCGGCGAGCATCTCGTCCAGGCTGAGTTCGGTCTTGGGTTCCATGGAGCTCCTCCACCGGCCCGCCACCCGCGGATTCCGGCACAGGCGCGCCTCGACTGCAAACGCGGCCGCCTTCACGTTTCGGGCAGACCCGGCGCCCGCAGGCCCTACGCCTCCAGCTCGATGTCCCAGTAGAGGTAGTCGAGCCAGCTTTCGTGCAGGTGGTTGGGCGGGAAGCGGCGGCCGTTGTCCTGCAGCTCGTAGGCCGAAGGGCGGATCGGGCTGCGCCTCGGGTGCATGTGCGCCTCGCGCGGGGTGCGGCCGCCCTTGGTCAGGTTGCAGGGCGCGCAGGCGGTCACGATGTTCTCCCAGGTGGTGCGCCCGCCGCGCGAGCGGGGGATCACATGGTCGAAGGTCAGCTCGTCGGCCGAGCCGCAGTACTGGCAGGCGAAGGCGTCGCGCAGGAACAGGTTGAATCGGGTGAAGGCCGGCGGGCGGTCCTGCGGCACGTAGCTCTTCAACGAGACCACGCTCGGCAGCTGCATCTCGAACGACGGGGAGTGGACCACCTGGTCGTAGGTGGCGATCACGTCGACCCGGTCGAGGAACACGGCCTTGATCACCTCCTGCCACGGCCACAGCGACAGGGGGTAATAGGACAACGGACGATAGTCGGCGTTGAGCACGAGCGCGGGCCAGCCGGAGGGCGGGCGCTTAAGCACCTGCATGGCTGAACCTCCCACACGAGGCCGCTTCGAGGCCGATCAGGGGGTAAGCGGTAGGACTGAAGACACGCCTCCTTCCGTACGCTGGCTCAGGCCTCGTCGAATCGACGCCTGTCTGAGACGTTCGATCCAATGGACGGATTCCGCAACACCTGCATGACGGCGCCCCGCTCCGCTATGTATGTGGGGATGAGCTCCGCGACTTTCACGACACGCTTCGCGCCCTCGCCGACCGGCTGGCTGCACAAGGGGCACGCGCTCTCCGCCCTGACCGCGTTTGCGGCGGCCGAGGCCGAGGGCGGACGGTTCATCCTCCGTATCGAGGACATCGACGCCACGCGGGTGAGGCCGGAATATGACGCCGCGATCCTGGAGGACCTGGGCTGGCTGGGCTTGCGCTGGGAAGAGCCGGTGCGCCGGCAGTCGCTGCACATGGGGGACTACCAGGCGGCGCTGGAGGATCTGCGCGCGCGCGGTCTCGTCTACCGCTGCTTCCGCACGCGCAAGGAGGTGCTCGACGAGATCGCCCGCGCCCCGCATGGGCCCGGGGAAGGGCCCGACCAGCAGGTGTTCCGCGGCGCGCCCCTGCCGGCGGACGAGGAAGCCCGGCGGCTTCAGGCTGGTGAGCCCTTCGCCTGGCGGCTGTCGCTCGACGCCGCCGGCGAGGCCCTGGGCGAGGACGGCTGGGACAGCCTGTGGTTCCGCGAGGAGGGGCGCGGCCCGCAGGGCGAGCACGGCCTGATCCAGGCGCGGCCGGAACTGGCCGGCGACGTGGTGCTGGCGAGGAAGGACGTGGGTGTGGCCTATCACCTGGCGGTGGTGGTCGACGACGCCCTGCAGGGAATCACCCACGTGATCCGCGGCCACGACCTCTACGAGGCCTCGCACATCCAGCGCCTGCTGCAGGCCCTGCTGGGCCTGCCGACGCCGGCCTACCGCCACCACGGCCTGATGCTGGGCGACGACGGCAAGCGTCTGGCCAAGCGCGATCATGCCGAGACCCTGCGCGAGATCCGCGCCCGGGGGGTGACGGCCGCCGAATTGCGCCACGCACTGGGCTTCGGCTAACGCTCCTCGACGCGGTAGCTGAGCGAGGCCTCGCCTCCGGCGGGGACCTGCAGGGTCCACAGAGCGAAGCCGCCATCGCGGCCGTGCGGACGGCTCTCCTTCACGATCTTGAAGCTCGACTGGGCCAGGCGGATTTCCACCGGAGCCGGCTGGGCGCCGGCGTTGCGCACGGTGAGGGCCACCGCCGAGCGCGAGAACGTACGGTCGGCGCGCTGGAAGCTGCTCTGCTCCTCCTGGTCGGCGACGACGGTGACGAGGCTGGACAGGCCCGCCTGCAGTTCCACAGGCACGCCCACCGGGGTGTCCTTCAGGCGTGGCTGGCCGTCCAGGGAAGGCTCGCCGTCGGGGCGGGGCTCGAACACTGTGACCACTCCGCCCGGCAAGCCCTTGCCCAGCTTGCCGCCCTTCTCGTTCTTGATGCGCAGTACGACAGGGACCGGGATGACCTGCTCCGGATCGCCGGGATAGGCGGTCTGCGCCACATAGGCGTAGGCGCGCTGGTAGGGCACGTCGCCCTGGGCGAGGAAGGTGACCTGCTTGGTCTGGTTGGCGGCCACGGTGGTGGGCTCGTTCAGGCTGTAGAGCTTGTAGTCGCCGAGGTCGCCGACGGTGGCGCGGGTGGCGGTGACCACCACCTCCTCGAGCTTCGACATGCGCGCCATGGCCATCGCGGCCGGCGGCGCCGGGGCGGCGACCGGTGGAAGGGGCAAGGGCGGCGGCACGAAGTCGATCGGCCAGCAGGTCTTGAGCACGTGGGACTGGTACGCCTGGGGCGCCGTGTCGTCGCCCGCCCTGGCCAGCCGGCCGGCCACAACCTGAGTCGGCGCGTCGGCGAAGCTGGTGCGGCTGAGGTTGGACAGGGTCAGCCAGCCCTGCAGGTCCAGGGTCCGGCCGTCGACATTGAGCCGCGCCACGTAGTCGGCGCTCCAGCGCAGGCCCGTGGCGAGATAGCTCAGCCTGACCACGTAGCGGCCGGCGCGCGGGACCTCGACCACCGCCGACAGGGTAGGGGTGGCGGTCAGGCCGGGCGGCGCGGCGTCGAACACCAGCCGCTCGGGCAGGCCGCTGCAGCCCACGGCCTCCACCGCGCCATCCTCATGCTGCAGCAAGATGCCCTGCGGACCGGAGCGGACGGTGACCGGGGCCTCGGTGACCTCGCCGGTCTTGGGGTTGGTGCGCACAAGCCGAGCCGGGGCGCCGATCGCCTTGCCGATCAGGGTTCCGGGGCTGAGCAGGTCGAAGTCGAAGTTGCGCTCCACCAGCTTGCCGCCGATGCCCTCGATGGCGGCGGTCTGGGGGACCATGCCGTCGGCCACCTCGCGGAAGCTGACCGTGCTGCGCCCGGCGGGGAGGTCGAGGGTTCGGGTCTCGCTGACCACGGCCAGCCCCGGGTCGGCGCTGCGGAACTGCGGATCGGCGTAGGAGCCCGAGGGCGCACGGTCCTGGTAGAGCACCACGGCCACCTTGTCCGGGCGCGCCGAGACGACCGGGGCGGACACGGCCTGAGCCGCGGCGACTCCGGGGGCCGCCGTCAGGAGGGCGATCAGGGCCGTACGGGCGCGCACCTCAGCGGCTTTCCTCGACGGTGAAGGTCAGCTTGGTCTCGCCCCCCGCCGGCACGGGCACGGCCCATTCGACCTCAGATGCGTCGACGCGGCGGCTCTTGATCGACTCCTCCACCACCTTCAGCTCCGGCAGGTAGGTCCCCTGGCGCAACTGCACCGTCACCGGCTGATCCTTGGCGTTGCGCACCAGGTAGGACATCACGTGGCGGTTGCGCCGCTTGTCGAGCGTCTGCTCGGACTCCGCGGTGGGCTGGACGGTGACATCGAACGCCTCGCCGGTGCGCAGGGACAGGTCCGAGCCCTGGGGCGTATGGCCGATGGCGCTTTCGCCGATCAGCTTCAGGGCCCCGTCGGCGTCGCGCATGTAGATGCGCACCACGCCCGCCGGCAGGGGCGCGGCCAGGCCGCCGCTGCGCGAATTGGAGAACTGCAGCACCGAGTCGACGTGGGACGGGCTGGTCTGCGACTGGAAGGCCGAGGTCCGGAACTGGTAGACGCGCTGGGCGGCCACCTGATCGGCTTCGATGAAGCCCACCTGCTTTTGCTGGTTGGCCGCGATCGTGGTGGGTTCCTTCAGCGGGTAGAAGTAGGTGTCGCCGACTTGGTTGGCGTTGCTGGGGGTTTCGCCGCCTCCGCGCACCACCCCGCGGATCGGGCTGGGATTGGGGTTGAACCCGCCCCCCGACTGGGGCGAGCCGGCCACCAGCTCGGTCTTGACGTCGGCGAAGGTGGTCGAGGTCTGGTTGATCAGGGTGATCCAGCCCTGAAAGTCGAGCTTGGACGCCTTCTCGTCGAATACCGCCACATAGTCGGCGTGCCAGTTCAGCCCGCGGGTAAGGTAGGTGAGGGTCGCGTCGCGCCGGCCGGCCCGGGTCGAATCCACCGTCACCGACAGGGTGGGCCGCGCCCTGAGGTTCTCGGGCACGCCGTCGAAGATCACCCGGGTGGGCGCGCCGTCGTCGCGCAACACCTCGATGCGGTCGCCGATCTTCAGCACCACCCCGCCGTTGGCGGCGAGCACGGTGGCGGTCTCGGTCACCTGCTGGCCGTTGCCGGGATTGGTGCGCACGATCTGCACCTGCTTGCCGACGGCTTTTTCCATCAGCTTGGAGGGGGTCAGCAGATCGAAGTCGAAGTTCTGCTCGACGATGGCGAGGTCGGGGGCGGCCAGGGACACCGACGCCGGCTCGATCTGGTTGGACACCTCGCGCAGCTCGATGCGGCGGCGCCCGGCCGGCAGGTCGAGGCTGCGCACGTCCTGCACCAGGGCCTGGCCGCCGTTGTAGATGGTGATCGACAGCCGCTGGTTGTCCAGCTTGGGCTCTTCGGGCGGGGAGGGCGCGGTCCTGGGCGCCACGGACACCGGCTGAGCCGCAACGCTGGCGCCCGCAGGCTTGGGCCTCCTGGCCGGTTCAGCCGCCCTGGCGGCTCCCGCGGCGCTCACCGCCGCCACCAGACACAACCAGCGCATGCGACACCTCCGGAACCCGCGCGACCGCCTCATGCAGCTTACTACGCCGCCGCTGCGACGACGGGGTTAAACCTCCGGCGGATCGGCGCTCCGCCGGCCCTCAGCCCTTGGCCAGGACTGCGTCCATCACCTTCTTGGCCTGGTCGGTAGACCAGTCCGCTCCGCCGGACAGGCGCGCCTGTTCCTTGCCGGCCTTGTCGTAGATCACGGTGGTGGGGATGCCGTCGGGGCGAGGGACAAGGCCGAACACCACGCGGTAGTCCGGGTCGTTGTAGAACTGCAGGCCGCCGTGGGTCTTCAGGAAGTCGCGCGCCGCCGCGCCGTCCTGCAGGCGGTCCACGCTGATCGCCACCACCTTCAGGCCCCTGTCGGCGTAGTCCTTCGACATCTTGGCCAGGGAGGGCATCTCCTCCTTGCAGGGGCCGCACCAGGTGGCCCAGAAGTTGACCACCACCACCTGGCCCTTGAGGTCGGCCAGCTTCATCGGCTTGCCGTCAGGGCCGGTGAAGGCGATGTCGGGCTCCGACGCCGGCTGGGCCGGCAGCACCAGCTTGGCCATGGGGCCGGTCGCGAGGCTCTTCAGGTCCGCTCCGGACTTGGAGCAGCCGGAGACCATGACGTATAGAACCGCCGCCATGGCAAAGGCCCCGGCGCCCCCTAGGGAGGCGAGGCCCTTGCCCCTACCTTTCACTTGTTCTTTCACCGGCACTGCTGGACTTATCCTCATATGACCGACGCCTCCGATCCCAACGACCCCTCCGCGCCCGAGCGCCCGGATGTGACCTCCGGCGGGCAGAGCATGTGGGGCAGCCGCTTCTCCGCCAAGCCGGCCGAACTGATGCAGGCGATCAACGTCTCCATCGGCTTCGACCGCCGGTTGGCGCCGCAGGACTTGAAGGGGTCCCGCGCGCACGCCGCGATGTTGACCAAGGCGGGCGTGATTTCAAGCGCCGACGGTGAGAAGATCCAAGATGGCCTGCAGCGCATCGAGACGGAGATGGCCTGCGGCGCCTTTCCGTTCCGCGAGGAATTCGAAGACATCCACATGAACGTGGAGGCGCGGCTGAAGGAGCTGATCGGCGAGCCCGCCGGCCGGCTGCACACCGCCCGCTCGCGCAACGACCAGGTGGCGCTCGACTTCCGCCTGTGGGTGCGCGACGCCTGCGACCGCGCGGCGGCCGAAATCCAGAGCCTGCAGCGCGCCCTGCTGGTCAAGGCCGAGGCCCACGCCGACGCCCTGATGCCGGGCTTCACCCACCTGCAGCCGGCCCAGCCGGTGACCTTCGGCCACCACCTGATGGCCTATGTGGAGATGTTCGGCCGCGACGCCTCGCGCTTTTCCGACGCCCGGGCGCGGATGAACGAGAGCCCGCTGGGCGCCGCCGCCCTGGCCGGCTCGCCGTTCCCGATCGACCGCCACATGACCGCCGAGGCCCTGGGCTTCGACCGGCCCACCGCCAATTCGCTCGACAGCGTGTCCTCGCGCGACTTCGCCCTGGAGGCGCTGTCCGCGGCGTCCATCTGCGCAACCCACTTATCGCGTATCGCCGAAGAGATCGTGCTGTGGATGACGCCGCAGTTCGGCTTCATCCGCCTGACCGACGCCTTCACCACGGGCTCGTCGATCATGCCGCAGAAGCGCAATCCCGACGCCGCCGAACTGGTGCGCGCCAAGATCGGCCGCATCCTGGGCTCGCTGGTCAGCCTGACCACGGTGATGAAGGGCCTGCCGCTGGCCTATTCCAAGGACATGCAGGAGGACAAGCAGCCGGTGTTCGAGGCCTTCGACGCCCTGGCTCTGGCGCTGGCCGCCATGACCGGCATGGTGCTGGACCTCGAGCCCAACCGCGAGCGCATGGCCGCCGCCGCCGGGGCCGGCTTCTCCACCGCCACCGACCTGGCCGACTGGCTGGTGCGCACACTGAACCTGCCGTTCCGCGAGGCTCACCACGTGACCGGTTCGGCGGTGAAGCGCGCCGAGACGCTCGGCGTCGACCTGCCGAACCTGCCGCTCGCCGAGTTGCAGGCCCTGCATCCGGGCATCACGGCCGACGTTTACGAGGTATTGTCGCCCGCCGCCTCGGCGGCCAGCCGCACCAGCTACGGCGGAACCGCCCCCACGGCCGTCCGCGCCCAGATTCAGCGCTGGAAGGAGCGCCTGTCATGACCCCCCGTTTCCTGATCCGCGCCGGCATAGCCGGCGTCCTCGGCCTGATGGCCCTGGACATGGCCGCCTGCGGCAAGCAGGGCGCGCTCGACCGCCCCGGCCCGCTGTTCGGACCGCTGCAGCAGCAGCGCCGCTCGACCGCCCGCGCCGAGCGCGAAGCCGCCGCTCGCGCCAATGGCGAGGCCAACCACAACTCTGGGGGCACCTCCCAGACCAACGGCGACTACAGCCTGCCGTCGGACGGGGCCAAGGATCCGGCCCTGCAGCCCTATCGCTCCAATCCGCCTCTCGGGGCCCCGAACCAGTTCGGCGGCAACGGCGGCGGCGGCGGCGTGATCCCCGATCCGTTCAACGATCCGAACCGCGCCCCCAGATGAACTTCTTCGAGGTCAAGGGCGGCGAGCTCTGGTGTGAGGACGTTCCCCTTCGCAAGATCGCCGACGAGGTGGGCACGCCGGTCTATGTCTATTCCACCGCGACGCTGGAGCGGCACTACACCGTGTTCCGCGACGCCTTCGCCACGCGCAAGGTGCTGGTCGCCTATGCGATGAAGGCGAATTCCAACCTGTCGGTGCTGAAGACCCTGGCCAGGCTCGGGGCCGGCGCGGACACGGTGTCGGAGGGCGAGATCAGGCGGGCCCTGGCGGCCGGCGTGCAGCCCTCGCGCATCGTGTTCTCGGGGGTGGGCAAGAGCCGGCGCGAGCTGGCCTTCGCCGTCGAGGTGGGGGTGTCGGAGATCAACATCGAGTCCGAGCCCGAGCTCGACACCCTGATCGAGGTGGCCGAGCTGCTCGACGCCCGGCCCAAGATCACCTTCCGCGTCAATCCCGACGTGGCCGCCGGCGGCCACGCCAAGATCTCCACCGGCAAGAGCGAGAACAAGTTCGGCGTCTCTTTCTCCGAAGCCGAACGGCTCTACGCCAAGGCCGTGGAGAGCCCGCACGTCGACCCGATCGGCGTGGCCTGCCATATCGGCAGCCAGATCGACGACCTCGGCCCGATGGCCCAGGCCTTCGAAAAGATGCGCGGCCTGGTCGAGCGCCTGCGCGGGCGCGGGCTGAAGGTCGAGCGGCTCGACCTCGGCGGCGGCCTCGGCGCCCCCTATTTCAACCAGCCCGATCCGCCCTCGCCGGCCGACTTCGCCGCCATGGTCGAGGAGGTGCTGGAGGGGCTCGACATCGAGCTGGTGTTCGAGCCCGGACGGGTGATCGCGGCCAACGCCGGCATCCTGCTGTCGCGCGTGATCCACGTGCACGAACGGCCGGAGGGACGGCGCTTCCTGGTGGTGG
Source organism: Caulobacteraceae bacterium (assembly GCA_036500495.1). GTDB lineage: Bacteria > Pseudomonadota > Alphaproteobacteria > Caulobacterales > Caulobacteraceae > BOG-938. Next base: position 9,115 of record DASYBX010000089.1, read on the forward strand.
ACGGGGCCATGAACGACCTCGTGCGGCCGGCGATGTACGACGCCTTCCACGACATCCGTCCGGTCAGTTCGCCGCGCCGGGGCGCGAACCTGCTGACCTACGACGTGGTCGGCCCGATCTGCGAGACGGGCGACACCTTCTGCCGCGAGCGGGCCCTGCCGCCGCTCGGCGCCGGCGATCTCGTGGTCTTCATGACCGCCGGGGCTTACGGCGCGACCATGTCGAGCGAGTACAACACCCGGCCCCTGGTCCCCGAGGTGCTGGTGGCCGGCGACCAATATGCGGTGGTGCGCCCGCGCCCGACCTACGAGGAGATGCTGGCGCGCGAGCCGCTGGCGCCCTGGCTCTAGATCGCTTTGCGGGTTGCCCGCGGAGTGCTCTGGGAGCCGATTGCCGGTCGGCAGGCCGGGTTCTAGGCTCAAGGCCAACCTTGAGCCTGGAGACGCCCGTGGACCCCGTGATTTCCGACCTCCTCGACCGCTACGAGAGCGGGCGGCTGTCGCGGCGCGAACTGGTGGCGGGCCTTTCCGCCCTGGCGGCCGCCTCGGTCGCCGCGCCGGCCTCGGCTGAGCCGGCGCTGCCGGCCCTGCAGCCCACCGGCATCGACCATGTCTCGATCCTGGTCGGCGACCTGCAGCGCTCGGCCGGCTTCTACAACCGGGTGTTCGGCCTGGTGGCCAACGGCGAGGACGCCGCCAACAAGATCCTGCGCCTCGGCCCCAAGCCGGCGCCGGGCGAGCGCGGTCGGGTGATCGTATCCCTGCGCCAGCAGCCCCCCGCCGGCGCGGTGGACCACTGGGCCTTCCGCCTCGACAAGTTCAGCCCCGAGGCGGTCACGCCGGTGCTGAAGGCCCACGGCCTCACGCCGCAGCAGAACATCGAGTACGGCTTCTACGTGAGGGACCCGGACGGGGTCGTGGTGCAGATGGTGTGATGCCCCGCGCCGCTCGTTAAAAGATCGATGGCAGCGTACGACTCGACTTGTCTGTTACGACGTGTAACGGTCGTGCTGGTGGTTATGGAGCGGGCCATGCGAGGTCGAACGGCGGCGTCTTCGCGCTCCATGGCGACGGCCCTTCTGTCCATCGTGGCGCTTTCCGGGGCCGCACTCGGCGCGAGGCCGGCCGCCGCTCAGCCGCCCGCGCACGGCATCTGCTACGGCGGCGATCCCACCAAGGGCGAGTCCCCGGTGTCGGTGAAGCTCACCGTATCCAGCTCGGGGGCTGTCGAGCATTCGGCCGCCGTGTGGCGGCTATCCAAGCCGGGCGGGGCGGCGAGCCTTCCGTTCGCGCTGGTCGAATATCCCATCGATCACGGCGTGGTCGGGCGCAGGCCGGAGTTCGTCAGCGTCGTCGAACTGATTCCCTTCAACCCGCCGCCGCCCACGCCCACGGCGTCGATCCTGCTCGTGGCCGATGGGGTCGAAAAGGCTCGGCGGCCCTGGCGGATGTTCGAAACCGCCATGACCCAGGTCAGCCACGGCGGGCGAACGCCCGTGGCTTTGGGCGGCGTCATCCCGTTCAACCCCAGCCTGTCCGAAGGCGTGCCGGATACGGGCCTCGCGTCGCTGGAGGACGGCATGGGCGCGGGCTCCGTACACTCTCTGGAAATCAGGCTGATCGGCGCGAAGGGGCGCGCCATCAACACCCAGGCCTACGACCTGAGCGATCCGCCGGTGTTCAAGCCGGGCGTTCTGGATCAGCTGATGAAGGAGGCCTTGGCGAAGGCCGAAGCACCCGGCCATTGCGCCCGCCCTCCGAGCGGCTAGGCTCCTCGGGTCGTCAGTCCATCGCCCCGATATGAGGCAGGCCGCGCCAGGCGCCGGCGGAGTCCATCCCGTAGCCCACGAGGTAGCGGGCCGGGGCCTCCCAGGCGACGAACTCGGGATCGAACAGGCGGTCCTCCGGCCAGGGCTTGCGGGCGAACACCGCCGACAGCACCTGGCTGGCGCCCCCGGCCAACAGATGCCGGCGCGCCTCGCGCAGCGACAGGCCGGAGTCGAACACGTCGTCGATCACCAGCACGGGGCGCCCGACCACCGGCCGCTGCAGGTCCGCGCGCACCTCGCAGCGCCCGCTGGAGACGTGGGAGTCGCCGTAGGAGGCCAGCCACAGGGCGTCGAACCTCAGCCGCCGGCCACGGCGGGCCAGGGCCCGGGTCAGGTCGGCGGCGAACCACAGGCCTCCGGTCAGCAGCACGACGGCGACGGTGTCGTCGCTGACGGCCGGGGCGATCCTTTCGGCCAGGGCCTCGACCCGCTCGGCGATCGCCTCGGCGCTCAGCAGCACCGTCGGCTCGCGGGACATGGGATCCGCCATGCCTATTTTCCGCCCGGGAGGGCCAGGGTCACCTCGACGTCGGCCGCGCCCGCCGGCGGATCGGCCGCTTCGAGCTGGAACCGGCGCGCCTCGCCGACCTTTAGCGCCACCGCCGGCGCGGTCTGGATCACGCGTTGGGCCAGGGGCTTGCCGGTCTTGTCGAGGATGCTGACGCGGAAGGCCGGCGCGGGGCGCGGGGCGGCCGAGGCGTTGGTCAGCACCCCGGTGACCATCAGCGAGGGGTGGCCCTGGACCACGGCGTGGGCGGCCTTGACCTTGTCGATCAGCAGGCCCGAGGCGTTCACCGGCATGCCGAGGGCGGCGTAGGCGGTCGCGGTGCCCGGCCACCATTTGACCAGCTGGATGCGGAAGATGATGCCGAGCGCCACGCACAGCGCGATGGCCGCCGCCACCCCGGCCAGCACCGCCCCGGTGATCACCGCCTGTTGCTTCTGCCGGCGCTCGGCCTCGGCCTTCTTGTGCCTCAGGATCTCGGCGCGGCGCTGCGCAGCGGCGGCGAACTCCTCCTCCGGGTCATGCCCCGGGGGCGGCTCGGGCTCCGGTTCCGGCTCGAAGTGATAGCTGGGGACGATCAGCTCCGGTTCGGGCTCCGGCTCAGGCTCGGGAGCGCCCTCGGCGCGCCAGACAGTCCCGCACGTGGTGCATTTCACCGCACGGCCTTCCCGACCGACCTGCCCGTCAGGCAGGAAATAGCGGGTGGCGCACTGGGGGCAGGTCAGTATCATGGCTGTCGAATCGGGACGTCCCTGCTCTCCTGACCTGCACGTCGCCGATTTCCGCCCTCATGTCCAGAAAGCCCAGTCACACCTTCCCGGCCTCCGACGCGGACACCGCCCGCGCCGAACCCGAGCCCGTCCTGAATTTCGCCGGGGTCGGCCTGCGCTATGGGCGCGGCGAGGAGGTGTTGCGCGAGGTGTCGTTCACGCTCGACGCCGGCTCCTTCCATTTCCTCACCGGCCCGTCCGGGGCGGGCAAGAGCAGCCTGCTCAAGCTGATCTACCGCGCCGAGCGGCCCTCGCGCGGCCTGATCACCCTGTTCGGCCAGGACCTGCAGGTGCTGCCGCGCAGCCAGCTGCCGCTGCTGCGCCGGCGCATCGGGGTGGTGTTCCAGGAGTTCCGCCTGCTCGAGCACCTGTCGGCCTTCGACAATGTCGCCCTGCCGCTGCGCCTGGCCGGCCGGGCGCCGAAGAGCTATCGCGACGACGTGGCCGAGATGCTCGCCTGGGTCGGGCTCGGGTCCAAGCTGCACGCCATGCCGGCGACGCTGTCGGGCGGGGAGAAGCAGCGCCTGGCCATAGCCCGGGCGGTGATGGGCCAGCCCGACATCCTGCTGGCCGACGAGCCTACCGGCAACGTCGACCACGAGATGGGCCTGCGCATCCTGCGCCTGTTCGTCGAGCTCAACCGCTTGGGGACCACGGTGCTGATCGCCAGCCACGACCAGGAGCTGGTGGCGCGGTCGGGCATGCCGGAACTGCGCCTGGACCAGGGGCGCCTGACCGCCGGAGCCGCCCCATGAGCTCGCCTGCGGGCCAGAACCCCGCCGCCGCCTTCGTCAAGGCCTGGACGCCCGGTCCGCTGATGCCGCGCGGCGACGCCCGCGACGGAGGGCTGGTGTTCGTCATCGCCGTGTTGTGCTTCTTCGCCTGCGTGTCGGCGGTCTGCGCCCTGGCCGCCGACCGCGCGGCGACCGGCTGGACCGCGCAGCTCAGGGACTCCGCCACGGTGCTGGTTCGGCCGAGCGGCGGGGAGAGCGCCGACGCCGCGGCGGCGCGGGCGGCCGAGGCCCTGGCCGACGTCAAGGGCGTGAGCGAGGCGCGGGCGCTGGAGCGGGAGCAGGCGGCCGCCCTGCTGGAGCCCTGGCTCGGCAAGGGGGTCCTCGCCGACGACCTGCCCGTGCCGCGCCTGGTGACGCTCGACCTCGACCCGAAGGCCCCGCCGAGCGCCGCCGACCTCGAAAACGCCCTCAAGGCCAAGGCCATCGACGCCACGGTCGACGACCACAGCCTGTGGATCAAGGACATCGTCCGCGCCGCCGCCCTGGCGCGTGACGCCGCCCTCGCCGTGTTCGTCCTGACCGCCCTGGCCGCCGCCGCGGTGATCGCCTTCGCCGCCCGGGCGGTGCTGGCCACCCGGCGCGAGATCGTCGAGGTGCTGCACGTGGCCGGGGCCAAGGACGGCTTCATCGCCGGCTTGCTGGCCGAGCGGTTCGCGGCCATGGCCTTCGTCGCCGGCGTCGGCGGGGCCGTGCTGGCGGCGGGATTCGGGGCGGCGGTGCGGCTGGCCGGCGGCGGCCAGGGCCTGACGCCGGTGCTGCCGGTGGCCTGGACGGACCTGGCGGCGCTGGCGCCCTGCCCGGTCATCGTGGCATGCCTCGCGTCCCTGGCGGCGCGCTCGGCGGCGCTGCGCCTGCTGAAGGCGGCGCGATGAAGATGCCGTTCCCATGAAGAGCCTGGTCGCCCTGATGGTGGTGGTCATGCTGTGGGGGGTGGGCCTGTTCGCCTTCGCCTCGCGGGTGGCGCACGCCACCCCGGCCGCCGACCCCGGCCGGGCCCAGGGCATCGTCGCCCTGACCGGCGGCTCCAACCGACGGCTGCAGGCGGGCATGGCCCTGCTGCAGGCCGGGCGCGGCCGGCGGCTGCTGATCTCGGGCGTCAACCGCAGGACCACCCGCGAGGAGGTGCGCCGCGCCGCCCGGGCCGTGGCCGGCCCGCTCTACGAATGCTGCGTGGACCTGGGCTTCGAAGCCATCGACACCCTGGGCAACGCCCGCGAGACCGCCGAATGGGCCAAGGCGCGCGGCTACGACCGCCTGATCCTGGTGACCGCCGACTACCACATGCCGCGCGCCCTGCTGGAGCTGCGCGGGGCCATGCCCAAGGTGAAGCTGACGCCCTATCCGGTGGCGACCGAGGACGTGGACGCCCGCGCCTGGTGGAAGACGCCCCAGGGCCTGAAGCTGATGGTGATGGAGTACGACAAGTACCTGGTGATCCTGACGCGCGAGGCCGTCTTGCGTCTGGGCCCCAAGTCCGGGCATGAAGCCGCCGCCGCCCAAGGCAGTGGGGCTCAGGGCAACGGAGTCCAGGGCAACGGAGCCCAAGGCTGAGAGATTCGGGGCGACCAGGTGGTCCGAGGGTAAGGGTTTGGGGAAGGTGATGCGGCCGAGGTCGATCCTCTACGGGCTGTGGTACTACGGCGTGACGGCGACGCTGGCGATCCTCTACATCCCGCTCCTGGCCTTGCCGCGCACCTT